>NZ_LQZC01000011.1:0-300000 GCF_001579525.1 Streptococcus oralis | reverse complement strand
TCCAAAATGGCCGTTGGCGAGGTCCGGAGCATCAGATTCGCTATTTCTATTTCTGCCTTTTTCGCAAGATTTGGTCCAGTCAGGAGTGGGAAAGTCATATGCAGAAAGCTGAGAGAAAACAAGAGATTGCTACCCTAGAAGAAATCTGCGGTGCTAGCTTGTCTTCAGGTCAGAAATTGGACTTGGTTCTCTGGGCTCACATCAGTCAACAGCGCCTTCGGGTCAATGCCTGTCAGTTTCAAGTCATAGAAGAAAAAATGCAGGGGTATTTTGACAATATTTTCTACCTTCGCTTGCTGAGAAAGGCTCCGTCCTTTTTTGCTGGGCAACACATCCCTCTAGGAACTGAGGATGGTGAGATGATGGTATTCTTTTCATTTCTCCTTTCCCATCGTATCTTGCCCCTTCATACTATGGAGTATATCCTTGGTTTTGGAGGGCAATTAGCCGATTTGCTGACGCAATTGATTCAAGAGATGAAGAAAGAGGAGCTGCTGGGGGACTACACAGAGGACCATGTCACCTATGAACTCAGTCAGCTCTGTGGTCAAGTTTATCTCTACAAGGGCTATATTTTACAAGATCAGTACAGATACCAGACAGAGAATCGCCATCCCTATTTGCTGATGGAACATGATTTTAAAGGGACTGCAGAGAGAATTTTTCATATCTTGCCTGCCTTTCATCAGGGGACCGACCTAGATAAGAAAATTCTCTGGGGATGGCTTCAGTTGATAGAGTATATGGCAGAAAATGGTGGCCAACATATGAGGATTGGTTTGGATTTGACATCTGGTTTCCTTGTCTTTTCAAGGATGGCTGCCATTTTGAAACGGTATTTGGAATACAATCGTTTCATTACCATTGAAGCTTATGACCAGACTCGGCATTATGATTTGCTAGTTACCAACAACCCTATTCATAAGGAAGAACAGACTTCGGTCTATTATTTAAAAAATGATTTGGATATGGAGGATTTGGCAAAGATTCGCCAGATGCTCTTTGCCTAAAAGGCCTGAATTTTCAGGTCTTTTTTGTGAAATTCGCACAATCTCCTCACATTTTTTTAAAATTTTAAAAAAATTGATAAACAAGAAAGCGCTTTATTTTGTATACTAGTTACTGTAAAGAGGGACCCCCTCAAGATTTTATCAGGAGGACAGCACATGTCACAAGAAAAATACATCATGGCTATTGACCAAGGAACGACCAGTTCTCGTGCCATCATTTTTAACAAAAAAGGAGAAAAGGTCAGCTCTAGTCAAAAAGAGTTCACTCAGATTTTCCCTCAAGCAGGTTGGGTTGAGCACAATGCCAATGAAATTTGGAATTCTGTTCAGTCAGTTATCGCGGGTGCTTTCATCGAAAGTGGTGTGAAACCAAATCAAATCGAGGCAATCGGAATTACTAACCAACGTGAAACAACTGTCGTCTGGGATAAGAAAACAGGGCTCCCTATCTACAATGCTATCGTTTGGCAATCACGCCAAACTGCTCCTCTGGCTGAACAACTGAAAAGCCAAGGTTATGTGGAAAAATTCCATGAAAAGACTGGTTTGATCATCGATGCTTACTTCTCTGCTACCAAGGTTCGTTGGATTTTAGACCATGTAGAAGGTGCTCAAGAGAGAGCTGAAAAGGGTGAATTGCTCTTTGGTACCATTGATACTTGGCTGGTTTGGAAATTGACTGACGGTGCGGCTCACGTAACTGACTACTCAAATGCAGCTCGTACCATGCTCTATAACATCAAGGATCTTAAATGGGATGATGAGATTTTGGAAATCCTCAACATTCCTAAGGCCATGCTTCCAGAAGTTCGTTCTAACTCTGAGATCTATGGCAAGACAGCTCCATTCCATTTCTACGGCGGAGAAGTACCAATCTCTGGTATGGCTGGTGACCAACAAGCAGCCCTCTTTGGTCAGTTGGCTTTTGATCCTGGTATGGTTAAAAATACCTACGGAACTGGTTCCTTCATCATCATGAACACTGGTGAAGAGATGCAGTTGTCTGAGAACAATCTCTTGACAACGATTGGTTATGGTATTAACGGCAAGGTTTACTATGCTTTGGAAGGTTCTATCTTCATCGCTGGAAGTGCCATTCAATGGCTTCGTGATGGTCTTCGCATGGTGGAAAACTCACCAGAGTCTGAAAAATATGCTCTCAATTCTCACAACAATGACGAAGTCTATGTCGTTCCTGCCTTTACAGGACTAGGGGCACCATACTGGAACCAAAACGCTCGAGGATCTGTCTTTGGCTTGACTCGTGGAACAACTAAAGAAGACTTTATCAAGGCGACTTTGCAATCTATCGCTTATCAAGTGCGTGACATCATTGACACCATGCAAGTGGATGCTCAGACAGCTATCCAAGTCTTGAAGGTGGATGGTGGTGCTGCTATGAACAACTTCCTCATGCAGTTCCAGGCTGATATTTTGGGAATCGATATCGCACGCGCTAAAAACTTGGAAACAACTGCCCTCGGTGCAGCCTTCCTAGCAGGATTGTCAGTGGGTTACTGGAAGGACTTGGATGAGTTGAAACTCTTGAACGAGACAGGAGAACTCTTCGAACCATCGATGAACGAATCTCGTAAGGAACAACTTTATAAGGGCTGGAAGAAGGCTGTGAAAGCAACTCAAGTCTTTGCGGAAATCGATGACTAATACTGAAAGAATAAAGTGACTCAGTTAGAAAGTGTGTAAATATGGAATTTTCAAAGAAAACACGTGAATTGTCAATTAAAAAAATGCAGGAACGTACCTTGGATCTCTTGATTATTGGTGGAGGGATTACAGGAGCTGGTGTAGCTTTGCAGGCTGCAGCCAGTGGTCTTGACACTGGTTTGATTGAAATGCAGGACTTCGCAGAAGGAACATCCAGCCGATCAACAAAATTGGTCCACGGAGGTCTGCGTTACCTCAAACAATTCGACGTAGAAGTGGTATCAGATACAGTTTCTGAACGTGCGGTGGTTCAACAAATCGCTCCACATATTCCAAAGCCAGATCCGATGCTCTTGCCAGTTTACGATGAAGATGGAGCGACCTTTAGCCTCTTCCGTCTCAAAGTAGCCATGGACTTGTACGACCTTTTGGCAGGTGTTAGCAATACGCCAGCTGCTAACAAGGTCTTGAGCAAAGAAGAAGTCTTGGAACACCAGCCAAACTTGAAGAAAGAAGGCTTGATAGGAGGTGGAGTTTACCTTGACTTCCGTAACAACGATGCGCGTCTTGTGATTGAAAACATTAAACGTGCCAACCAAGACGGTGCCCTCATTGCCAACCACGTTAAGGCAGAAGGTTTCCTCTTTGACGAAAGTGGCAAGATTACAGGTGCTGTAGCTCGTGATTTGTTGACAGACCAAGTCTTTGAAATCAAGGCTCGTTTGGTTATCAACACGACAGGTCCTTGGAGTGACAAGGTACGTAATTTGTCTAATAAGGGAACGCAATTCTCACAAATGCGTCCAACCAAGGGAGTTCACTTGGTGGTTGACTCTAGTAAGATCAAGGTTTCACAGCCAGTTTACTTTGACACAGGTTTGGGAGATGGTCGTATGGTCTTTGTTCTCCCACGTGAAAACAAGACCTACTTTGGGACAACCGATACAGACTACACAGGCGATTTGGAACATCCAAAAGTGACGCAGGAAGATGTGGATTATCTACTTGGCATTGTCAACAACCGCTTCCCAGAAGCAAATATCACCATTGATGATATCGAAAGTAGCTGGGCTGGTCTTCGTCCATTGATCGCAGGCAATAGTGCTTCTGACTACAATGGCGGAAATAACGGAACCATTAGCGACGAAAGCTTCAATAGCTTGATTGCGACTGTCGAGGCTTATCTATCGAAAGAAAAAACGCGTGAAGATGTTGAATCTGCTGTTAGCAAGCTTGAAAGCAGCACATCTGAGAAACATTTGGACCCATCTGCAGTTTCTCGTGGTTCGAGCTTGGACCGTGATGACAATGGCCTCTTGACCCTTGCTGGTGGTAAAATCACAGACTACCGTAAGATGGCTGAAGGGGCTATGGAGCGCGTGGTTGATATCCTCAAAGCAGAATTTGACCGTAGCTTTAAACTCATCAATTCTAAGACTTACCCAGTTTCAGGTGGAGAATTGAACCCAGCGAATGTGGACTCAGAAATTGAAGCCTTTGCTCAACTTGGAGTGTCACGTGGCTTGGATAGCAAGGAAGCTCATTACCTAGCAAATCTCTACGGTTCAAATGCACCGAAAGTCTTTGCCCTTGCTCACAGCTTGGAACAAGCGCCAGGACTAAGCTTGGCAGATACCTTGTCCCTTCACTATGCAATGCGCAATGAGTTGGCTCTGAGCCCAGTTGACTTCCTCCTTCGCCGTACCAACCACATGCTCTTTATGCGTGATAGTTTGGATAGCATCGTTGAGCCAGTTCTAGATGAAATGGGACGATTCTATGATTGGTCAGTAGAAGAAAAAGCAGCCTACCGTGCGGATGTCGAAGCAGCTCTTGCTAACAACGATTTAGCGGCATTAAAAAATTAAGAAAAACTAGAAGAGAGGGAGGTAAGCTTTCCTTGCCTTCTCTTTCCTTCTTTTAAATGGAGACAACGATATGATGAAAGAATTATTTGGAGAATTTTTGGGGACTTTGATCCTTATCCTCCTAGGAAATGGTGTTGTAGCAGGTGTGGTTCTTCCTAAAACCAAGAGTAACAATTCAGGATGGATCGTCATCACGATGGGATGGGGGATCGCCGTTGCGGTTGCCGTCTTTGTATCTGGCAAACTTAGTCCTGCACACTTAAACCCAGCTGTGACGCTTGGTGTAGCCTTAAAAGGTGACTTGCCTTGGGCTTCAGTATTCCCATATATCCTAGCTCAGTTCGCTGGAGCGATGGTGGCTCAGATTTTGGTTTGGTTGCAATTCAAACCACACTATGAAGCAGAAGAAAATGCAGGCAATATCCTAGCGACCTTTAGTACTGGACCAGCAATCAAGAACACAGTATCCAACTTGGTTAGCGAAATCCTTGGAACCTTTGTTTTGCTCTTGACAATCTTTGCCTTGGGGCTCTATGACCTTCAGGCAGGATTAGGGACCTTTGCAGTGGGGACCTTGATTGTCGGTATCGGTCTTTCACTAGGTGGGACAACCGGTTATGCCTTGAACCCAGCTCGTGACCTTGGACCTCGTATCATGCACAGTATCCTTCCGATTTCAAATAAGGGAGATGGGGACTGGTCTTATGCTTGGATTCCAGTTGTGGGACCTATCATTGGTGCAGCCTTGGCAGTCCTAGTATTTTCACTTTTTTAAGATAAAAGAGTTATTTGCAACAGAGTTTGAGATGGAAGTCTCAGGCTCTTTTTTGTCATTTTTGATGGCAAAAACATTGATATCTTAACTTATCTTAAAATAAGCTAAAACGAACTTTTAAGTGACGGTAAACAGTTGAAAATTAGCATGATAAAGTGGTAAAATGGTAAAAAGATAAGATAGTAAGTGCTTATTTGCGCAATATTCCTGAAAGTTTACAGAAAAGAAGTCGAATATGAAAAAAAAGAGAACGTTTTATATTTTTTGGGCTCAAACATTCCTGTATTTTGTTATTTTACTAGGCTTGCTATATTTTTTTAGTTACCTTGGACAGGGACAAGGCGGCTTTATCTATAATGAATTTTAATTCAAAGGAGAAAATCTATTGTGTCAAATAAACCAATAGTTGATATGATTGAAACGATTGAGCACTTTGCTCAGACACAAGCTAGTTATCCTGTTTACAACGTTTTGGGGCGAGAGCATACTTATGGAGATTTGAAGGTTGATTCGGATAGTTTGGCTTCAGCCATTGATCAGTTGAATTTGCCAGAAAAATCTCCTGTTGTCGTCTATGGCGGACAGGAGTATGAGATGTTGGCTACCTTTGTGGCCCTGACCAAGTCAGGTCATGCTTATATTCCCATCGATAGCCATTCAGCCTTAGAACGGGTAGCTGCTATCGTAGAAGTAGCAGAACCGAGCTTGATTATTGCTATTTCAGATTTTCCATTAGAGCAGACAAGTATACCAATGCTGAATTTAGAGCAAGTCCATGAAGCCTTTTCTCGACGTTCCAGCTATGCCATAACGCATCCAGTCAAGGGAGATGACAACTACTACATCATCTTTACTTCTGGTACGACTGGTAAGCCTAAGGGAGTGCAGATTTCCCATGATAATCTCCTCAGCTTTACCAACTGGATGATTACAGACAAGGAGTTTGCGACGCCAAGTCGTCCGCAAATGCTGGCCCAGCCACCTTATTCTTTTGACCTGTCTGTTATGTACTGGGCGCCAACCTTGGCACTAGGTGGTACACTTTTCGCTCTTCCATCTGCTATCACACAGGATTTTAAGCAACTCTTTGCGACCATCTTTTCCTTGCCTATCGCTATCTGGACTTCAACGCCTTCCTTTGCAGATATGGCCATGTTGTCAGAAGACTTTAATAGTGAGAAAATGCCAGGAATCACGCATTTCTACTTTGATGGGGAAGAATTGACGGTCAAAACAGCTCGAAAACTACGCGAGCGATTCCCAAATGCCCGTATCATCAATGCCTACGGACCAACAGAAGCGACAGTAGCCCTATCAGCAGTTGCCGTGACAGATGAGATGTTGGCGACTCTCAAACGCCTGCCAATCGGCTATACCAAGGCGGATTCTCCGACCTTTATCCTTGATGAGGAAGGTCAGAAAGTTCCAAATGGTGAGCAGGGAGAAATCATCGTTTCTGGACCAGCTGTTTCAAAAGGCTATATGAACAATCCTGAAAAAACGGCAGAAGCCTTCTTTGAGTTCGAGGGTCTTCCGGCCTACCACACAGGAGATGTGGGAACTATGACAGATGAGGGCTTGCTTCTCTACGGTGGACGGATGGACTTCCAGATTAAGTTTAATGGTTATCGTATTGAGCTTGAAGATGTCTCTCAAAACCTCAACAAGTCTCGCTATATCGAGTCGGCTGTTGCTGTCCCACGTTATAACAAGGACCACAAGGTACAGAATCTACTGGCCTATGTTATCCTAAAGGATGGTATCCGTCAGCAATTTGAACGCGATATCGATATAACCAAGGCTATCAAGGAAGACTTGGCAGATATCATGATGTCCTATATGATGCCGTCTAAATTCCTTTATCGGGACAGTCTACCGCTGACTCCAAATGGTAAGATTGACATCAAAGGCTTGATTAACGAGGTAAACAGCCGATGATGGAATTTTTCAAACAATTTCCTCATTTGGAACCTTATGGGAATCCACAGTATTTTCTATACATCATCGGTGCCACCTTGCCTATTTTTATCGGACTCTTTTTCAAGAAACGTTTTGCCTTATATGAGGTGCTGGTTAGTCTCTTCTTTATCCTAGCCATGTTGGTAGGTGGGAAGACGGATCAAATCAGTGCCCTCCTTCTTTATGTCGTTTGGCAATTGCTACTTGTTTTTTCCTACAAAAGATACAGAAAAAAGCGGGATAGTCAGTGGGTCTTTTATCTGGTTAGCTTTTTATCTCTATTGCCGATTATCTTTGTGAAAGTAGCTCCTGCTATTCATGCTCCCCAGTCCTTGCTTGGCTTTTTGGGAATCTCTTACCTGACCTTTCGTTCGGTTGGGATGATCATCGAGCTGAGAGATGGGGTGATTAGGGATTTCACCTTGTGGGAATTTCTCCGATTTCTCCTCTTCATGCCGACTTTCTCGAGTGGTCCTATCGATCGCTTTAAACGTTTCAATGAAAATTACGAGACCATTCCTGAGCGAGAAGAGTTGATGGATATGCTAGAAGAGGCTGTCAAGTATATCATGCTTGGCTTTCTCTACAAGTTTATCTTGGCCCATATTCTAGGAGAGATTTTGCTACCTCCTTTAAAGAACTTGGCCCTGCAGACTGGTGGCTTCTTTAACCATTATGCCCTAGCAGTCATGTATACCTTTGGTTTGGAATTGTTCTTTGATTTTGCAGGCTACTCTATGTTTGCCTTAGCCATTTCAAACTTAATGGGGATTCGTAGTCCTATAAACTTCAACAAGCCTTTTTTATCAAGGGATTTAAAGGAGTTTTGGAATCGTTGGCATATGAGCCTGTCTTTCTGGTTCCGTGATTTTGTCTTTATGCGAATGGTGATGGTCTTGACTAGAAAGAAGGTCTTTAAAAATCGCAATGTGACTTCAAGTGTCGCCTATATTGTAAATATGCTGATTATGGGATTTTGGCACGGAGTGACCTGGTACTACATCGCCTACGGACTCTTTCATGGGATTGGACTGGTCATCAATGATGCTTGGGTTCGCAAGAAAAAAGCACTCAATAAAGAACGCAAAAAAGCAGGGAAGGCTGCTTTACCTGAGAATCGCTGGATTCAGTTGTTTGGCATGGTTGTCACCTTCCATGTCGTCATGTTTTCATTCTTAATCTTTTCTGGATTCTTGAATGATTTATGGTTTAAAAAATAAAAGGAAATAAAATATGGATATCAAATCAGAAGTTATCGAAATTATTGATGAGTTGTTTATGGAAGATGTTTCTGACATGATGGATGAGGACCTCTTTGATGCAGGTGTCTTGGATAGCATGGGAACGGTTGAATTGATTGTTGAGATTGAAAATCGTTTTGACATTCGTGTCCCAGTGACGGAGTTCGGTCGTGATGACTGGAACACAGCCAATAAAATCGTAGCAGGCATTAGGGAGTTACAGAATGCTTAAGCGTTTGTGGTTAATCTTTGGCCCTCTGCTTCTTGCTAGTTTTCTTGTTTTCTTACTGATCTTTTTCTATCCAAACAATCCGAGTCATAATTTGACTGAAGAAAAATATTCTGCAGCAGCGATTAGTTCGGAGAGCTTTAAAGAGAGAAGCCAAAAAGTAAGAGCCTTTACAGAACCCAATATGCGCTTTATTCCCTTTTTTGGCTCAAGTGAGTGGATTCGTTTTGATAGCATGCATCCTGCGGTCTTGGCGGAGAAATATAGTCGCCCCTACCGGCCCTACTTTTTGGGACAAGCAGGAGCGGCCTCGCTTAACCAGTATTTCGGTATGCAGCAAATCTTACCAGAAATCGAGGAAAAACAGGCAGTATTTGTCATTTCGCCTCAGTGGTTTACAGAGGAGGACTATGAGCCAGCCTTCTTCCAAAACTACTTTAACAACGATCAGTTGACAGCCTTTCTAGAAAATCAATCGGGAGATATTGCAGCCAAACATGCGGCTAAACGTCTCTTAAAGCAAAATCCAGGAGTCTCTATGAAGGGCCTCGTTGAGAAGCTGTCAAAGGGTGAGGAATTATCAGAGGTTGATCGTGCTATTATCAAGGCTTTTGCGCGTTTTAATGAGCGTCAGGCTTCACTATTTGGACAATTTTCCATTCGAGGAAAACTCAAGTACAAGGAACATGTGGAGAACTATTTAAAAGATCTTCCGGATCAATTTTCTTATGAGGAGTTAGAAAAAATTGCTCGAAAGGATGCAGAAGCCAATACCAATAACAACGATATGGGAATTGAAAATCAATTTTATAAGACTCAGGTGAAAGACTACCTCGAGAAGTATAAGGGCTATCAAAAAAATTACAATTTCCTCAAGTCGTCTGAATACAATGATTTGCAGTTGGTTCTCAATCAATTTGCCAAATCAAAGGTCAATGTTCTTTTTGTGATCCAGCCTGTCAATAAAAAATGGATGGCCCATACAGGGCTCAGCGAGGAAATGTACCAACATGCTGTTGAAAAAATTCGTTACCAGTTAGAAAGTCAAGGTTTCACCAACATTGCTGACTTTTCTAAAAAAGGCGGAGATCCCTACTTTGTCAAGGATACGATTCATATTGGTTGGTTAGGTTGGCTGGCTTTTGATAAGGTTGTCAATCCCTTCTTAACGGATCCGACCCCAGCTCCAGACTACAAAATGAATGACCGCTTCTTTAGCAAGGACTGGGCGACCTATGATGGAAATATCAAAGATTTTCAATAGATCAATAAAAAACTTGAACTTTTTGGTTCAAGTTTTTTTGTTAAATAGCGAATATTTGAGAGAGAAATAGGTCAAAAGTTTAAATTTTTTCAGAAATAGCGTATAATGTAATAGAAAAGAAGAAAAGAAGAAAAGAAGAAAAGAAGAAAAGAAGAAAAGAAAGGGATTTTAAAATGAACAAACGTTCTTTGTTACCTGTCTTGTCGACAGCCCTGTTAGCTCTAGCCTTCTTAGCTGGACAAGTCTATGCTGAAGAAGCAACTGCCCCTGCAGAAAGCCCTGCAGTCGTAGCAAATCCAGCAACTTCAGAAACTCCTGTAGCTCCAACAACAGAGGTGGCAAGTCCCACAAGTGCTGAATCGGCGGAAGCAAAGGAAGCTCCTGCTGAATCTACTAAAGGCGAAGAAAAGGACACCGTTATCTTACACACCAATGATGTCCATGGTCGTATTGTAGAGGAAAAGGGAGTAATTGGTGATGCTAAGTTAGCGACTGTCATCGAGCAGGAACGCGCGAAATCAAATCAAATGACTCTCGTCGTAGATGCGGGAGACGCCTTCCAAGGTTTACCGATTTCCAACTCTACAAAGGGTGAAGCACGCGCTGAAATTCTTAATCAGATGCAGTATGATGCCATGGCAGTAGGAAATCATGAGTTTGACTTTGGTTTAGACGAAGCTAAAAAATACAAGGAAATCTTGAAATTCCCATTACTTAGTTCAAATACCTACGTCAATGGTGCTCGTCTCTTTGAAGCTTCTACAATCGTTGATAAAGATAAGACTGTGGAAGGTGATGAGTTTGTTGTAATCGGCGTGACAACACCTGAAACAGCTACCAAAACTCACCCTAAAAATGTCAAAGGGGTAACCTTTACAGATCCAATCTCCGAGGTGAATAAGGTTATCGAAGAAGTCCAAGCCAAGGCTCGTGCAGAAGGCAAGGACTACAAACACTATGTTGTGCTGGCTCACTTGGGTGTGGATACTACAACTCCAGTCGAATGGCGTGGTTCAACTTTGGCAGAAGCCTTGTCTAAAAATCCTCGTTTGAAAGGGAAACGCGTAACAGTAATCGACGGTCACTCTCATACAGTAGAATCAACGACTTATGGAGACAATGTTACCTATAACCAGACAGGAAGCTACCTTCATAATGTAGGGAAAATCACCTACAAATCACGTCAGCTTTTGGGCAATCCAACTCAGATTCCGGCTGCTGATGCTAAAAAATTACCAGCCAATCCAACAGTTGAAAAACTAGTCAAAGACATTAAACAAAAATACGATGCTGAAAATGCTGTTGAAGTCGTTTCAAACAGCCCTGTAGAACTCAACGGAGATCGTGAGAATGTTCGGGTTCGTGAAACCAACCTCGGAAACGTCGTAGCGGACTCCCTCTATCAGTATGGTCAAACAGGATTTAGCCATCCTACTGACATCGCTGTGACAAATGGTGGTGGCTTGCGTGAAACTATTGCAAAAGGCAAACCGATTACGAAAGGAAATGTCATTGCTGTTCTTCCATTTGGAAATACCATCTCACAAATCCAAGTGACTGGGCAACAAGTATTGGATATGTTTGAAAAGTCACTCGGATCTATCTTGCAGGTCGATAAGGATGGCAAGAAGGTCTTGGATGAGAACGGGCAACCATTGCTAGAACCAAGTGGTGGCTTCTTGCAAGTTTCAGGTGTGAAGGTTTACTATGATACCAATCTACCATCAGGTAAACGTGTCTTGGCCATACAGGTCAAAAACCGCACGACTGGTCGTTATGAACTCCTAGACCTCGCAAAAACCTATTATCTTGCAACCAATGATTTTTTAGCTGCGGGTGGCGATGGCTACACGATGTTAGGTGGTGCGCGAGAAGAAGGTCCTTCTATGGATGCAGCCTTTGAAGAGTATCTGAAAACAGCTGATTTGACCCAGTATGAAAAGATCAATCCGAACTCACGGACGATTTCTGTGGATTCTAAAACCTTTAGTCTACCAGTAGAAACGCCTCAAACGAATGCAGCTGCTAGCGATGCGACTACAAATGTACCACTTACTTATGAGGTGGCAGGTCAATTTAGCAAGAAGGCAGTTGTCTCAGAAAAAGCCCTCCCAAATACAGGAAGTGAACAGTCCATCTTCTTGCTCTTGATGGGAATGGTAGCTGGTTTGGCAGGTATCTTATCGAGTCGAAAACCAAAGCAAAAATAGGTTAAATTTTACATCTAGAAGAGTCTAGGGAAACGTTTTTACGCCTTTTTCCCTTGACTCTTTTTTGGTTTATGATATAATTAACCAGTAAAGAATCGGTGGCTATCTAAGTTTTTTTACGAAAAAGATAGCTAGGGAAGGAGTAACACATGAGACAGCTTGCACAGGAAATCGATAACTTTTTAAACGAGGTGATCTTGAGATCTGAGAACCAGCATGAAATTCTGATCGGGCATTGCACAAGTGATGTAGCCTTGACCAATACTCAGGAACACATCCTCATGCTCTTGTCGGAAGAATCCCTAACCAACTCGGAGTTGGCCCGTCGCCTCAATGTCAGCCAGGCAGCAGTGACCAAGGCTATCAAGTCTTTGGTCAAAGAGGGCATGTTAGAGACATCCAGAGATCCCAAGGATGCGCGTGTGATTTTTTATCAACTGACCGAGCTAGCTCGACCAGTAGCGGCAGAACACCACCATCATCATGAACACACGCTCTCAGCCTATGAACAAGTAGCAAATCAGTTTACTCCAAATGAACAAGAAATCATCCAGCGGTTTTTAACTGCTTTAGTAGGAGAAATCAAATAATGCGGTATATTACAGTAGAGGACTTGTCTTTCTATTATGACAAAGAGCCTGTCCTCGAGCACATCAACTACAGTGTTGATAGTGGGGAGTTTGTCACCCTGACTGGTGAAAATGGAGCTGCCAAGACGACGCTAATCAAGGCTAGTCTAGGCATCTTGCAGCCAAGATTTGGCAAGGTAACCATCTCAAAGACAAACACTCATGGGAAAAAGCTTAGGATAGCTTATCTTCCCCAGCAGATTGCCAGTTTTAATGCTGGTTTTCCAAGTACGGTTTATGAATTTGTCAAGTCGGGTCGCTATCCGCGAAAGGGCTGGTTCCGTCGTTTGAATGCCCACGATGAGGAGCATATCAAGGCCAGTCTAGACTCAGTTGGTATGTGGGAACACCGTGATAAACGGATTGGTTCCCTCTCTGGTGGGCAAAAACAACGGGCGGTTATTGCACGGATGTTTGCTTCTGACCCAGATATCTTTGTCTTGGATGAGCCGACGACAGGGATGGATGCGGGGAGCAAAAATGAATTTTACGAACTCATGCACCACAGTGCCCACCATCATGGCAAGGCTGTTTTGATGATTACGCACGACCCTGAGGAGGTCAAGGACTATGCGGATCGCAATATCCATCTAGTCCGTAACCAAGACTCGCCGTGGCGTTGTTTTAACGTTCACGAAAGCGACCAGGAGGTGGACCATGCTTAGTTTGTTATCTTATGACTTTATGCAGCGAGCCTTCTTGGCGGTCATTGCCATGAGTCTCTTTTCTCCAGTTCTTGGGACCTTCCTTATCTTACGTCGTCAGAGTCTCATGAGTGATACTCTCAGTCACGTTTCCTTGTCAGGGGTTGCCTTTGGTCTGGTTTTGGGGATTTCTCCAACTATTTCAACCATTGCTATCGTCTTGATCGCTGCGGTCTTTCTAGAGTATCTCCGTACAGTCTATAAGAGCTTTATGGAAATCGGGACAGCCATCCTCATGTCAACAGGACTTGCGGTGTCACTTATTGTCATGAGTAAGGGGAAAAGTTCGAGTTCCATGAGTTTGGACCAATATCTCTTTGGTTCGATTGTGACCATTAGCCAGGAGCAGGTGATTTTCCTCTTTGCCATTGCTGCGGTCGTTTTGCTCTTGACTTTCTTGTTCTTGCGACCAATGTATATCCTGACTTTTGATGAGGACACGGCCTTTGTGGATGGCTTGCCCGTTCGTACCATGTCTATCCTCTTTAACATGGTGACAGGGGTGGCCATTGCCCTTATGATTCCAGCAGCAGGAGCCCTTTTGGTGTCGACCATTATGGTCTTGCCAGCTAGTATTGCCCTTCGTCTGGGGAAAAACTTTAAATCTGTTATGTTACTGGCTAGTGCGATTGGCTTTTTGGGAATGGTAGCGGGGCTTTACATCTCCTATTATGCGGAGACTCCTGCTAGTGCAAGTATCACCATTATCTTTGTAGTTGTCTTTTTATTAGTCAGTCTACTCAAGCGTTATATCAAATAGGAGACGAAAATGAAAAAACTTAGCTTCCTTTTGGCAAGTCTTGTGACAGTATTCTTAGTAGCTTGTTCCAATCAAAAACAGGCAGATGGGAAATTAAATATCGTGACAACCTTTTACCCTGTCTACGAATTTACCAAGCAAGTCGCGGGAGATACCGCAAATGTAGAACTTCTAATCGGTGCTGGGACAGAACCCCACGACTACGAACCTTCCGCCAAGGCAGTTGCCAAAATCCAAGACGCAGATGCCTTTGTCTATGAAAATGAAAACATGGAAACTTGGGTTCCAAAATTGCTAGAATCCTTGGATAAGAAAAAGGTGAAAACCATCAAGGCAACAGGTGATATGCTCCTCTTGCCAGGTGGTGAGGAAGAAGAGGAAGGTCATGATCACGGTGATGAAGGTCACCATCATGACTACGATCCCCATGTATGGCTCTCACCAGCACGTGCTATCAAACTGGTAGAGAATATCCGTGATAGTTTGTCAGCAGATTATCCTGATAAAAAAGAGGTTTTTGAAAAGAATGCCGCTGCCTATATTGAAAAGTTACAAGCCTTGGACAAGTCCTATACAGATGGCTTGTCTCAAGCTAAACAAAAAAGTTTCGTGACCCAGCACGCAGCCTTCCGATACTTGGCTTTGGACTACGGTCTCAAGCAAGTATCAATCTCAGGTCTTTCACCAGACGCAGAACCATCAGCAGCTCGTTTAGCAGAGTTGACAGAGTATATCAAGAAAAACAAGATTTCTTATATCTACTTTGAAGAGAATGCCTCTCAAGCCCTTGCCAATACCCTTTCCAAAGAAACGGGTGTCAAACTAGATGTGCTCAATCCGTTGGAAAGTCTGACAGAAGAAGCAACCAAGGCTGGTGAGGACTATATCTCTATCATGGAGAAAAACCTCAAGGCTCTCAAGCAGACAACAGATCAAGAAGGACCGGAAATTGAGCCAGAGAAGGAAGAAAACACCAAGACAGTTCATAACGGTTACTTTGAGGATGCAGATGTCAAGGACCGCGCCTTGAGTGACTATGTTGGCAACTGGCAATCAGTTTATCCTTTCCTTGAGGATGGGACCTTCGATCAAGTTTTTGATTACAAGGCTAAGTTGACTGGCAAGATGACCAAAGACGAGTACAAGGCCTACTATACAAAAGGGTATCAGACAGATGTGACTAAGATCAACATCACGGACAATACCATGGAGTTTGTTCAAGGTGGACAAAGTAAGAAATTCACTTACAAGTATGTCGGCAAGAAAATCTTGACTTATAAGAAAGGCAATCGTGGCGTGCGTTTCCTCTTTGAAGCGACAGATGCAGATGCTGGACAATTCAAGTATGTTCAGTTTAGCGACCACAATATCGCTCCAGTCAAGGCAGAACATTTCCATATCTTCTTTGGGGGCACCAGTCAAGAAGCTCTCTTTGATGAGATGGATAACTGGCCAACCTACTATCCAGATAAGCTATCTGGTCAAGAAATCGCCCAAGAAATGTTGGCGCATTGATGCAAGAGAAAATCCCGCAAATCTGCGGGATTTTTTGCTAGAAACGATTATCTGAGTAGGCTATGGGCGTTATAGTATCACAGATGTACTGTTCACAATGTGATAAAGAAGTCATTATCTATTGGCTGATTCTCACTAGCTGAAGAATGTAAAAGCTACGATTGTACAAATTATAGAATCTTTTCAGGGGATTTAGGAAGAAATCTTAGTCATATTGACGCTACTATCGTTTTTTGTTATAGTCAAGGAGAGAGCAGTCCGGAACAATAGTTTATTCACAGTCTGTGGATAAGTATAGGGGAAAATAATATATAATCCAGGGCGATGAAGCATCCTGATAATAGTTCCGTACATTAGTAACTTGCTAGAGAGCTAGCAGAAACCCTAGTACAGAGCTATTTGACAAAGGTCTGTTTAGATTTACAGGTCCAAAGTCTAAGAGCGGGAGTCTGAAGAAATTAGTTTTTAGGTATGTTTTCTTATCCACAAGTTGTGGATAACTTTGTGAACAAGAGAAAGAGATTTGAGATGATGACGAAAATAAAACCACATGAGCCATTACCAAGTCAGGCTCAGCTAGCTTATTTAGAGGATGAACTAGCTGCCTTTATCCATTTTGGCCCCAATACCTTTTATGACCAAGAATGGGGAAGTGGGCAAGAGGATACCAAGCGTTTTAACCCGACCAAGTTGGATGCGCGTGAATGGGTTCGAGTGCTCAAAGAAACAGGTTTTAAAAAGCTGATTTTGGTGGTTAAGCACCACGATGGTTTTGTGCTTTACCCGACAGCCCACACAGATTATTCGGTCAAGGCTAGCCCTTGGAGGGATGGAAAGGGGGACTTGCTCCTTGAGGTTTCCCAAGCTGCGACTGAGTTTGATATGGATATGGGAGTGTATTTGTCTCCTTGGGATGCTCACAGTCCCCTCTATCACGTGGACCGAGAAGCGGACTACAATGCCTACTATCTGGCTCAATTGAAGGAAATTTTATCAAATCCTGCCTATGGGAATGTCGGTAAGTTCACTGAGGTGTGGATGGATGGTGCTCGAGGCGAAGGGGCCCAGAAAGTCAACTATGAGTTTGAGACTTGGTTTGAAACCATTCGTGACTTGCAGGGCGATTGTTTGATTTTCTCAACTGAAGGGACCAGTATTCGCTGGATTGGAAATGAACGAGGCTATGCAGGGGATCCCTTGTGGCAAAAAGTCAAGCCAGACCAGTTGGGGACAGAGGCGGAATTAGATTATCTACAGCACGGAGACCCCTCTGGGACGCTATTTTCAATCGGGGAGGCAGATGTTTCTCTTCGGCCAGGCTGGTTTTACCATGAGGATCAGGATCCTAAGTCTCTGGAGGAGTTGGTCGAAATCTACTTTCACTCGGTAGGGCGGGGAACTCCACTCTTGCTTAATATCCCACCGAACCAAGATGGCCTCTTTGATGAAAAGGATATCCAGCGTCTCTATGAATTTGCTGCCTACCGTGACGAGCTATATAAAGAAGATTTGGCTTTGGGAGCCACGGTATCTGGCCCTGCTCTATCACCAGACTTTGCTTGTCATCATCTGACAGATGAACTGGAGGCTAGTTCTTGGGCAAGTGATGCAGAGTTGCCAATACAATTAGAGCTCGATTTAGGGGCACTTAAAACTTTTGATGTGATTGAGTTAAGAGAAGATTTGAAGCTGGGGCAACGCATCGCTGCTTTCCATGTTCAAGTAGAGTTGAATGGTACCTGGCAGGAGTTTGGCTCTGGTTATACTGTTGGCTACAAACGTCTCTTACGAGGATCAGTCGTTGAGGCGCAGAAGATACGTGTGACCATTACAGAGACACAGGCTTTGCCTTTGTTGACCAAGATTTCACTCTATAAAACACCTACCTTGCCGAAAAAAGAAGTCGTTCAGCAACTAGAGTTTTCAGAAAAAAGTTTGGCTGTGACCAAGGGAGAAAATGTCCACTTTACAGTGAAGCGCATAGAATCTAGCAGTCCTTTAGAAGCTAAGATTTCGATTCAACCAGGGACGGGTGTGCATGGTGTCGTTTATCGGGACGAGATTCAAGTCCTTGCGTTTCAAGTTGGTGAAACTGAAAAAAGGCTAACGCTACCAACCTTGTATTTTGCAGGAGATAAAAGCTTAGATTTTTATCTGAATTTGACGGTAGATGGGCAGCTGGTTGACCAGCTTCAGGTCCAAGTTTCATAAAAGAAGAACCTTTGCATCGTGCAAAGGTTCTTTTGGTTAGGAGTGATTTGGTAGCCAGCTGAGGGTGAAGGTCAGTTGCTCAGCTTTCAAGAGGTCTTGGTGTTGGATGCTAGATACTATGGTCTGGTCCAATCGGCATTCTTTGACAAAGTTGAAATGGCTGTGGTTTTGCTCGGCATGGATATCCAGCCATTTATTTTCCTTAGCTAGGTAGATACGGAGATGGTCAAAGAGAGGGATTCCGAGGTCGTAGCTGGATTTGCCTGGACAGGTCGGGTAGAATCCAAGAGCTGACCAGATGTGCCAAGCAGAGAGACTGCCATTATCCTCATCGCCAGGATAGGCTTGCCAGCTTGGGTGAAAGGCTTCTTGACGCAAGGTCTTGATGAGTAGAGCAGTGTAGTCAGGGTAGTCACTGTAGCGGAAGAGATAAGGGATGTGGAAGCTCGGCTGGTTGGAAATGGCGATTTGCCCAAAAGGAGCGGTAGCCATCTCGCTCATCTCGTGAATCTCGTAACCATAGCCAGTGGTTTCAAAGAGGGGAGCACCCTGACAGGCTTTCAAAAGATAGTGGCTGAAGGCTTCTTTTCCGCCCATAAGCTGGATTAAGCCTGGGATGTCATGGAGGACGCCTAAAGTCGCTTGAATGGCAGAGCATTCGGCATAATCGCGTCCCCAACTATAAGGGGAGAAGTCAGGGCGGAAGTTGCCTTGGCTATCTCGCGCACGCATGTAACCCGTCGCAGCGTCAAATAGATGGCAGTAATTTTGTGACGAAGTTCTATAAGTTTCCGCGATGTCATTCTGACCTAGTTTTTCGGCACAGCTGGCGATGCAAAAATCACTATAGGCGTAGTCTAGGGTGTGGCTGACGCTTTCGTGGTGGTCGGTAGAGAGGTAGCCAAGTTCTTGGTATTGGGCTAGTCCGTGGCGGCCATTGATGCCGAGAGGGTCGGATTTGGTGGCTGTTTCAAGCATGGCTTGGAGGAGTTCTTCTTCCAAGTCGGGGGCCATATCCTTGCAGGCGCTATCTGCGATAACGCCATCTAGCAGGGTACCAGGCATCATGCCACGTTCATCTGGGGCCAGCCATTTTGGCAGGAAACCAGTATCGCGGTAGCTATTGAGAAAGCCTTCTAAAAAGAGACGATAGTGTTCCGGTATAAGAAGGGCAAAAAGGGGGAAGGTGGTGCGGAAGGTATCCCAGAAGCCATTGTTGCTAAAGAGGACGCCGGGTTTGACAGTACCAGTAGCCAGATCCATGTGGATGGCTTGTCCTGACTCGTTCACTTCATAAAAAGTCTGCGGGAAGAGGAAGAGTCTGTAGAGGCAGTGGTCAAAGAAGGTCCGATCAGCCTCTCCTGTCTCTAGCACATCAAAACGATGGAGGAGATTTTCCCAGTCCGCTTTCGCACTTGCTTTACAGCTATCAAAGTCCGTCTGAGGTAGATTAAGCAGAGCTTGAGAAGACGAGATGAAAGAAGTGGCTAGATGGATTTCGGCTTGACTACTTGCTAAGTCAATTCGCCAGTCCCCGTCTTCTTGGCTGATAGCAAGAATATCTGTATTCATTTGTAGGGCAGTAAACAGTATCAGCGGATTTTTGTTGGTCTCAGTTTTGCCTTCTTGTCGTAGGGAAAGAATTCGCTTATCTACTTGCTTGACTGTCAAGTCATCTGCTGCATGAAGATAGAGGGAGAGGGCTTTGCCTTGCTTTTGCTCCAAGCGAATAGATGAACCATAGCAAGTCGGTGTCAGTTGGGTTTCAATCTGATAGCGCAGGGAGAAAATCTTCAGATAGTGAGGTTGGAAAGAGGCTTTTTCTATATCATAAGAAGACTGGCGGTGAAAGAGGCTGTCTCCCCCAATCTGGCCTGTAACAGGTGTCAGAAGGAGCCAAGAGTAATCTCCAATCCAAGGACTGGGTTGATGGGTCAAACGAATCCCCTGAAAAATAGGCAGATGCGGATCGAAAAACCAAGCTCCCTCTTGGTCACTGGTCTGAGGCACAAAATAATTCATCCCGAAAGGGACGCCTGTGTAAGGCAGGGTATTTCCCCGAGAGAAGGCATGCTTGCTAGCAGTGCCAAAGCGGGTATCAATGGTTTCAAGTAGTGGTTTCATAAAATAACTTTCTGTTAACGTTTTTGTATACAGTATAACACAAAAATAAAGGAAGACAGCTAAAAGCTAAAATAAGTGCATAAATATCTAAATAAGATTTACAAACATACCCTTTTTTGTTAGAATAAGGCTAAGAAAGGAGATTATTATGAGTGAATTTGAAAAGAATCCTGCCAATGACGAATCGGTAGAAAAGGTGACGGAGCAGACTCCCGAACTGACAGAAACAATTGAACAAGGTCACAAAGAAGAGCAGCCTAAAATTGAGGTAGCGTCGAAAAGTGATCAAGTGGTAGAACCGAAGCAAGAAGGAATCAGCCTTCAAACCTTATTGAAAACAAAGCGTAAGGAAATCATTGCCGTGCTTGCTATTGTTGCGCTTGCTATTGTCGCTTTCGTTGGCTACAACATTTATGACTCACAACCAAAGAGTATTATAGACGAAGTAAAGGTTCAATTTTCGGGATATGAAGAAACTGGGAAGTTGACTTATAACAGCGAAGAAATCGCATCTAAAATTGAAGAATTGTCTTATCGGAAGGCTGGATTTAACAATAATCAAGCGAAAGCTTTGGTCCAAAAGGATCCAGTCACTTTTTCAGAAGTTACTAGAGATCCAAAATTAGCGTCAAAATATAGTATGGCAGACGCGTTGATTAGAAGTGTCCAATTTAGCTTTGATAAAACAAGTGACCTAAAAAATGGAGATGAGATTACTTTCAGCGTTGTGACTACTTCTAAGAGTGCGCCAGTTAAGGCTGAAAAGAAAACCTTCAAAGTTGAAAATCTTAAAGAATACGAAAAGGTTTCAGCTTCTGATTTGTTGACTGAAACACCGGTGATATTCACTGGGCTTAATGGTTCTGGTACTATTACAATCACAAAAAATTCTAAGGATGAAGCCTACTTTGATTTTGAAAATGGGGAACGTCCAAGAAGTTTGAAAAATGGTGACAAAGTCACTTTGAAAGTGAAAGACGCAAGTATTGATTCTTTGAAAGCAGAAGGAAAAGTGATAGACTCTAAAACTGTAGAAGTGACAGTTGAAGGCCTAAAAGATGCAAAAGATGTGAAGAATTTAACTGATGTATTGAAGAAAAACGATGCATACAGCAAGGACGCAAATAAGAATAGTACTTACGAAACCTATACTATAGAACCTCAGGGTAGTTACGTTGCTATCACTACAGGAATAGCAAATACGTCGAGTGCTAACATTGATATAATTACGGTGTATAAAGTAACGCGTAAAGGTAGTTTATTTACAAATGTTAGTTACAAGTACTATGGCTTCGGTGGTTACGAATTAAAAGATGACAAATTAGTCGCTAAGAAGGGTATAAGTCCAATCGATGGTGGAGGGCTAGAAGATTTTGAAGTGTTAAAGGAAGAACTTCAAAGAAAAGAGTATCATTTGATAGAGATTCAAAAAGACGAAAAGAAAAGTGAATAAAAAGTTGGGCTTGCCCAACTTTTTTTCATAAGTTTGTTTCAAAACGCCTTTAGTTTGTGTATATCTTTTGGAGGCGTTTTTTTTTATACTGAACATGAAACTTGTTTGAAAGAGGGAACTGCACGATGATTTATTCGAAAGAAATTGTTAGAGAATGGCTAGACGAAATAGCGGAGCGGGCCAAGGACCATCCGGAGTGGGTGGATGTCTTTGAGCGTTGTTACACCGACACCTTGGACAATACGGTCGAGATTCTAGAAGATGGTTCAACCTTTGTATTAACAGGGGATATCCCTGCCATGTGGCTTCGGGATTCGACTGCCCAACTCAGACCCTATCTTCATGTGGCTAAAAGAGATCCTCTCTTGCGTCAGACCATTGCAGGTTTGGTCAAGCGTCAGATGACCTTAGTGCTCAAGGATCCTTATGCCAACTCTTTTAACATTGAGGAGAGCTGGAAGGGTCACCATGAGACTGACCACACAGACCTTAATGGCTGGATTTGGGAGCGTAAGTATGAGGTGGACTCCCTTTGCTATCCTTTGCAGTTGGCTTATCTCCTTTGGAAAGAGACTGGCGAAACCAGTCAGTTTGATGAAACTTTTGTCACAGCAACCAAGGAAATCCTTCATCTCTGGACGGTGGAACAAGACCACAACAGCTCACCATATCGTTTTGTTCGGGATACCGACCGTAAGGAAGACACTTTGGTAAATGATGGCTTTGGACCTGACTTTGCAGTGACAGGTATGACTTGGTCAGCCTTCCGTCCGAGTGATGACTGCTGTCAATATAGTTATTTGATTCCGTCCAATATGTTTGCCGTAGTCGTCTTGGGTTATGTCCAAGAAATCTTTGCTACATTGGAACTAGATGATGGCGAGAGTATTATTGCTGACGCTAAGCGTCTCCAGGCTGAAATCCAAGAAGGCATCGAAAATTACGCCTACACAACTAATAGCAAGGGTGAAAAGATTTACGCCTTTGAAGTGGATGGCCTAGGAAATGCTAGTATCATGGATGATCCAAACGTACCAAGTTTGTTGGCGGCGCCTTATCTGGGTTATTGCGACATTGAAGACGAAGTGTATCAAGCCACACGCAGCACCATTCTAAGCCCTGAAAATCCATACTTCTACCAAGGTAAACATGCTAGTGGTCTCGGAAGTTCCCATACCTTCTATCGCTATATCTGGCCAATCGCCCTTTCTATCCAAGGTTTGACAACAAGAGATAAGGCAGAGAAAAAATTCTTGCTGGATCAGCTGGTTGCTTGCGATGGTGGCACAGGTGTTATGCACGAAAGCTTCCACGTGGACGACCCAACGCTTTACTCACGTGAATGGTTCTCTTGGGCCAACATGATGTTCTGTGAGTTAGTCTTGGATTATCTGGATATCCGTTAAGGAGCTCGCTTTAGTTTCACCGATTCGTGTCAGAATCACACCTTTACATTTAAAACGTTAAAATTTAAATTTAGAATGAGGTTTTACTTCATGGAAAATGTTGTTGTACATATTATCTCACATAGTCACTGGGACCGTGAGTGGTACTTACCTTTTGAAAGCCACCGGATGCAGTTGGTGGAATTATTTGATAATCTTTTTGACCTTTTTGAAAATGACCCTGAGTTCAAGAGTTTCCACTTGGATGGCCAAACGATTGTCCTTGATGACTATTTGGAAATTCGCCCTGAAAATCGAGACAAAGTCCAAGGTTACATTGACGAAGGCAAACTCAAAATTGGTCCCTTTTACATCTTGCAGGATGATTACTTGATTTCAAGTGAAGCCAACGTCCGCAATACCTTGATTGGTCAAGCAGAATGTGCAAAATGGGGCAAATCCACTCAGATTGGTTACTTCCCAGATACCTTTGGAAATATGGGACAAGCTCCTCAAATCCTTCAGAAATCAGGCATTCACGTGGCAGCCTTTGGGCGTGGTGTGAAGCCGATTGGATTTGACAACCAAGTTCTCGAAGATGAGCAGTTTACTTCCCAGTTTTCAGAAATGTACTGGCAGGGTGCGGACGGAAGCCGCGTCCTCGGTATCCTCTTTGCCAACTGGTACAGTAACGGGAATGAAATCCCAGTTGATAAGGACGAGGCCCTAACTTTCTGGAAACAAAAATTGTCAGACGTGCGTGACTACGCTTCGACCAACCAATGGTTGATGATGAACGGATGTGACCACCAGCCTGTACAGCGCAATCTGAGTGAAGCCATTCGTGTGGCTAATGAACTCTTCCCAGATGTGACCTTTGTGCATAGTTCATTTGACGACTATGTCCATGCAGTAGAAAGTGCTCTACCGGAGCAGTTATCAACGGTTACAGGTGAGTTGACAAGTCAGGAAACAGATGGTTGGTACACACTTGCCAACACTTCTTCATCACGCATTTACCTCAAACAAGCCTTCCAAGAAAATAGCAACTTGCTAGAACAAGTGGTGGAGCCATTGACCGTCATCACTGGCGGCCACAACCATAAGGATCAGTTGACCTATGCTTGGAAAGTCCTTCTACAAAATGCGCCACATGATAGTATCTGTGGCTGTAGTATTGACGAAGTTCACCGTGAGATGGAAACACGTTTTGCCAAGGTCAACCAAGTCGGAAACTTCGTTAAGAGCAACCTTCTCAACGAGTGGAAGGGTAAAATTGCAACCCACGAAGCTCAAAGCGACCATCTCTTTACCGTCATTAACACAGGCTTACATGATAAGGTTGATACTGTCAGCACAGTGATTGATGTGGCGACTTGCGATTTCAAGGAATTGCACCCAACAGAAGGCTACAAAAAAATGGCAGCCTTGACCTTGCCAAACTACCGTGTCGAAGACTTGGAAGGCCATGCTGTAGAAGCGAAAATCGAAGATATGGGAGCTAACTTTGAGTATGATTTGCCCAAAGACAAGTTCCGTCAGGCTCGTATCGCTCGACAAGTGCGCGTGACAGTGCCTGTTCATCTAGCACCACTTTCTTGGACCACCTTCCAATTGCTTGAAGGAGAACAAGAACATCGGGACGGTATTTACCAAAATGGAGTGATTGATACGCCATTTGTAACGGTAAGTGTGGATGAAAACATCACGGTCTACGACAAGACAACTCATGAAGCTTATGAAGATGTTATTCGCTTTGAAGACCGTGGGGACATCGGAAACGAGTATATCTACTTCCAACCAAAAGGAACAGAGCCTATCTATGCAGAGCTGAAAGGCTATGAAGTCTTGGAAAATACAGCTCGTTTTGCCAAGATCTTGCTCAAGCATGAATTGACAATTCCAGTAAGTGCAGATGAAAAACTGGATGCAGAACAAAGAGGTATCATCGAGTTTATGACGCGTGAAGCTGGGCGCTCAGAAGAGTTGACAACCCTACCTCTGGAAACAGAGATGACCGTCTTTGTTGATAATCCACAAATTCGTTTCAAGACTCGCTTTACCAATACTGCTAAGGACCACCGTATCCGTCTCTTGGTTAAGACTCATAACACACGTCCAAGCAATGACTCTGAAAGCATCTATGAGGTGGTGACACGACCAAATAAACCAGCTGCTTCTTGGGAAAATCCTGAAAATCCACAACACCAACAAGCCTTTGTCAGCCTTTATGATGATGAAAAAGGAGTGACGGTGGCTAATAAAGGACTGCACGAGTATGAAATCCTTGGAGACGATACCATTGCAGTGACCATCCTTCGTGCCTCAGGTGAGCTAGGTGACTGGGGTTACTTCCCGACACCAGAGGCTCAGTGCTTGCGTGAGTTTGAAGTCGAGTTTGCTCTCGAATGCCACCAAGCACAAGAACGCTTCTCAGCCTTCCGTCGTGCTAAAGCCTTCCAAACACCATTCACTAGTCTTCAAGTTGCTAAACAAGAAGGAAGTGTGGCAGCGACTGGTAGTCTCTTGAGTCATGTGGCACTCAGCTTACCACAAGTTTGCCCAACAGCCTTTAAAGTGGCGGAAAATGAAGAAGGATATGTACTCCGTTACTACAATATGAGTCAAGAAAATGTGCGCATTTCAGAACACCAACAAACCATTCTTGACTTACTTGAGCGACCATATCCAGTTCATTCAGGACTATTGGCTCCACAAGAAATTCGTACAGAATTGATTAAAAAAGAAGAAATCTAATAGTTATAAAGTGTTCTATAACGAATACTATGAGATAGAAAGGAGGGGCGAAAGAGTAAGGATTAACTACTGATTCGTCCCTTTTTTGGTGAAAATATGACGATTGCAACCATTGATATCGGAGGGACTGGGATTAAGTTTGCCAGTCTGACTCCTGATGGAAAAATACTAGATAAGACAAGTATCCCAACACCAGAAAGCTTGGAAGATTTACTGACTTGGCTAGACAAACGTCTGTCAGAACAGGACTATCGTGGGATTGCCATGAGTGTTCCAGGAGCGGTCAATCAAGAAACAGGTGTGATTGAGGGAATCAGTGCCGTACCTTACATCCATGGCTTTTCTTGGTATGAAGCTCTTGCTCATCATCAACTCCCTGTCCATCTAGAAAATGATGCCAACTGTGTTGGACTTAGTGAACTGCTGGCTCATCCAGAGATTGAAAATGCAGCCTGTGTCGTGATTGGGACAGGGATTGGTGGGGCTATGATTATCAATGGCAAACTTCACCGTGGTCGCCACGGCTTAGGTGGTGAGTTTGGCTATATGACAACCATTGAACCAGCTGAAAAACTCAACAACTGGTCGCTACTAGCCTCTACAGGAAACATGGTTCGCTACGTAATTGAAAAATCTGGTCAGACTGACTGGGATGGTCGCAAGATTTACCAAGAAGCTGCAGCAGGCAATGCCCTTTGCCAAGAAGCCATTGAACGTATGAACCGTAATCTGGCTCAAGGCTTGCTCAATATCCAGTACCTCATCGACCCAGATGTCATTAGTCTGGGAGGATCTATCAGCCAGAACCCAGACTTTATCCAAGGTGTCAAGAAGGCTGTCGATAACTTTGTCGAGACCTATGAAGAATACACGGTCGCACCAGTTATCCAGGCCTGCACCTATCACGCAGATGCCAATCTCTATGGTGCCCTTGTCAACTGGCTGCAGGAGGAAAATCAATGGTAATTTTTACAGGACTTAGTCCCAAACAAGAGCAAGCATTAGAGTTGCTTAAAAAGCATATTTCGCTAGCAGATGTAGAGGTAGTAGTCGCTCAGTCTGACCAAGCCTCGATCTCTATCAAGGGTGAAGGTGGACATTATCAACTAACCTATCGCAAACCTCACCAACTCTATCGCGCCTTGTCCTTGTTGGCAACAGCTCTAGCAGAAGGTGACAAAGTAGAGATTGAAGAGAAGGCAGCTTATGAAGAGTTGGCCTATATGGCAGACTGTTCTCGAAATGCAGTTTTGAATGTCGCTTCTGCCAAGCAGATGATTGAGGTCTTGGCTCTCATGGGCTACTCAACATTTGAGCTTTATATGGAAGACACCTACCAGATTGAGGGGCAACCTTATTTTGGTTACTTCCGTGGAGCTTATTCAGCTGAAGAGTTACAGGAAATCGAAGCCTACGCCCAGCAGTTTGACATGACCTTTGTGCCTTGCATCCAGACCTTGGCCCACTTGTCAGCCTTTGTCAAATGGGGTGTTAAGGAAGTGCAAGAACTCCGTGATGTGGAGGACATTCTCCTTATTGGCGAAGAAAAGGTTTATGACCTGATTGATGGCATGTTTGCCACTCTATCTAAACTGCAGACTCGCAAGGTCAATATCGGGATGGACGAAGCCCATTTGGTTGGTTTGGGGCGCTACCTCATTTTGAACGGTGTTGTGGACCGTAGTCTCCTCATGTGCCAACACTTGGAGCGCGTATTAGATATTGCTGACAAGTATGGTTTCCATTGTCAGATGTGGAGCGATATGTTCTTTAAACTCATGTCAGCGGATGGCCAGTACGATCGCGATGTGGAGATTCCTAAGGAAACTCGTGTCTACCTAGATCGTCTCAAAGACCGTGTAACCTTGGTTTACTGGGACTATTATCAGGATAGTGAGGAAAAATACAACCGTAATTTCCGCAACCATCACAAGATTAGTCATGACCTTGCCTTTGCAGGTGGTGCTTGGAAGTGGATCGGTTTCACACCCAACAACCATTTCAGCCGTCTTATTGCTCTTGAAGCCAACAAAGCCTGTCGTGCTAACGACATCACAGAAGTCATTGTAACGGGTTGGGGGGACAATGGTGGGGAAACTGCCCAGTTTTCTATTCTACCAAGTCTGCAAATCTGGGCAGAACTCAGCTACCGCAATAACCTCGACCGTTTGTCTGCCCACTTCAAGACCAATACAGGTCTATCAGTTGAGGAATTCATGCAGATCGACCTAGCCAACCTCTTGCCAGAGCTGCCAGATAATCTCAGTGGTATCAATCCCAACCGCTATGTCTTTTATCAGGATGTTCTCTGTCCGATTCTTGACAGACACATGACACCTGAACAGGACAAACCACACTTCGCTCAGGCAGCTGAGACGCTTGTTGCTATCAAAGAAAAAGCAGGAAATTATGCTTATCTCTTTGAAACTCAGGCCCAGTTGAACCAGATTTTAAGCAGTAAAGTGGATGTGGGACGACGCATTCGTCAGGCCTACCAAGTAAACGATAAAGAAAGTCTGAGAAAAATCGCAAGACAAGAATTACCAAAACTTAGAAGCGAGATTGAAAACTTCCATGCCCTCTTTAGCCACCAATGGTTGAAAGAAAACAAGGTCTTTGGTTTGGATACGGTTGATATTCGTATGGGCGGACTCTTGCAACGCATCAAGCGAGCAGAAAGCCGTATCGAAGCCTATCTGTCTGATCAGATTGACCGCATCGACGAGCTAGAAGTTGAAATCCTACCATTTACTGACTTCTACGTAGACAAGGATTTCGCAGCAACTACAGCCAATCAGTGGCATACTATTGCGACCGCATCGACGATTTATACGACTTAATACTCTTCGAAAATCTCTTCAAACCACGTCAGCTTCGCCTTGCCGTATAGATGTTACTGACTTCGTCAGTTTTATCTGCAACCTCAAAGCAGTGCTTTGAGCAGCTTGCGGCTAGCTTCCTAGTTTGCTATTTGATTTTCATTGAGTATAAAAACAAGAACAGTGTCCCTTGTTCAGAGTGTTTCTCGTGAAACCTATTTTTTATAAAAAACTTCTCCACATAAAATAATTTGTGGAGTTTTTTCTATAATTAGTAGTTTAACCTAGCCTTCAAATAGGAGTATACTAATAATGTAATCGTTATCAAACCTAAAAATTCGATGAAATCAGTTTTTAGGAATAAAAAGGGAGGAAATTATGAAAAAGTTTTCAAAGACCTTGAGAGATAACTGGATCTTTCTCTTGATGGTTTTACCAGGGGCACTCTGGTTGATTCTATTCTTTTACATTCCAGTATTTGGGAATGTGGTTGCCTTTAAAGACTACCATATGACCAGTAATGGTTTCATAGATAGTATTGTGAATAGTAAATGGGTCGGGTTAGATAATTTCAGATTCTTGTTTAGTTCAAAAGATGCCTTTATCATCACTCGTAATACCGTTCTCTACAATCTCGGCTTTATCTTTATCGGTTTGATTGTATCAGTAGGGATTGCCATTATCCTCAGCGAGCTCCGCTCTAAGAGAATGGTTAAGATTTTCCAAACGTCTATGTTGTTCCCTTACTTCTTGTCATGGGTTATCATCAGTTTCTTTACAGATGCCTTCCTAAACATTGACAAAGGGGTCTTCAACCATTTCCTAACATCCATTGGCATGAAGGAAGTCAACTTCTATGCTGACTTAGGCATTTGGCCATACCTTCTCCTTTTCCTAGGTATTTGGAAAGGCTTTGGATATAGCAGTGTCATGTACTATGCGACGATCATGGGGATTGATCCAACCTACTACGAAGCAGCAACAGTGGACGGGGCTAGCAAGTGGCAACGCATTCGCAACGTAACCATTCCTCAGTTGACTCCACTTGTGACAGTTTTGACTATCCTTGCAGTCGGAAATATCTTCCGTGCAGACTTTGGTCTCTTCTATCAAATCCCACACAATGCTGGTCAGCTTTACAATGTAACCAACGTTTTGGACGTATATGTCTTTAATGGTTTGACTCAGACAGCAGATATCGGTATGGCTTCAGCAGCCGGTCTTTACCAATCCGTTGTCGGTTTGATTCTGGTTATCCTATCAAACTTGCTTGCAAGACGAGTCGATCCAAACTCAGCTTTGTTCTAGAAAGGAGGAGAATATGGCAGAAAAGAAAATTAAAAAAGAAAAAATCGATAATGTCGGCATTCACTCCTTCAGTAAGAAAGCAGATATCTTCTTTAGTATTATCTCTGGTTTGATCGCTCTTTCTTGTATCTTGCCCTTTATCTTCGTTATCATCATTTCGGTGACAGATGAAAAGAGCATCCTCCAGTATGGATATAGCTTTTTCCCTTCGAAATTTGGTGTAGATGGATTCCAGTTCCTAGCTCAGTTTAAAGATAAGATCCTCCAAGCGCTCTTTATCTCAGTTTTTGTAACCGTAGTCGGAACAGTGACCAACGTCTTCATTACAACCACTTATGCCTATGCCATCTCACGGACAACCTTTAAGTACCGCAGATTCTTTACGATCTTCGCTCTTCTTAGTATGTTGTTCAATGCTGGTTTGGTACCAGGCTATATCGTGGTCACTCGCCTGCTTCAACTGGGTGATACCGTTTGGGCCTTGATTGTTCCAATGCTTCTCTCACCATTCAACATCATCTTGATGCGTTCCTTCTTCAAGAAGACCATTCCAGAAGCTATTCTCGAATCTGCTCGTATCGATGGTGCCAGTGAAGCTCGGATCTTCTTCCAGATTTGTTTGCCCTTGTCACTTCCAGGTATCGCAACCATCACGCTTTTGACAGCTCTTGGTTTCTGGAACGACTGGTTCAACGCCCTTCTTTACATAAAGAGTGATAACTTGTATCCATTGCAATATTTGCTTATGCAAATCCAACAAAATATGGACTACATCGCCAAAGCAGTCGGCCTATCTGGTCAACTGGGAGTCGCTCTTCCAAAAGAAACAGGTCGTATGGCCATGGTTGTTGTTGCAACCCTTCCAATCGCGATTCTCTATCCATTCTTCCAACGCTACTTTGTTAAAGGGTTGACAATCGGTGGTGTGAAGGAATAGCACTTGCTGAGAAATACCGTTTCTCTCTTCCCAACTTCATCTTAGTGATTGAAGTAAAAATCATTAAATCGTTTATAAGTTTAAAAATAAAAAAGGAGTTTTTATCATGAAAAACTGGAAAAAATATGCTTTTGCATCTGCTAGCGTAGTCGCTTTGGCTGCAAGTCTTGCTGCTTGTGGAAACCTTACAGGTAACAACAAAAAAGCTGCTGACGCTGCTTCAAGTGAAAAACCTGTTCTTAAAATGTACCAAATCGGTGACAAGCCAGATAACTTGGATGAATTGCTAGAAAATGCAAACAAAATCATCGAAGAAAAAGTTGGTGCTAAATTGGATATCCAATACCTTGGATGGGGTGACTACAGCAAGAAAATGTCTGTTATCACATCATCTGGTGAAAACTATGATATCGCCTTTGCAGATAACTATGTTGTAAATGCTCAAAAAGGTGCTTATGCTGACTTGACAGAATTGTACAAAAAAGAAGGAGCAGAGCTTTACAAAGCACTTGACCCAGCTTACATCAAAGGGAACACTGTAAACGGTAAGATCTATGCTGTTCCAGTTGCAGCCAACGTTGCATCATCTCAAAACTTTGCCTTCAACGGCGCTCTTCTTGAAAAATATGGTATTGACATTTCAGGTGTTACTTCATACGAAACACTTGAACCAGTCTTGAAACAAATCAAAGAAAAAGCTCCAGATGTAGTACCATTTGCGGTTACGAAGAACTTTATCCCATCTGATAACTTTGACTACCCAGTACCAAACGGACTTCCATTTGTTATCGACCTTGAAGGAGACACTACTAAGATCGTAAACCGTTACGAAGTGCCTCGTTTCAAAGAACACTTGAAGACTCTTCACAAATTCTATGAAGAAGGATACATTCCAAAAGACGTAGCAACAAGTGATACTTCATTTGACCTTCAACAAGATACTTGGTTCGTTCGTGAAGAAACGGTAGGGCCAGCTGACTACGGTAACAGCTTGCTCTCACGTGTTGCTAACAAAGATATCCAAATCAAACCAATCACTAACTTTATCAAGAAAAACCAAACAACACAAGTTGCTAACTTTGTCATCTCAAACAACTCTAAGAACAAAGAAAAATCAATGGAAGTGTTGAACCTCTTGAACACGAACCCAGAACTCTTGAACGGTCTTGTTTACGGTCCAGAAGGCAAGAACTGGGAAAAAGTTGAAGGTAAAGAAAACCGTGTCCGCGTCCTTGATGCCTACAAAGGAAACACTCACATGTCAGGTTGGAACACTGGTAACAACTGGATTCTTTACATCAACGAAAACGTTACAGACCAACAAATCGAAGATTCTAAGAAACAATTGGCAGAAGCTAAAGAATCTCCAGCACTTGGATTCATCTTTAACACTGACAGTGTCAAATCTGAAATCTCAGCAATTTCTAACACAATGCAACAATTCGATACAGCTATCAACACTGGTACTGTAGACCCAGATAAAGCAATCCCAGAATTGATGGAAAAATTGAAATCTGAAGGTGCCTACGAAAAAGTATTGAACGAAATGCAAAAACAATACGACGAATTCTTGAAAAACAAAAAATCATAAGATTGATTGATTTCGTGTATTCATTCCTAATTCCTAAAAATGTGATCACTGCCTTCCCTAGTTCTCTAGGGGAGGTAGTGATTTTTAGGATGTAAATAAAAAGTTGAGAGAATTATCTGCGATTCGGTATGGTTACTGATGAAGTGCAGGGGTAGGACTCTTTATATAATTTCCGGTCAAATAAATTGCATTCGTTTTCCCAAGTGGGTATACTAGTATAGTTGAATGAAAAATTCTGAAAATTTAAGAATAGAAAAGAGAACAAATCTTATGGCAAAAGATATTCGTGTCTTACTTTACTACCTTTATACTCCAATTGAAAATGCAGAGCAATTTGCGGCAGACCACTTGGCTTTCTGTAAATCAATCGGTCTCAAAGGCCGTATCCTAGTCGCTGACGAGGGAATTAACGGAACCGTTTCAGGTGACTACGAAACAACTCAAAAATACATGGACTACGTTCACAGCCTCCCAGGCATGGAAGACCTCTGGTTCAAGATTGACGAAGAAAGTGAACAAGCCTTCAAAAAGATGTTTGTTCGCTACAAGAAAGAAATTGTCCACCTTGGTTTGGAAGACAACGACTTTGATAATGACATCAACCCACTTGAAACAACAGGTGCTTACTTGTCTCCAAAAGAGTTCAAAGAAGCCCTTCTTGATGAAGATACAGTAGTTCTTGACACACGTAACGATTACGAGTACGACCTAGGACATTTCCGTGGGGCTATCCGCCCAGACATCCGCAACTTCCGTGAGTTGCCACAATGGGTCCGTGACAACAAGGAAAAATTCATGGATAAGCGTGTTGTGGTTTACTGTACAGGTGGCGTTCGCTGTGAGAAATTCTCAGGTTGGATGGTTCGTGAAGGCTACAAAGATGTTGGCCAATTGCACGGAGGAATCGCTACTTACGGTAAAGACCCAGAAGTTCAAGGTGAACTTTGGGATGGGAAAATGTACGTCTTTGACGAGCGTATCGCAGTTGATATCAACCATGTCAACCCTACCATCGTAGGAAAAGACTGGTTTGATGGAACGCCATGTGAACGTTATGTCAACTGTGGAAATCCCTTCTGTAACCGTCGTATCCTAACATCAGAAGAAAATGAAGACAAGTACCTTCGTGGATGCTCACACGAGTGCCGTGTTCACCCTCGCAACCGCTATGTTTCAGAAAATGAATTGACACAAGCAGAAGTTGTTGAGCGCCTAGCAGCTATCGGTGAAAGCTTGGAAACAGTGGTAGCTCAGTAATAAGGAGAGATCCTAATGGAAAAGTTTTGCGTTTATGGTAAATTAATTGCCAAAGAAGGAAAGGCGCAGGAACTTGCTGCTTATATGCAAGAAGTTGTTAAAGAAATGCAAAATCTTGATACTTGTTTCTGCTATATCTTAGGAGAGAAAGCAGACGAACCCAACAGCATCTATATTTATGAGGTTTGGGAGAGCGAGCAAGCTCACAATGACAGTCTGACCTTGGAAGTTTTTCAAAATCTCATTGCAAAAGCTAGACCCATTATTGCAGGCATAGAAAATTTGTATAAGCTGACTATTTTTGATGGTAAGGCAAGTTTGTAAATTCCTAAGAAAAGGGAAGAGTTTCTGTTAAATAGTAAATACCAAAAACTTTAGATGCTTCAAGCGCCCAAAGTTTTTTCATTATTTATTTGAAGCTTAGATTTTCATTATTAAGGTTTTGATTTTTTGTCCTTTCTTTTTGATGTGATATAATGAGCTTAAATAAATGGGAAAGGAGCAGGTCTATGTCTAAAGCTATCATGGAAGAAGTGGCAGCCTATCTGCGTCAGCATGCAGATGAAGAGCTGAGTCTGACCGATTTGGCTGAGCATTTCCATTATAGTCCTTTCCATCTATCCAGAACTTTCAAGAAAAAGATGGGATTTTCTATCAAGCAATATGTGGAAGCTCTTAAGATGGAAAAAGGGATTCAGGAGATTGTAGAAGGCCAGCAAAATGTGACTGAGACCTCTATGGAAGCTGGTTATGATAGTCTAGGCAGTTTTTCCAATACTTTTAAGCGGCATACTGGACTTTCGCCTAAAAAATATTATCAGGAATCAACCAAGGCTTATGATTTTATGGTCAAACAGTTGGATGAGAAGGGAGCTTTCTTGCATCAGGATCCCGACTGTAAAAGTGGCAATCGCTTGACCGTGACGCTATCTTATCCTGAGGGGTATGAACCACGCATTAGCTGTATCGGGCTTTTTAAAACCCGCATACCTAAAGAAGAGCCAGTTATCGGAGTAGCACTGAGTCAGGAGAGACGGTTTACTTTTGAAAATGTACCGGATGGCCACTACTATCTTTTGGCCTGTGAATTGCTGGAGGATTTACGCCTAACTAAAAACTATGTCTTGAAGCATAACTTTCGCTGGGGCAGCGATGAGCCTCTCACTTTTTCAGGCGATAGCATCTATCAGGAGGAAATCATCATGCGCAGGCCCTTGCCCAGCGATCCACCTATTACAGTTAATCTTCCAGTTTTAATCATGCGTTCCCTAGCCAAACAAGCGCAATTGAGAATAAGAAAATTTTTATCTTAATTGATAAACTGATACTAGAGATTTATTCTCAGCTATAAAAAATTGGAGGAACAATAATGAAATTAGACGTGTTTTTAAGTTTTAATGGTCAGGCCGAAGAAGCTTTTCGTTTTTATGCAGATCTTTTTCAGACAGAGATAAAGGGACTTGCCCGAGCCAGTGAGATGATGGATCCAGCAGATCTTCCTGCAGAAAAACGGGATAAGATTGCCTGGATTGCCTTAGATACGGTGAACTTGACACTCAATGGTGAGGATGTAGGTGTTTTTAATGACCTATCTATTCCTAGCAATCATCAGCCCAATCAATGGTTAGTTCTGAGTCCAGATAGTAGAGAAGAAGCCGATGAGCTCTTTGCTAAGCTTGCTGAAGGTGGACAAATTCTCTATCCTTTAGAGGAACAAGCTTTCGCAGAGTTTTATGGTCGCTTGATTGACCGTTTTGGCATCGGCTGGGATGTGATGAAATGAGGCAGAAGGATGGCTTATAGTGAATCCCTAGCCCAGCAAGTCCGTGCCATTTTAGCTACTGAACTTCCTCCTCATGTTTTTGAAGAAGAGGTAGAAGAGAAGAAGATGTTTGGTGGTTTAGCTTTTATGGTCCGCGGTAAGATGACCGTGACTGTGAGTTCAGAAAGAGATCAGGATCTTGTCATGGTACGCATCGGTAAGGAAATGGAAAAGCAGGTCCTGCCCCAAAATGGTGCCAGTGTGACTTTAATGAAGGGTAGGCTTTATTATGGCTATATTGATTTAGATGGTGAAGCACAAAAAGAACTGTCTTACTGGATCAATCTAGCTTTGTCCTACAATCAGGAGCTGGCACAGCAGGATAAAAAGTAAGAAGAGCTCAGAATGAGTTTTTGCTTTCTTAGAAGTTCATTCATTGCTTTTTTATGAAATTCAGATATATTCTTAGAATATGTATTGATTTTGTGACTTTAATTAGCAAGATTTTATGAAAATAAATCCTATACGAAGAAATGATACTAAGAAGGAACATGTAGGCAATTAAATTGATAAGCAAATTAAAAAGATCTACAATCATAAAAAGATATATGAGATTATAAAGAAATACTTACCTTTAGTTATACGCGTAATATAGACGAAATGCTTGAACATCTAAGTTACGATTCCAATTATTCGTGTAGATACTTTGATAATAAGGAAGAAAAAATAAAATTTTCAAAGATTCAATTTGTAATAATTGATAAGGAAGAGGTTATTTTTGTCTCATCATCTTATGCGTCTTATCCATATTCTTTGAAAGGAATTGGTGGGGGTATTTAGAAAATATTTTGAACAAGCATGGCAGTTAGCCACAAAATTAAAGTCGGATAGCAATATAGATAAGGACAGTATAAGCTATATAGAATTTACTTATAGAAAATGAAGACGATTCCTTTGGTCGTCTTTATTGCATTTCTAGGGTGTGTGAATACCGATTACTTTTAGTCTGCTGAATGTCAAGCAATTTTTAGGGGCTGTTTTTCTATGCTTTTTATCTAAAAATCTAAAATTTGTTTCTGTATCTTTCAGGAAAATAGGTTATACTGTATGTAAACGATTTCAAAGGAGGCCGGTTATGGCGAAAACATTTTTTATCCCAAATAAAGAAAGCATTCTAGGACAACAGGAGGTCTTGACTGCTAAGTCTATCTTGGCCTTGGTGGAGGGACTGGAGTCACACAGTTATGATGCGGTCTATCTCCGTCAGCCCCTCAATCGTCTCGAGTATATCGAGTGTGGGATTGTAGGCCAGTCGCAATTTCTCTTCAAGGTGAACTATGCGGATAGTCGAAAAGGTTATCAAGTGGTGATTCCAGACTTCCTTACCAGAGCGGACTGGGAGATTGTAGAAGCTCTCCTCCAAGCCCTATCGAGCAAGTTGGGGCAAGTGGTAGAAGGGCTAGAAGACTTTGAGTTTGAAGCTTATTTCCGACAAACGGTCAAGCATTATCTAGCTGACAAAGCAGCTCGTCTAGCATATTGCCAAGGACTCTTGTCCCCTATCTACCTCAACAAGGAATACCTCGAGAGCTTTTTGGCCGAGGATGGATTGGCACATTTTGCAGAGTTGGTCAAGAAGGTTCAAGGCTCTGATGCCTACCTTGCCAGTGTGAAATTTTACCCAGACGCCCAAGGTAAGGTGCACGGTATCTATCACCTAGCCCAGGGAGTCAAGACGATTTTGCCCAAGGAACCCTTTGTACCGGCGCACTATACTGAGCAGCTAGCAGGCAAGGAACTTGTTTGGGAGATTGACCTAGTGGCGATTTCTGGTGATGGTTCAAAAGCAGAAGACTACGAATCCATCGCTCGCTTGGACTATGTAAGATTCCTAGAGTCGCTACCAACAGCATTTTATCAGCAACTAGATGCCAATCAACTAGAAGTACAAGCCATTTTGGGAAAAGACTTTGAAGAATTGGCAAGCATAGAGTAGGCCTTGTTTAAAAAATAGTTAGTATAAAAAATCCCTGTCATTGGTCAATGGCAGGGATTTTGGTTAAAAGAAGGTCAGGATGCGAAGGTAGTCTACTGTCAGCGCGAGCTCTGCAATGAAGAAGGGGAAGAGAATAGCGCCATCAAGTAAGACAGCTAGCAAGAATCGATAAAATGGGTCAAGGCTACTGGTCTTACTTGGCTTGCTAATCACAAAGAGATTTCCAAGGGCAAAGATGGCCATGCTTAGAAGAGTGAGGATGCCAGCAAATCGTAAGCCACCAAAGAGTGCAAAGAAACTTGCTAGAGCTGTTAAGACAAGCGGGATAGCAAAGAGTCGGCTGTAACGATTGCAAGCTTCTTGGAATGTGAAGTCGTTCTCCTGGTCCAGCACACGTCGAACAGTAAAGCCTCCCAAAATGATAGAAAAGTAAAATAGAGCGCTAGCGACCAAGATAGAAAGTCCAGCAAAGAGATCTAAAGGTGGGAGCTGGTTAGGTAAACTATTGGCAATAGAGGCCATATAGCCATAGTAGAGGTGCTTGATATGATAGATACTAAAGAAAAGATTAATAGAAGACAGCAAGGTGAGTAGGGCAAAGACACTGTAACGATGCTTTTGGTCCGTATTCTTGCTGGCAGTTGGTTCTTGGATAGCGTCCAGCAGCCAAGTCCAAAATAGTGCGATTTCTTCTTTGAATCGAGCAGTTTTGCGGGGGTCAATATCTGGGATGTAAGGACTCTCTAAAGCCTTGCTGAGGATGCTTTTTTCTTTTGCAGGTTTTTCTTGCTTGTGTTCCTCTTCAGCTTTCCCTTCTCCCTCTTCCTCGGTTTGGGTTTCCTCAATCATTTCGGGAGCTTCCTCCTCATGCGTTTCCATCTCTTTGGGTGAGACAGGTGTTTCTTCGCTTACTTGTGGTTCATCTTCCACAGTTTCCGAAGTCTCTGGCTCGTTGGGCTGGATTTCTGATTTTGTCTGAGGTGATTTCTTCTCAAGATCGGCACTTTCAAACCATTCTTGTGTCATGGTGGAACCTCCTTTTTTATGGTCGTTTTCTATCTTTAGACTAGCAGATGAAAGCGTTTTTGTCAATGATTTCTAGATGGAGAAGAGTGCTCTTCTTTAGGTAGGTAGATATCTTGGTTGGCTTTTGCAATAAGCAGGTCCTTGACATCTGCTTTGTCTGTCTTGTATGGGTTGGCAAGTTCATTCTCTTTTTGTCCACGATGTTCTTCTTTGGGTTTATGATAGATACCACCATGCTGAGAAGAAAGATCTAGATTGATACGGTCAGTCTCTTTCTGGGAGAGAATGAGGTTTAGAGTGGAATGGGCCTCTAGCTCAACCTTGCCGTGGACCTTGATATTCTCAGCATAGATGTGTTCCCTTTCCGTCTTGACCTGGCTATCTGTCAATTCGGTATCAAAGATATTGATGATATGAGGTGTCGTTAGTGTGCTGTTCTTGATAGAACTTTCTGTTAGTCTTAAGAGATAGCCTTTTGTTTTGATTGTCGCATTTTCAAGATTGGCTTGACGAATATTAGTTTGTCCACGATTGGCTGAGACGGTGATTGCTTGCAGCCTTCTTCCTTTAGGGAGGGAGAGAATGACTTCGTCAAAACGGTTAGAATAACTGCTGGCAATACGAAGTAGGCCTTCGATTCCTGAACCGAGAAAACGATGTTGGGAGGCTTGTTTGTCAGTGACGCTCAGTGTTTTGTCACTCATGCCAGTAGTCAGATCGTGACGACCAGACACGGAAGGATGATAGGTGATGTGGATCTTGTCATCTACAGACTCTGTGATGGTTAGGCTATGTTCCTCAAGGGCTAAATCAAGTTTTTCCACTTCATTTCCAAAGGTCACTTCTTCGATACGATTGTCATAGACGGGGTCTTTTGACATGGCAAGCAAACTTTGAATACCATTGGACTGCGCGCCTACAATGATCATGATAAAACCAAGGATTGTAGAAACCACACCAAAGATGAGAAATCCTTTTGTCAATTTACGCATGTCTGTCACCTCTCTTTCCTTTTTTAAGAATCCATTGCACCAAGCGGACGATCAGGAGCCCAAAGAAACGAGCTACATAGGAGATGCCCAGTAGAACAAGAGAAGAAGCACCGATAGAAAGCAAACCGGCCCCAAAAATCAAGATAAAGGCAGATTTGGCTTCGACTAGGACACTAAAGCTCTCTACGATAAAGAGTCCGCCCAGTAGGATACCTGTCACAGAGACGGTAAAGAAGGCTAGAATGACGGAGGCGGCTGCGATAATAATACCGATGATGGCCATGAGGATGCCGATCCCGACCGGAATTCCGATAGGAGCTACTAGCAGGGCCAGGAGGGCAATGTGTAGCAGTTGACGGTCATTCTTTTGAGCAGGGGCTTCATTGACTTTTTTATCGAGAAGATCAGAGAGGACATCATGGGCAGCTTCTTTTGGTGTTCCCAGACTGGCAATGAGTTCCTCTTCGCCCTCTGAACCCGCATCGTCAAATAGTTCCTTAAAGTAGTCCATAGCTTCGATGCGGTCAGCTTCAGGCAGTTTATGGAGATAGGTTTCTAACTGAGTCAGATAGTCAGTTCTTGTCATGGCGGATACTCCCTTCTATGATGCCGTTGACGGTGTCGGTATAGAGCATCCACTCTTCCTTTAGAGTAACGAGCTGCTCTACGCCCCGATTGGTCAAGGAGTAGTATTTGCGCATACGCCCCTGAAACTCTCTAGAGTAGGTGGTGAGAAAGCCACTGGCTTCCAATTTTTTGAGAATGGGATAGAGCGTAGATTCTTTGATATTGGCGATGAGTTTAATGGTTTGGCTAATCTCATAACCATAAGAATCCCCCTGCTCCAGTACAGCCAAGATGAGAAACTCGATCAAGGCAGAGGATGTTGGGAAGTACATGGGAAACCTCCTTTATATTATATAAAAATTTTATATATACTCTTTTCAAATATATTGTATCTCAAGTTGAAAGCCCTGTCAAGAAATATGTGTAAAAATTTTATATATAAAAAAACTCCTAGTAAAAACTAGAAGTTTAAAGGATCTTATCCGCCCGATCCACCATAAAGAGTGAGATAGTCATGATGATATCAATGGCTAGAAGGGCAAGGACAGCTGGGATCCAAGATTGGAAAAGTTCAAAACTATAACCAAACAAGGCAGGTCCAAAAGCAGCTAAGATGTAGCCCCCTGTTTGCGCTAGTCCTGATAGCTGAGCTGTCTTTTCAGGAGAACTGGTTTTAAGAGAAAAGCAAACCATGAGGTAGGGGAAAAGGGCACTGCAGGCCGTTCCAATCAAGAGATGGACGACTAACCAGTAGAGGAAATTATTGGCTGGATACAAGAGCATGGCAATTCCCATCATACCAGCGATAGAGATAATTGCCAGCATGATTCGACGATGACCATCTGACAGACGAGTTGTCAGACTTGGAACAGTCATTGAAAAAGGAATGCTGATTAGTGAGAAAATAGAGGCGAGGAGAGCCGCATCGCTATTAGAAATACCAGCACTAACAGCCATAGTTGGCAACCAAGTCATACTTGTATAAAAGAGCAAGGATTGAAGCCCGCCAAAGATAATGATAGCCCAGACATCTTTACTTTTTAGAATATTCTCTTTGACTTGCATTTCTTTTTGGCTTTCTAGGTGGTGGTTGTGGCGATGATTTGGCAACCAGACTAGCAGAGTGACCAAGCAGAGAAAGCTGAGAACGAGGATGAGGCCCTTCCAGGAACTAGCTTGGGTGATAGGGACCGAAAGATAAGAAGCGATGGCTGTCGAAATTCCCATGGCAGTGACATAGAGAGTTGTTAAGAAACTAATCTTTTGAGGCTGATTTGCCTGGATCATACTTGGGAGGAGTACATTGAAGATCGCAATGCTTGCTCCGATGATCAGAGTCCCTAGATAGAGAAGGGGAAGATTGAAAATCCGAATGACAGAGCCAACAGTTAAGAGGAGGAGACAGTAAGTAAAGAGATGTTCCAACCCGATTTTTTGTGCCAAGCGGCTTGCAAAAGCAGAGAAAAGAGCAAACATCAAGAGAGGGAGACTGGTTAAAATCCCAAGAGAGCTAACCTCCACTCCTAGTCCCTGAGCGATATCTCCTAAAATGGTTGGAAGAGCAGTAAAAGGAGAGCGTAAAACGGTCCCGATTAAGACAATTCCTAGAACAAAAAAGAGTGATTGTTTTTTCATAAAAACCTCGATAGGATGATTTTAATAACAGCTTATTTTAAGGTTTTTTCCTTATAATGTCAAGTAATGACAGCCAAGACAGATCAATCAATGGAAGTGAAAATAAAGTGAAAAGGGATAGATTTCTTTACTAGAATTTTCCTTGATTTGATATAAAAATAGGAAACTAGGAAATTTTGTGATAAAATAGTGGAAGGAAATCTATACATTGGAGAAAAACTGTGCCTGAAAAGCAAAAAATCAGCGTCTTGATGTCGGTCTATGTAAAGGAAAATCCGACGTTTTTAAGAGATGCTATCAAAAGTGTTCAAAACCAGACCTTGAAACCGAGCGAACTTGTTCTTGTTGAGGACGGCCCGCTCACACCCGAACTCTATCAGGTGCTAGATGAAGTGGAAGCTCAGTCAGACATTCCAGTGAAACGTTGCCCCTTAGAACAAAATCAAGGTTTAGGCTTGGCTCTTCGATACGGTGTTTTACAGTGCCAGTATGACATTATTGCCCGCATGGATACGGATGATTTAGCCGTTCCGGATCGTTTTGAGAAACAGCTTCAGCTAATGGAGAAAGAAGATCTCGATCTCTTAGGTGGGCATATCGCAGAGTTCATTGACAATCCAAATGAGATTGTGTCTTATCGTCGTGTTCCAACTCAGCACGCAGACATTGTAGCTTATCAGAGAATGAGAAGCGCCTTTAACCATATGACAGTCATGTTCAAAAAGGATATGGTCCTCAAGGCGGGTAACTATGAAGATGGCCTTTACATGGAGGATGACCTCCTTTGGCTCAATATGATTGTTGCAGGTGCCAAGACTGGGAACCTAGATCAAATCTTGTGTAAGGTTCGTGTCGGTGCAGGTATGTTTGAGCGTCGAGGTGGCTTGCGTTACCTTAAACTCTATCGTCAAGCTCGCCAAAGGATGCTTGAGCGAGGGCAAATTTCTTACATGGAATATGCTAAAAGTGTAGCCATTCAGGCAATTGTTGCACTTTGTCCAGGCTTTGTACGTCAGTTTATCTTCGTCAAACTTTTAAGAAAGAGAAAGTAAGCCCCGATAGACTGAATGATTCAGGTTATCATAACAACAGTATCATCTGACTCTTTTAAGGGGGAGTAAATTCCTATGAATAAAAAACTAACAGATTATGTGATTGATCTGGTTGAAATTTTAAATAAACAGCAAAAACAAGTGTTTTGGGGGATATTCGATATTTTGAGTATGGTGGTTTCCATCATCGTATCTTATATCTTGTTTTATGGCCTTATAAATCCTGCGCCTGTGGATTACGTCATCTACACTCTTTTAGCCTTCCTCCTCTATCAAATCATGATTGCGTTTTGGGGGCTAAATGCTAGTATCAGTCGTTATAGCAAGATTACGGATTTCATGAAAATCTTTTTCGGAGTGATGCTCAGCAGTGTTCTTTCTTATGGAATCTGCTATGCCTTTCTGCCATTGTTTTCTATCCGTTTCATCGTACTCTTCATTTTGTTGAGTACCTTCCTCATCTTGCTTCCTCGTATCACTTGGCAGCTGATTTATTCTAAGCGCAAGCAAGGTAGTGGAGATGGTGAACATCGTCGTACCTTCTTGATTGGTGCTGGTGATGGTGGTGCCCTCTTTATGAACAGCTACCAACACCCAACTAGCGACCTTGAGCTAGTGGGGATTTTGGATAATGATGAAAAGAAAAAGGGGCAAAAACTAGGTGGAATCCCAGTCCTAGGCTCTTATGACAATCTACCTGAATTGGCCAAACGCCACCAAATCGAGCGTGTTATCGTAGCGATCCCTTCGCTTGACCCATCAGAGTACGAACGCATCTTGCAGATGTGTAATAAGCTAGGCGTCAAATGTTACAAGATGCCTAAGGTTGAGACAGTCGTTCAAGGACTCCATCAATCAGGTAGTGGCTTCCAGAAAATTGATATCACAGACCTTTTGGGCCGTCAGGAAATTCGTCTCGACGAATCGCGTCTGGGTACGGAGATTACAGGTAAGACCATCCTGGTGACAGGGGCAGGTGGTTCGATTGGTTCAGAGATTTGTCGTCAGGTTAGTCGCTTCAATCCAGAACGTATCGTCTTGCTTGGACATGGTGAAAACTCAATCTATCTCGTTTATCATGAATTGATCCGTACATTCCAAGGGATTGATTATGTTCCTGTTATTGCAGATATTCAGGACTATGACCGACTCTTGCAGGTGTTTGAGCAGTACAAACCAGCCATTGTCTACCATGCTGCAGCCCACAAGCACGTTCCGATGATGGAGCGCAATCCAAAAGAAGCCTTCAAGAACAATATCCTCGGGACTTACAATGTTGCCAAGGCTGTTGATGAGGCCAAAGTACCTAAGATGGTCATGATTTCGACTGACAAGGCGGTCAATCCACCGAACGTTATGGGTGCAACTAAGCGCGTGGCAGAATTGATTGTCACTGGCTTTAACCAACGTAGTAAATCAACCTACTGTGCAGTTCGTTTTGGGAATGTTCTCGGTAGTCGTGGTAGCGTGATTCCTGTCTTTGAACGTCAGATTGCTGAAGGTGGTCCTGTAACGGTGACAGACTTCCGTATGACACGTTACTTCATGACCATTCCAGAGGCTAGCCGTCTAGTAATCCATGCTGGTGCTTATGCCAAGGACGGAGAAGTCTTTATCCTCGATATGGGCAAACCAGTTAAGATCTATGACTTGGCTAAGAAAATGGTCCTTCTAAGTGGGCACACGGAAAGTGAAATTCCAATCGTTGAGGTTGGTATCCGCCCAGGTGAAAAACTCTATGAGGAACTCCTGGTTTCGACCGAATTGGTTGATAACCAAGTCATGGACAAGATTTTCGTTGGTAAGGTAAATGTCATGCCTCTAGAAGCTATTGATCAAAAGATTGAAGAGTTCCGTTCACTCAGCGGAAATGAGCTTAAAGAAGCAATCATTTCCTTTGCAAATGAGACAACCCATGCTGAGTAAGAGGGTCTATCTACTTTCATAATGAAACAGCTATAGCCAGTTTTCTGAGGAAATCAGAAAGCTGGTTTTTAGAATAGCAAACTAGAGATGGATCCACCTACCACATGAAAATTTCCCTCATTAAAGAAATCCGTGGCAGTTAGAAGATGTATAGATATGCGACAGTGTGATAAAGCGTTTTCTAATTCGAGAAAAATTATAGAATAGTAACTGTTGAGATCGAGAGAAATCCTTGCATACTCCATTGACTTGGTGTCCCAATAGACCTTGTAAATTATGATAAACTATACAAATAAAAATAAAGGAGATTATTGTATGTTTAATGCTTATAGGAACTTTTGGAAGGGTTATGTAAACTTTACTGGTCGTTCGACTCGTTCGGAGTACTGGTGGATTTATTTTACGAACTTATTAATCTGTCTTCCTGCTTATACGAAATATCATGCTGCAGTGTCAACTCGTCCGTATAACATGGAGGCAATTCGTAGTTTACAAGCTATGGGTGGTTTTTACCTCTTTTTAGCGGCTATTCTCATGTTGCCTTCTATCGCTGTGACTGTTCGCCGCTTACGAGACGCTGGTTTCCACTGGGCCTTTATCTTCATTGCTTTGGTTCCTATCGTTGGACCGATTGCTCTTATTGTGATGCTTGCTTGGCCAAGTAAGAAGGATGAAGATGCAGATACTGAAGAACAGGATCAAATTACTGCTTAAGCATAGAGTTGATTCCTTCTGATAGTAACAAGATATAAAAAAATACTCCTCAACCTAGTTCACTAGAGTTAGGAGTATTTTTGTATGGTTAGAGCTGGCTAATGATATCGTCAATGGTACAGGCAATCCAGTCGGGCTGATAGCTGAGCAAATCAGCCTCTTCTCCAAATCCCCAAGTAACAGCAAACTTTTTAATACCAGTTTCTTGGGCTCCAATCATATCAAACTTGGTATCCCCAATGATGAGGACTTGGTCTGCATGGAGTTGATGCGTTTGCAAGGCGTAACGGATGACATCCGCCTTGTGTGGCGTTTCAGGACTAGAGCCGTAAATGCCATCAAAGAAATGATGAATTCCCAGATTTTTAGTCATATCATGAGCAGTAGGAGTATTCTTTGTTGTAGTGATGTAGAGAGGGTAGTTTTGCGAAAGTTCTTGGAGCAATTCCGTTATTCGGGGGAAGAGTTGGGCTTCGTGGATCCCTTTTTCCTTGTAGTAAGAACGGTAGATTTGAACAGCCTCCGAGATTTGCTCCTTGGGAAGACATGTTGCGAAACTACTTTCAAGTGGCGGTCCCATAAAACCACGAATGGTTTTGGCATCAGGGCTTGGAACTCCTAGCTCTTTAAAGGTATAGGTAAAGGCATTGTGGATCCCGAGGGAACTGTCAACCAGAGTTCCGTCTAGATCAAAAAAGATTGCTGAGATAGAGGGCATAGTTTCTCCTAATAGATAAGCTTATTCTCCGAAGATTTCTTTTTGTAGGCGACGACCAGTAGGTGTGGCGGCGAGTCCGCCCTCAGCTGTTTCACGAAAGGCAGTTGGAAGGCTCGATCCGACCTGATACATGGCATCGATGACTTCGTCAACAGGAATTTTAGACTCGATACCTGCCAAGGCCATATCAGCCGCGATAAAGGCAAAGCTAGCCCCCATGGCATTGCGTTTGACACAGGGAACTTCAACCAAACCAGCGACGGGGTCGCAGATGAGGCCCAGCATATTTTTAATGACAAAGGCGATGGCTTGGCTAGCTTGATAGGGCGTTCCACCTGCAGCCAAGGTCAAGGCTGCGGCACTCATGGCAGATGCAGAACCAACCTCGGCCTGACAGCCACCTTCAGCACCTGAGATAGAGGCATTGTTTGCGATAACCAATCCAAAGGCACCAGCAGCAAAGAGGAAATCCAGCTGTTCTTCATGACTAAGGTCTAGTTTTTGGATAGCAGCAGTGAGAACGGCTGGCAAACAACCAGCACTTCCTGCGGTTGGAGTGGCGCAGACCAAGCCCATCTTAGCATTGTGTTCATTGACCGCGATGGCATTTCGAGCTGCTGATAGGATGGTAAAATCTGCCAAGGCCTTGCCACTTTTGAGATGGCGATCTAGCTTGGCCGCGTCTCCACCTGTTAGGCCACTGCGGGATTTGTTTTCACTAAGACCGAGCTCAACGGAGGCTTTCATGACTTCTAGATTGCGTTCCATGAGGAGGAGAACCTCGTCTCGGCATCGGCCGGTCAGTTCATATTCTGTCGCAATCATGAGCTCTGCAACATTTCCTCGGAAGTCTAGATCCGCCTGCTCGACCAATTCTTTGATAGAATAAAACATGTTTCCTCCTACTTAAAGAAATTGACATTGTGGAGATGAGGGATTTTTCGGATTTCTTCAATCGCCTCTTCGCAACTTCGACTATCGACTTCGATAATCATGATGGCTTTTTCTCCAGCTTTTTCCCGAGTCACATTCATCTGGGCGATATTGATATCAAAACGAGAGAGGGCTTCTGTGACATGGGCAATCATACCTGGAATATCCTGATGTACGATGATGATAGTCGGGGTATTCATGTTGAGAGAGACGGCAAAGCCATTGAGTTCTGTGACCTGGATATTTCCCCCACCAATGGAAATCCCTGTCACACTAATGGATTTGTGTTCATTCTTCACAGTAATTTTAGTGGTATTAGGATGAGGGGCATTGCTGTCTTTCTGAATGGTCCAGACAATCTTGATACCGCGTTTATGGGCAATCTCGAGGCTATTTGGAATATCAGGATCGTCCGTATCCATACCTAATATACCAGCGACGAGAGCAAGGTCAGTTCCATGACCACGGTAGGTCTTGGCAAATGAGTTAAATAATTGAAATTCTACCTCTGTTGGCGTATCGTCAAAGATGGATGAGACGATTTTTCCGATACGAACGGCACCAGCAGTATGACTACTTGATGGGCCAATCATAACTGGTCCGATAATGTCAAAGACAGATTGAAAACGAAGTGAGTGCATCTGTTTCCCCTTACAAAGATTCTTATATCTATTATATCAAAGAATGGACCGCTACGCTTATTTCCCTTATCAAAAGCTTAAAATGATTAAAGTTAGTATAAAACAAGGTCTTTTGTGACAAAAACCTCCTTAAAACGGTAAATATAAAACATTTTTGTAATATTTCTACATAAAACCGTTAAACAACGGTAACATTTAAAAGGTATCATAAATATATCCAATGGAAGGAGAATTTTTAGATATGTCATTAACAACTAAAAAAATTAAAACAACTATCGCAGGAGTAGCAACTTTGCTTGCTTTCTTTGCTCCATCACTTGCATCTGCCCAAGAAACTGTAACTTACACAGTTAAATCAGGTGATACTCTTTCAGAAATCGCTGAGAAGTACAACACAACTGTTGAAAAATTGGCAGCAAAAAATAACATCAAAGATATTCACCTTATCTATGTTGACCAAGTTTTGGTTATCGAAGGAACAGCTCCATCGACAGCAACTGCAACCGCTGCAGCTTCAACAACAACTTATGAAGCACCAGCAGCTGCGGAAGAAACTGCAGAAGAAGTAACTGAAACAACAACCTATGAAGCTCCAGCTGCACCTGCAGCTCCAGCAGCAGAAAGCAACACCGCAGCAGCTTCTACTGTAAGTGGTTCTGAAGCAGAGGCCAAAGAATGGATCGCTCAAAAAGAATCCGGTGGTAGCTACACTGCTACAAACGGACGTTACATCGGACGTTACCAATTGACAGATTCATACTTGAACGGTGACTACTCAGCTGAAAACCAAGAACGTGTAGCAGATGCCTACGTTGCAGGACGTTACGGTTCATGGACAGCTGCCAAGAACTTCTGGCTTAACAACGGTTGGTATTAAGAACTAGCTAACAGAAAAATATGTAAAAGTCGAGGAAATCCCTCGACTTTTTTATATTTCCTTTGGTTGATGATAGGTCTCTACTTCTTTTTTGAGATGAGATAGCATGGAGGTTTCATCGGTTAGTTCCAGAAGGGAGAAACCTTTTTGGATAAGTTTAGAATCATCCGTACAAATCCCAATACGGACATAGCAGATAGCAAGCCTATCGTAGCTTTTCTTGTTCTTGGCATCTTCTAGTAAAGTATAGCATATTTGTTTACACATATTTCTATCTTGATTGTATAAGTAAATGGTGGAGAGGTTGAGTAGGATTGCCATTCGCAAGTCATATAAATGTTGATAGTTTTTATAGACTTCTAAGCGTTGCAAGATTTTTTCAGTGATGAGATGGATATGTTCTATAGGAAAGGTAAAGAGAATGGTATTGAGAATTTTTAAGTCATTCTCGTACCAAGTGTCCTGCTTTTCTATCTTCTTCCATAGCTTCTTTACAGTATTGTTAACTTCGATTGACAGTTTTTTAGTCCCATTTTGGCGAATATAGATAACAATTTCTAGCATATCTCGTATCTCTTTGATGGGGAGGTCGTGGTGAGTTTTGATGTAGTCTTGACATTTTTGAAATAGTTTTTTGATTTTATTAGTTCCTAGGATTGAGCTCATATTGAGATAGGTTTGCATAATTTCTGTGCGTTGACTTGGTTGATAAAGTTGACAGATATATTCAAACTCTTCAAAACTCATATTGACTTGTCGGAGAAGAAACTCCATATTCTCATATTTAGGAGTTGTTTTCCCGCTTTCGATTTTTGATAGGCTGGTTCTGGAAAGGACGCTACCACAGACATCTTCTTGGGTTAATCCTTTTGACTCACGGATGTCTTTATATACTTTTCCGAAATCATAGCGCATGTTCTCCTCCTTGTTCGTGAAAAAAGTTAACAGAAAATAGAAACTGATTAAAAATATTGTATCATAGTAGTATAAAAAGTAAAAAAGAAATCTAAAATAAATTTGTGAAAAAAGGGAACAAATTCTACGACTAAGATGATAAAGTGCTAAGGAGGTACTTTTATGAAAAAAATCAGTAATTTCTGTATGTTACTCCTGCTTTTGTGTACCACTTTTTTTGTTTTTAATATAAACTACACACGAGAAGTGGTGCGGATTCGGGAAATGGGAAAGACTGTAGATTCTTTGGATTTGTATTTGAAAGATATTAATGAACCTGCAGTATCTGTTCTTCGATTTTTTGAGGATGTATCAAAGGAGTACAAAGTCTCCATCATCAAAACAGACAGTGGTGATGAAGTAATCAAGTCTGGTGTTTTTGATAAAGATACCTTCCCCTACCAAGAGTTTGGGATTTCTTCTCTTGATTTTACCACAGATGGTGAGGGAGTTTACAGTAATAAGGAAATTTCCAATAAACTTGGTACGATTCCGACCTTTCTAAAAGCCAAGCCTATTCAGCTTATGACTTTTCAAACCTATATCAAGGATACATCTCGTAGTTTAAATGGTCGCTATACGATAACTTCTACACAAGAGATGGACAAGGATAGGATTGTACAGAAATGGAGCGATTTTTTCAAGATAGACCAGGCTACCTTGCTAGAGTCGACCTATAAAAGTGCAGTGGAAGTCATAAATCGAGATTTGCTTTTATCTGCCATTGTTTTTGTCTTGGCTATTTTACTTCTTGTGTTAGTGACAGTGTATCAACCGATGATGGAGATGAAAAGAGTTGGGGTACAAAAATTACTTGGTTTTCAAGATCGGGCTGTTTTAGCTGATGTTGTGAAAGGCAACCTCTACCTCCTACTAGGTGGGACGCTTGTGATCAATCTAGGAGTGTTTTTCTTGCTTGATTACAAGCCAAAAGATTTGTTCCCTATGTTATGGTTGTCGCATTTTTTGCTTTTGCAACTTTATCTCTTTATCAGTTGGTTGACTTACCTCTTAATCCAAAAAATGACAATCAGCTCTCTGCTGAAAAGCTTTTCATCTTTTAAATTTGGTTTACTCTTTAATTATTTGATGAAAATTGGAACTACTATTTTACTGACAGTCTTGCTAGTTGGGGTAGGAAAAAGTTTGGAGCAAGAAAACAAAGAGTTGGATTACCAGAAACAGTGGATCAGTCAAGGAAATTATCTGACCTTGGAAACTTTCCAACTCAATGATAACCTGTGGCAAGAGCAGTTGGCAGGCTCAGGGCAGGCAGTGGATTATTTCTATCGATTTTATCTGGATTTGGTAGAAAAAACGCAGGCGGGCTATGTGCAAACTAGCAACCTGCCTATAAAAAATTTTGCCACTGCAGAACAAGTGCAGCGGTATCAACTGGCTGATATGCTAACTGTTTACTATGCCAATCGTCATTTTTTAGAAAGTCAGGGATTCAAGTTACCAGATACCGGCGCAAAAAAAGTTATTTTGATGCCAGCAAGTACGAAAGGTGAAGAAGATAAAAATCAGCTCTTGGGGAAATTAATTGCCTATCTTTCGATGAAGTATGAAGAGCAGCAAAAACGAACGATAGAGGAGATGGATGTCGAGATTGCCTATTATGAAGGAGATTGGTCGTTCTTTCCATATAGTGATAAGCGAAAGGAAAATCTCTACAATCCAATTATTAGCTTGGTCAATGATTCTGATATGATGTGGGATGAAAAAGCTCGCCTGTCAACAACAGGTTTAAATAACCCGATTAAAATCGAAAATACGGCTCAACACCAAAAAGAGGTGACAGCGTTAGTTGAGAAATTATCAGATGGGAATTATTTAAAATTTTCATCTATTCAAGCCATTCAACAAGAGAAAGTAGATTCTTATCGAGATGCTGTTCGGAATTTCAACATACTCTTTGCTTTGGTTGGTCTTCTTAGTATGATGATTTCCTACTTCTTACTAGTGACAACTTTCTTGTTGAAGCGAACAGATATTATTACCAAGAAGTTTATGGGTTGGAAATTGATAGATCGGTATCGTTCCTTGCTGGGTCTTCTATTAGCCGTTTATAGTCTTCCTTTTATGGTTTTGCTATTCTTTACACAGGCACTTTTCCCGCTCCTACTTTTTGCAGGATTTACAGGCTTAGATATCCTATTTGTGCTTTTCTTGGGCTCTAAGATGGAACAAAGAAATGTAGTGCAGTTATTGAAAGGGGATCACTTATGATAAAGTTGGAAAATGTTACGAAAACCATTGGGAAAAAAGTTATTTTGGAGAACTTATCTCTAAAGATTAACCAAGGAGATTTAGTTGCCATTGTTGGGAAAAGTGGCAGTGGCAAGTCAACCTTGTTAAATCTCTTGGGTTTGATAGATGGCGATTACAGTGGACATTATGAAATTTTCGGTCAGCAAAATGTACCTGTCAATTCTGTTAAGTCGCAAGCGATTATCCGCGAACATATCTCCTATCTGTTTCAAAACTTTGCTCTGATTGATAATGAAACGGTAGAGTATAATCTCATGCTCGCTCTAAAGTATGTAAAATTATCCAAGAAGGACAAAGTCAAAAAGATAGAAGAAATTTTAGAGAGAGTGGGATTGTCATCAACCCTACATCAGAAGGTTTCAGAGTTATCTGGAGGGGAACAGCAACGAATCGCAGTTGCTAGAGCCATTTTAAAACCGAGTCAGCTCCTGTTAGCAGATGAACCAACCGGCTCTCTAGACCCTGAAAATCGAGATTTGGTTTTAAACTTTCTCTTAGACATGAACAAGGAAGGGAAAACGGTCATTATCGTTACCCACGATGCCTATGTAGCTCAACAATGCCATCGAGTCATTGAATTGTGAAAGAGAATGTGGCGAGTTCATTGATTTCTTCATCTTACCTGTAATTGGGCAATTGTATTTTTAAAAACTCAAATAGTATAAATAAGCTTATTATGTGTAAAAATATATCATATAATAAGCTTTTTATTGATTTAAATGAAATAAAATACAGTTTTTCCTTGACAAACGAGAATGGGAAGAGTATTATTTATACAATAACAAAGTATAAAAATAAAAGGAGGCTCTTCTATGAATAAAGTGAAGAAGGTGTTGATGACGATGTTTGGTTTGCTTATGTTTCCCTTATTATTTGCTTGTAGTAACACTCAATCCCAAGGTGTTGAAGCCATTAAGGCTAAAGGAAAATTGGTGGTGGCCCTAAATCCAGAGTTTGCTCCATTCGAATACCAGAAATTGGTCGATGGGAAAAATCAGATTGTAGGTTCAGATGTTGAGCTAGCCAAAGCCATCGCAAAGGAACTAGGTGTAGAAGTGGAGCTCTCTCCAATGAGTTTTGACAATGTACTAGCTAGTCTTGATTCAGGTAAGGCCGATCTTGCCATATCAGGTGTTTCTAAAACGGAAGAGAGAAGTCAGGTTTACGATTTTTCAATTCCCTACTACACTTCGAAAAATAAGGTTATCGTAAGAAAATCTGAATTAACGAATTACCAATCAGTCCAGGATTTGGCTCAGAAAAAGGTTGGAGCGCAGAAAGGTTCTATCCAGGAAACTCTGGCTAAAGAAACCTTGCAGGATTCTTCTCTCGTTTCACTTCCTAAAAATGGAAATTTGATAACAGATTTGAAATCAGGGCAACTAGATGCGGTTATCTTTGAGGAACCAGTGGCGAAAGGATTTGTAGAGAATAATCCAGACCTAGCCATCGCTGAGTTTGATTTTGACAATGACAAAGAAGATTCCTACGCTGTTGCGATGAAAAAAGATAGTAAGGAATTGAAAGAAGCGGTTGACAAAACCATCCAGAAGTTGAAGGATTCTGGGGAGTTGGACAAATTGATTGACGATGCTTTTAAAGCCTCTATCGAAAAATAGAAAGAAGGAAGAGAAATGAGTAAGGAAAAAGTCATTTTAGCCTATTCAGGTGGATTGGATACATCAGTTGCTATTACATGGTTAAAAAAAGACTATGATGTGATCGCTGTTTGTATGGATGTGGGTGAAGGAAAAGATTTGGAGTTCATCCACGATAAAGCTCTCAAGGTTGGGGCTGTAGAGTCTTATGTCATTGATGTTAAGGAAGAATTTGCAAATGACTATGTTTTAGTGGCCCTTCAGGCTCATGCTTACTATGAACAGAAGTATCCCTTGGTATCTGCTCTGAGTCGCCCTCTTATTTCAAAAAAACTCGTTGAAATAGCTCATCAGACGGGGGCAACCACAATTGCCCATGGTTGTACAGGTAAGGGAAACGACCAAGTTCGGTTTGAAGTCTCTATCGCAGCTTTGGATCCCAATCTAAAGGTAGTTGCGCCTGTTCGTGAGTGGAAATGGTCTCGTGAAGAAGAAATCCAATATGCCAAAGAAAATGGCGTCCCAGTTCCAGCTGACCTTGACAATCCTTACTCTGTCGATCAAAATCTTTGGGGACGCGCAAATGAATGTGGTGTCTTGGAAAACCCTTGGAACCAAGCGCCAGAAGAAGCATTTGGAATCACATCTTCGCCAGAAGAGGCACCAGACAGTCCAGAATTTATTGACATTGAATTTAGCTGCGGGGTGCCCATCTCCCTCAATGGTGAGAAGATGAAAGTGGCTGCTTTGATTCAAAAGCTCAATGAAATTGCGGGCAAACACGGTGTCGGTCGTATTGACCATGTGGAAAATCGCCTAGTCGGTATTAAGTCAAGAGAGATTTATGAGTGCCCAGGTGCTGTGACCTTATTGGCAGCTCATAAGGAGATTGAGGACTTGACTCTTGTGAGAGAAGTGGCTCATTTCAAACCCATTATCGAAAATGAGTTGTCCAATCTCATCTATAATGCCTTGTGGTTTAGCCCAGCAACTCAGGCTTTGATTGCCTATATCAAGGAGACACAGAAAGTTGTCAATGGAACTGCAAAAGTTAAACTTTACAAGGGAAACGCCCAGGTAGTGGCGCGGAAATCTCCAAATTCTCTTTACGATGAAAATTTGGCGACTTATACTAGTGCGGATACTTTTGACCAAGATGCGGCTGTTGGTTTTATCAAGCTTTGGGGGCTTCCGACTAAGGTTTATTCAGAAGTTCAGAAAAATGTTGAGTAGTGACGCGATAGAAAGGGACGACAGGATATGCCGAAAAATACAAAATTATGGGGTGGTCGATTTGAAGGCACTGTGGAAGAGTGGGTAGAACAGTTCGGTGCGAGTATTTCCTTTGACCACCAGCTGGCAAAATTTGATTTGATGGGTTCCCTAGCTCATGTTCAAATGCTAGGACAGACTGGTATTTTAAGTTTGGAAGAGGCAGAGCAGATCCAAGATGGTCTGCAAGCTTTGTTGCGAGATTTAGAGGCGGGAGAGCTTCATTTTGATATTGCAAATGAAGATATTCATATGAATATGGAAGTGTTGCTGACAGAGAAAATCGGTCCTCTGGCTGGGAAACTACACACGGCCCGTTCTCGGAATGACCAAGTCGCAACGGATATGCACTTATATCTAAAGGAGCAGCTTGGGCATGTCTTGGATAAGTTGGCGAATCTGAACAGTGTTTTGCTGGATTTGGCTGAAAAACATGTGGAAACCATCATGCCAGGCTATACCCATTTGCAGCACGCCCAACCGATTAGTTTTGCCCACCATCTCATGGCTTATTACAATATGTTTCAAAGGGACAGCGAGCGTTTTGCATTTAACCTGAAACATACGGACCTATCTCCACTGGGTGCGGCTGCCTTGGCGGGGACAACTTTTCCAATCGATCGTCAATTATCGAGTGATTTACTGGGTTTCCAACAACCCTATACCAATTCCTTGGACGCAGTGAGTGACCGTGATTTTATCTTAGAATTTCTGTCAAATGTCAGTATTTTGATGATGCATATGAGTCGTTTTTGTGAGGAAATCATCAATTGGTGCAGTTTTGAGTATCAGTACATTAGCTTGTCTGATAGCTTTTCAACGGGTTCATCAATCATGCCCCAGAAGAAAAATCCTGATATGGCGGAATTGATTCGAGGGAAGACAGGACGAGTTTACGGGCACTTGCTTGGACTATTGACCGTCATGAAGTCTTTGCCTCTGGCCTATAATAAGGATTTGCAAGAGGACAAGGAAGGCATGTTTGATACAGTAGAAACGATTTTAAATTCTCTGGATGTGTTGGCAGGTATGCTATCGAGCATGCAGGTTAATCAGGCCAAAATGCAGCAATCCACAGAGAATGATTTTTCGAATGCGACCGAACTGGCAGATTATTTGGCTGAGAAAGGACTCCCCTTTAGAGAAGCGCATGAAATAGTAGGGAAATTGGTTCTAGACTCTATCAAGCATGGTAAAAATATCCAAGATTGGGATTTGAAGGAGTTGCAAGCCTACCATCCCTTGATTGAAGAGGATATTTATATCTACTTGCGTCCAGAAACCGCTGTTCAGAGACGGAATTCCTTAGGAGGAACTGGCTTTGAGCAAGTGAAATACCAGATAGAACAAGCGAAGAAAGAACTTAAAGGGGGAAATTGATTCGTTTGTAAAGTAAGAAAGAGAGGTTGAGATGATTTATCAGCCTCTTTCTTGTCTTCTCCAACCAAGCGTGTTATAATGAATACTGCTCAAGCGACCTTCAATCGTTAAAGCACACACGACCTTCAATCGTGAACAAGTCATTTCGTTTATCTTTTATTACGTTGTTAACTCGTCTTGCCTAACTCAAGTTATGCCTGCGACTCGTTGCCTAGTACTAAAAGCAAACGAAATAACTATACTCAAATAAATTCTATTGAAAGTCATAGTAAATAGAATTTTGAGGGGTATAAATAAACGAATAGATGGGAGACTTACCATGAGTGATAACTCTAAAACACGTGTTGTTGTGGGGATGAGTGGTGGTGTTGATTCGTCGGTGACGGCTCTCTTGCTTAAGGAGCAGGGCTACGATGTGATCGGTATCTTCATGAAGAACTGGGACGACACAGATGAAAACGGCGTCTGTACGGCGACCGAAGATTACAAGGATGTGGCTGCGGTGGCAGACCAGATCGGCATTCCTTACTACTCTGTCAATTTTGAAAAAGAGTACTGGGACCGCGTTTTTGAGTATTTCCTAGCGGAATACCGTGCAGGGCGCACGCCAAATCCAGATGTTATGTGTAACAAGGAAATCAAGTTCAAGGCCTTTTTGGACTATGCTATGACCTTGGGTGCAGACTATGTAGCGACTGGGCATTATGCTCGAGTGGCGCGTGATGAGGATGGCATCGTTCACATGCTTCGTGGCGTGGACAATGGGAAGGACCAGACCTATTTCCTCAGTCAACTTTCGCAAGAACAACTCCAAAAAACCATGTTCCCATTGGGGCATTTGGAAAAGCCTGAAGTACGAATACTAGCAGAAGAAGCAGGTCTTGCGACTGCCAAGAAGAAAGATTCAACAGGGATTTGCTTTATCGGAGAAAAGAACTTTAAAGAATTTCTCAGCAACTACTTACCAGCTCAGCCTGGTCGCATGATGACTGTGGATGGTCGCGATATGGGTGAGCATGCTGGCCTGATGTACTATACAATCGGTCAGCGTGGCGGACTCGGTATCGGTGGGCAACACGGCGGTGACAATGCCCCTTGGTTCGTTGTTGGAAAAGACCTGAGCCAGAACATTCTCTATGTAGGCCAAGGTTTCTACCATGACTCGCTTATGTCAACTAGCTTAGAAGCCAGTCAGGTCCACTTTACTCGTGATATGCCAGAAGAGTTTACCCTAGAATGTACGGCTAAATTCCGCTACCGTCAGCCTGATTCTAAGGTGACTGTACATGTCAAAGGAGACAAGGCAGAGGTCATCTTTGCGGAACCGCAACGTGCCATCACACCAGGACAGGCAGTTGTCTTTTACGATGGCGAAGAGTGTCTAGGTGGCGGTTTGATTGACAATGCTTATCGAGATGGACAGGTTTGTCAGTACATATAGATTGACAAATTTTCTCAATTTGCTACAATAATAAAAGCAATAGAAATGATGGTCAAAGCTCATGGATGTTGCAGGCTTTTTGTCCTGCACTTCTTTGGAGTTTTGACTGTTTTTGTGTCGTTTAAGGGAAAGGATAAAAATGACTCAACCAGACTTTCGGACAAAAGTGGGAAATACTGTTTTTGGTGTTCGGGCGACAGCCTTGATTCTCCAAAATGGCAAGCTCCTAGTTACCAAAGATAAGGGCAAGTATTACACTATTGGCGGTGCGATTCAAGTCAATGAAAGCACGGAAGAAGCGGTAGTTCGTGAAGTGAGGGAAGAACTAGGTGTCAAAGCTGAGGCTGGGCGACTAGCCTTTGTAGTTGAGAATCGTTTTGAACAGGACGGTGTTTCCTATCACAACATCGAATTTCATTATCTAGTTGATCTACTGGAGGACGCTCCTTTAACCATGCAGGAAGATGAGAAAATGCAGCCCTGTGAGTGGATTGATTTGGATAAACTCCAGAATATCCAGCTAGTTCCAGCCTTTTTAAAAACAGCCCTACCAGATTGGGATGGCCAACTAAGACACATTCATCTTGAGAAATAGGAGAGAAAATGACTTATAATTTTACGGAAGAATATGATATTATTGTAATCGGTGCGGGGCACGCTGGGGTTGAGGCTTCCTTAGCTGCCAGCCGTATGGGTTGTAAGGTTTTGCTTGCGACCATCAACATTGAAATGTTGGCTTTCATGCCTTGTAATCCTTCTATCGGCGGTTCTGCTAAGGGAATTGTCGTGCGTGAAGTCGATGCCCTTGGTGGCGAAATGGCTAAGACCATTGACAAGACTTACATCCAGATGAAGATGCTTAACACTGGGAAGGGGCCAGCTGTCCGTGCCCTTCGTGCGCAGGCTGATAAGGAACTTTACTCTAAGGAAATGCGCAAGACAGTTGAAAATCAAGAGAATCTCACCCTTCGTCAAACCATGATTGATGAGATTTTGGTGGAAGATGGTAAGGTTGTCGGTGTGCGTACAGCTACCCATCAAGAATATGCTGCTAAGGCTGTTATCGTGACGACAGGGACTGCCCTCCGTGGGGAAATTATCATCGGAGACCTCAAGTACTCGTCTGGCCCTAACCACAGCCTAGCTTCTATTAACCTAGCTGATAATCTCAAGGAACTGGGACTCGAAATCGGTCGTTTCAAGACAGGAACGCCTCCACGTGTCAAGGCTTCTTCTATCAACTACGATGTGACAGAGATTCAGCCAGGAGATGAAGCGCCAAATCACTTCTCTTATACCTCACGTGATGAGGACTATGTTAAGGATCAAGTGCCATGCTGGTTGACCTACACTAATGGTACCAGTCATGAGATTATCCAAAACAACCTCCACCGTGCGCCTATGTTCACAGGTGTAGTCAAAGGGGTGGGGCCTCGTTACTGTCCGTCGATTGAGGACAAGATTGTGCGCTTTGCGGACAAGGAACGTCACCAACTCTTCCTTGAGCCAGAAGGGCGCAATACAGAGGAAGTCTATGTTCAAGGACTTTCAACCAGTCTGCCTGAGGATGTGCAGCGTGAGCTGGTTCATTCCATCAAAGGTTTAGAAAATGCTGAGATGATGCGAACTGGTTATGCCATTGAGTACGACATGGTCTTACCTCACCAGTTGCGTGCGACTCTGGAAACCAAGAAAATCTCAGGCCTCTTCACAGCTGGTCAGACAAATGGAACGTCAGGTTACGAAGAAGCTGCTGGTCAAGGGATTATCGCGGGTATCAATGCGGCTCTGAAAATCCAAGGCAAGCCTGAGTTAATTTTGAAGCGCAGTGACGGTTATATCGGGGTGATGATTGACGACTTGGTGACCAAGGGAACCATTGAACCCTATCGTCTCTTGACCAGTCGTGCTGAATACCGTCTCATCCTCCGTCATGACAATGCGGATATGCGTTTGACAGAGATGGGACGCGAGATTGGGCTTGTGGATGATGAACGCTGGGCTAGCTTTGAAATCAAGAAAAATCAATTTGACAATGAGATGAAACGTCTTGACAGTATCAAACTCAAGCCAGTCAAGGAAACCAATACTAAGGTTGAGGAGATGGGCTTCAAGCAGTTGACAGATGCGGTGACAGCCAAGGAATTCCTTCGCCGTCCAGAAGTTTCTTACCAGGATGTGGTAGCCTTCATCGGACCTGCAGCAGAGGACTTGGATGACAAGATTATCGAATTAATTGAAACAGAAATCAAGTACGAAGGCTATATTTCCAAAGCTATGGACCAGGTTGCCAAGATGAAACGCATGGAAGAAAAACGAATTCCAGCCAATATTGACTGGGATGATATTGATTCTATCGCGACAGAAGCCCGCCAGAAGTTCAAACTCATCAATCCAGAAACCATCGGCCAAGCCAGCCGTATTTCAGGAGTAAACCCAGCAGATATTTCTATTTTGATGGTGTATCTGGAAGGTAAAAATCGTAGTATTTCTAAAAATCTTCAAAAATCAAAATGATACGTCGTCGGTTTCTTATGAATGAGTTCAAAGCTTGGCTTTGATTCATCTACAACCTCCCATAGTTCCCCGAACTATGGGAGCTAACTTGAGTTATGCTTTTGCCTAGCCTTCTAGTCTGATTTCGATTTTTATTGAGTTTCAATCTCAAAAGAAAGCATAGAGAAAAACAGCTCCGAAGACGGGGCTGTTTTGTTGGTTTATTCTTCTTCATCTGGTGTGAGAATCATCGGGATGATAATTGGTTCACGTTCCGTATTTTCATAGAGGAAGGGGCGAATAGCGTTGACGATAGCACCATTGACAGATTGCACGCTAGCATCTTTGTTCTTCAGTGCGATACGAATAGCATTGAAGAGGATGCGCTGGCTTTGGCGAATCAAGTCTCCAGATTCTCTCATGTAGACAAAGCCTCGGCTGAGGATATCAGGACCAGACAAGATCATTTTAGACTTGAAGTCAACAGTTGCGACTGCAAGTACGACACCGTCTTCAGATAGATCACGACGGTCTTTGAGGACAGCTGCACCGATTTCGCCAATACGATTTCCATCGACATAGATGTCTTGGGCGTTGAAGTGGCCTGCGATACGAGCAGAGTTAGCAGTAAGGGCAAGCACATCACCATTGCTCATGATAAAGATGTTGTCCTTCTCGACACCAGTATCCACCGCTAGTCCAGCATGGACTTTCTGCATACGGTATTCACCATGGACAGGCATGAAGTATTTAGGCTTAATCAAGCGGAGCATGAGTTTTTGCTCTTGCTGACCACCGTGTCCAGAGGTGTGGATATTGTTGATTTTACCGTGGATAACTTCAACACCAGCTTCTGAAATGATGTTGATCAGCTTGTTGACGCTAGTCGTATTTCCAGGGATTGGACTTGAAGAGAAGATAACCGTATCGCCGGGTTGGAGTTGCACCTGGCGGTGAGTTCCATTAGCGATACGAGAGAGGGCTGCCATCGGCTCCCCTTGACTACCTGTACAGAGGATCAGAACCTCGCCTGCAGGATAGTCTTTGATTTCATTTGGCTCGATAAAGGTTCCCTTAGGAGCTTTGATGTAGCCAAGCTCGATACCGTTGACAATGGCTTTTTCCATAGAACGACCAAAGACTGCGATCTTGCGTCCAGTCTTAACAGCAGCATCTGTTGCTTGCTGGAGACGGAAGATATTTGAGGCAAAGGATGCAAAGATGATACGTCCTTCAATACCTTGAATGATCTTCATGATAGACTGGCCGACGACTTTTTCAGAGTTGGTAAAGGTTGGTACTTCCGCATTTGTCGAGTCAGAGAGGAGACAGAGTACGCCTTCTTCACCAAGGGCTGCCATACGGTGCAAGTCCGCAGGTTCTCCAACTGGCGTGAAGTCGAACTTGAAGTCACCCGTACAGACGATTTTCCCTTGAGGAGTATGAATGACAATTCCTAAAGGCTCTGGAATGGAGTGAGTGGTTCTAAAGAAAGTTGCCTTGAGGTTTTTAAAGGTCAACTCAGTGTTGTGGTTGATTTCGTAAAGTTTGGCGTTGCGCAAGAGGCCGTGTTCTTCGAGTTTTCCACGGATCAAAGCTAGGGCAAGTGGTCCAGCGTAGATAGGGACATTTGCTTGCTTGAGCAGGAAAGGAATCCCACCGATGTGGTCCTCGTGTCCGTGTGTAATCAAAACAGCCTTGACGCGGTCAATGTTGTCCACGATGTAAGAGTAATCAGGAATGACATAGTCGATACCCAGCAAGTCATCTTCTGGGAATTTAATCCCAGCATCGACGATAATAATCTCGTCTTGGTATTCAATTCCGTATGTGTTTTTTCCGATTTCTCCCAGACCACCGATGGCAAAAACGCCGACTTCTTCAGGTTTAAGAGTGTAGGCCATATTAGAACTCCGTAATCTCGAAAGCGCCAGTTTCTTTTTCGTAATCTAGCAATTTGTCAGACAAGAGTTCGATGAATTCGATGTTGTACTCTGGGCGGTTTTCTTCGACAAGTTGGCGAGCAGCGATACGGCCCTCAAGTTCTGAGCTGGCATCGATGTCTAGGTAAAGTGAGCGTGTTGTTTCACGACGTGGGCTACGTTCTTTTGTTTCTTGATAAAAAACTTTGTAAATCATATAGTTCCTTTCTATTTACAGGTCAGCTTATTCCAAACTTTTAGCAGAGATTTGCTTGATTTCATTCCATTTTGTGTCTAGATTGACCTTGATTCGTTACAATTATTTCAATTATACCACAAAATGAAAAATTAGTAAAAGACAGAAAACGAGAAAGTCAAGAGGGAAAGAAGGGCAAAAAGAGATTAGTAGGGCTTGGTCGGATAGCTATAAGGTGTTATAATGGAAGGAGAAGGGGAAATTTATAGATGGGAACGTTCCCTATAGCTTTTAAAACAAGGAGGATTAAGGATGTTTAGTTTGTTTGAATTTGCGATTGGGGTTCGCCTCTTGATGTTTGTAGTCTTTGTAGCTTGTGTTTATGGAGGAAATCTTATTTTTACATATCTAGAGCACCGAAAAACAAAATTCCTTTGGAGGCTGACCTTTGTAACACTTTACTCTATATTTCTGCTTCTTGTCACCTATGTTGTCTGGCTCGTTTTTCACTTTGGTTTAAATGTTTGAGCTCGATTATTCATCTAAATAAACAGATACGAAAAGTTCACCCCGTCTTGATAGAAGGGGCGGACTTTTCTATTTTCAGATGATATCCTTATGTTTATGATGATCTCTCGCATCGAAAATCGAGTTGAAACATATAAAGAAAACAATGCAAACCGATAAATCAACTGGTAAGGAGATCCTAGTTATGTTTAAATCATTTAGAAGATAGAGCAGGCTATAGCCGAAGAAGAGAAAAAAGTTTACCCTTCTAAAAATGTATTTTTTATCTAGCATGACTTATCCAAATTTCTTACGAAGATCTTTCCCGATAGTGTAAGCAGCCATAAATAAAGCTATACCAACACCTACGCCAAAACCACCCTTAATTTCTTGCAATTCTTTATTAGAAATTGCACAATACTTATCTAAACCTTTAATCATACTAACCTCCTAAAAAATAACCAGCTGCCAAACCAGAACCTACAAGTGCTGTTCCACCTGCAATAGCTTTCCAAGATACTGCTACTCCAAAGATAACTAAGGGAGCGAGACCACCATCAATATCTGATAATTCGTTTTCAGATAACGATAAAAATTGATTGTCAAGAACGTCAAAATTTGTCATTGAACTTTCCTCCTTTTTTCTTGTTCACTTATATATTCGGAAAAGATAGGAAAAATGTAAAATTTTTTTGAATTTTTGTACATACTCTTTGCCTAAGTGGCAGGGCTTTTTGTTTGGGAAGAAAGAAAATTCCCATGCGTTGGCTTTTGTAGTATAATAGTAAGCAGACAAAAAGATAGGAATGTGTTATGAAAGTATTAGCTTTTGATACGTCCAGCAAGGCTCTTTCTCTCGCTATTTTAGAGGACAAGCAGGTTCTTGCCGAGACGACGATTAATATCAAGAAGAATCACAGTATTACCCTCATGCCTGCCATTGATTTTTTGATGGCAAGTTTGGATTGGACGCCCAAGGATTTGGATCGAATCGTGGTGGCGGAAGGGCCAGGTAGCTACACAGGCTTACGAATTGCGGTAGCAACTGCCAAGACCTTGGCTCATACCCTGAACATTGAGTTGGTTGGTATGTCAAGTCTATTGGCTCTGGTACCACGTCAACAAGAAGGCTTACTTGTTCCCCTGATGGATGCTCGTCGCAACAATGTTTATGCAGGATTTTATGAAAATGACAAACCTGTCATGCCAGAAGCACACCTGTCCTTTGCGGAAGTGATAGAGAAGGTCAAGGATGCTGACCAGGTGACTTTTGTTGGAGAAGTTGTCCCCTTTGTGGAGCAGATCCAGGAACAGCTACCACAAGCTAGCTACCAAGAAACCTTGCCAAATGCAGCTAATCTTGCTCTTTGGGCTTGGGATAAGGAAGCAGACTCCTTGCACGACTTTGTACCAAACTATCTCAAGCGTGTAGAAGCTGAGGAACATTGGCTCAAGAACCACTCCGAGTCTGGCGAGCCTTACATTAAACGCCTATGATAGAAATCAAACGAATCCAAAGACAGCCTGACCTAGCTCAATCTATCTATGCTGTCATGGCAGCTGTTTACCCAGTCAGTCCTTGGACGCTGGAACAAATCCAAGCAGACCTGTCCCAAGACCAGACATGGTATGCTATGGCTTATGATGGGGCAGAAGTGATTGGCTTTCTAGCCGTTCAGGAGAATCTCTTTGAGGCAGAAGTCCTGCAAATCGCTGTCAAAAAAGCCTATCAGGGTCAGGGAATTGCGTCAGCCTTGTTTGCTCAATTGCCGATAGAAAAGGAAATTTTCCTCGAAGTCAGAAAGTCAAATCAACGAGCGCAAGCATTTTATAAGAAAGAAAAGATGGCGGTCATCGCTGAGCGCAAGGCTTACTACCATGATCCAGTCGAGGACGCCATCATCATGAAGAGAGAAATAGATGAAGGATAGATATATTTTAGCATTTGAGACATCCTGTGATGAGACCAGTGTCGCCGTCTTGAAAAACGATGATGAGCTCTTGTCCAATGTCATTGCGAGTCAAATTGAGAGCCACAAACGTTTTGGAGGCGTAGTGCCAGAAGTGGCCAGTCGTCACCATGTCGAGGTTATTACAGCCTGTATCGAGGAGGCGCTAGCAGAAGCAGGGATTACTGAAGAGGATGTAACAGCTGTTGCGGTTACCTATGGGCCAGGATTGGTTGGAGCACTGCTAGTTGGTTTGTCGGCTGCAAAGGCCTTTGCTTGGGCACATGGACTTCCGATGATCCCCGTGAATCACATGGCGGGCCACCTCATGGCAGCTCAGAGCGTCGAGCCTTTGGAATTTCCCTTGCTAGCCCTCTTGGTCAGCGGTGGGCACACGGAGTTGGTCTATGTTTCTGAGGCTGGGGATTATAAGATTGTTGGGGAGACACGGGACGATGCGGTTGGTGAGGCCTATGATAAGGTCGGCCGTGTCATGGGCTTGACCTATCCTGCAGGTCGCGAAATTGATGAGCTAGCTCATCAGGGGCAGGATATTTATGACTTTCCTCGTGCTATGATTAAGGAAGACAATTTGGAGTTCTCATTCTCAGGTCTCAAGTCTGCCTTTATCAATCTTTACCACAATGCCGAGCAAAAGGGAGAGAGCTTGTCCAAGGAAGACCTGTCAGCATCTTTCCAAGCAGCAGTCATGGATATTCTTATGGCCAAAACCAAGAAGGCTTTGGAAAAATATCCCGTTAAAACCCTAGTCGTGGCCGGTGGCGTGGCAGCTAATAAAGGGCTCAGAGAACGCCTAGCAGCTGAAATCACAGATGTCAAGGTCATCATCCCACCCCTGCGCCTTTGTGGAGACAATGCAGGCATGATTGCCTATGCTAGCGTCAGCGAGTGGAACAAAGAAAACTTCGCAAGCTTGGATCTCAATGCCAAACCGAGTCTCGCCTTTGATACCATAGAATAAAGAGTCAGCTTTGAGCTGGCTTTTTTGATAAAATATTTTATAATATGCTAAAAAGTAAAAATTTTTACGAATAGAAAAGTGAAGTGAGTTGATAAGGGAGTAAGGAGATGATTGAAAAACAAGAATTGGGAGAATTTTACAAGGAATTACGTTTGGCGAGAAAACTCAAACAGTCAGATGTAGCATGTGATGGACTGACAGCATCCCAGCTATCTAAGTTTGAACTAGGACAGTCTATGCTGTCTGCGGATAAGCTGATCCTAGCTATCCAAGGGATAAATGTGACCTTCGATGAGTTTGGACACAAGCTCAACAACTATCAAGAATCCCCACACATGCGATTTGGTCGAAAGGTTGCGGATCGTTTTGCCCATCAAGATATAGCAGGCTTAGAGAAACTATTAGAGGAAGTCGAGCAAGAACAGATGGCGCAGACCTATCGTCGTTTGAGTGCTATTGTGATCAAAGATGCTATCCATTCCTTAGATAAAAGGTATCCGCTAGAAGAGGAGGATAGCGAGTTTTTAACTACTTACCTCTATGCTATCGAGTCTTGGACCTGGTTTGAACTCTATCTTTTTTGCAATACCATGCCTTTCTTAAGTAATCAAGATCTGATTTTTTTATCCACCTCTTTACTTGAAAAATCCAAGGAATTTAAAGAGTTGGTACACAATCGATTGTATATGAAAAGTGGATTTCTGAATATTATATCAGAACTCATGGAGCGTAAACTTTTCTCTTATATCCCAATCTTTGAATCCGAGTTGGAGAGCATGCTCCGTCCGTACGATGTTTTTGAGAAATTACTGTGGCAGTTTTTAAAGAAGATGAGCATTTTCCTTCAAACTAAGGGGAGCAATCAAAAAGAGATTGAACACTTTATCCAATCTCTGAAAATATTAGAAAATCCTCAATTAACAGCCCTTTTTGAACTACGCTTACAGCAATTCAAAGAGCTTATTGAGTAGTCCGCAATCGCAAATTTGAAATTTCTATGAGAAAAAATGTCAAATATGCGATTTACTAAAATGTGGTGATTTCCGTGTTATACTATCCTTATTTCATAGTATAGGAGAAAATAGAATGAAAAAGATAATCTCAAGCTACTACTTTATTATAGCCGTTTTACTTGTCATTGTTGACCAGTTCTTCATTCGTTTGCTTTTACACAGCGACCTTGCTGCGGGCCTATCTGACTTTGAATATTATCTATCAAGTATGATATTGCATTTTCTTGTGGTTCTGCTTGCTATTATTGTTATGGTTTGGTCAGGGAAATGGCAGAAAATCAACAGTCGAAAATTTAGAGGTTCCTATCTTTTTTATTCCTTTTTAGCTCTTCTTGCTTTTGTTATTTGGAATTTCGTCACATTTTATCTTTTCTCATCTACCAAAAATGAAATTGCTTATCAACTGGATGTCCCTACTTTTACGGGAGCAACGGCATTTTTGATGTATTTTTTCTATCCTGTGATTGCAGGTCCCATTTTTGAAGAGATAATCTATCGTGGGTTGGTGATGACCGCTCTAGAAAAAGGAAAGAAATGGGGACTGGATGTGCTCGGTTCGGCTGCTTTGTTTGGAATCTTGCACATTAGTAACCACGGTTGGGTCTTGACAGACTTTTTCGTATATATGGGTGGCGGTCTCATATTTGCAGTCTTATTTAGAGTGACAAAGTCCATTTATTGGCCTATTGGACTGCACATAGTCTACAATGGTATTGGTCAGATTCTCCCCTTGTTGTTTTAGAGTTTTTCAATAATCCTAATTAGCAAAAGAGAACACTAGCTGTGATATAGAAATTCCCGAGTCAGTTCTAATAGAGTCAGTTTGTAGTGCTGGACCAAGACCTTACGGTGCTTTTGATTGGACGAAAGGACTTTGGGCAGGTTTGGCTGAAAGAAGACGCAAATAAAACTTAAAAGGATCAACTATGAAAAGGAAAGAAACGAAATTTTATTTAGGGACAATTTTGGTGCTCGTGTCCTATTACTCGATTTTTAATCTTGTAGCAAAATTAGACTCAGTGAACCAGTTATCCGATTTTGGATTTTATGGGATTCAAATTTTATTTATAGTAATTGAGGGAATTGCTGCTACTGCACTTCTTGTAAAGAGTCAACGTTGGAAAGAGTACGGTCGATTCCAGTTCCGTTGGTCATATCTGGGTATCTTCTTTCTTTTCATTCTATTGATGTTTTTGTGGGTAAATATAACGACTCATATCTTTCCCAGCACGCAAAATGGGAGTGCAATTGTGAAAGAAGCAGCTAATTTGACAGGAATTAGTTACTTTGTAACGCGCATTCTCTATGGCAGTCTTATTGCTCCGATAGTTGAAGAATTGGTCTTTCGTGGGCTTCTGATGACAGCACTATCTAAATTGAAAAAGTACTATATAGATGTCATCGTTTCCTCCACTCTCTTTAGTTTCATTCATGTTTTGCAGTATGGATGGGTGTTAACAGACTTCATCATTTATGCTGGAGCAGGTTTGCTACTCTGTATATTTTTTCGTTATACACGTTCAGTTTATTGGTCAATAGCACTCCACATCTTGTGGAATAGCTTTTTAATCATCGTGAACTTATTGGTGTTTGGCTACTAGATTTAGCAGAAATATTTACATCACATAGATAAGGCTGGCTTCCCAGTCTTCTTTTATCTCCAATATCTAATAATAGTTCTTGTTCAATTCCTTGTTACCTCAAATGAAAAAGTAATTTTAGAATCTAACCACGGAATCCGACTCGATCAAAGTTTGTCAATCATAGAGTTTTTTTGTATAGTAGAAATATGAAATTTACAAAAATAATCAGTAGTTTGCTTGCTATTGGAGCTTTACTCATGTTGCTAATAGCTTGCCTGAATGTTAAAAAAACACAACTGGTCTTGTTTGAGTCCCTTTCATTCGGTATGCCTGAGAAGTCTTTTGAAGAAGTATTTGGAGAGGCTAGCGAAGTGGTAGAAGAAGAGGAAATGGCCTATCGCGATACTTGGCGTGCAGAAGACCCTTATTTCTATAAAACAAGCCGCCTTTTCTATGATTATGAAAATATTTCTTTGAAGGGCCATACAGGTCGAGTAAGATTCACATTTTCAAAATCGCATCGCTTGGAGACAGTAGCGACTTATTTCCCCGTTTCCTCCAAAGCTGAGCAGAAAGCATTGCTCGATACCTTATCCCAGAATGTAAAAACTGAACTTGAAGCACTCCCAGATTACCAGTCCATGATCACTGATCCGGTAGGGCTATACGATGACGGTTACCGCTATAAAGTCAAGCTGAAAGGACAACAGTGGGAACTCTGGGTCGATGTCTATCCGACAGAAGATGAATATGCTGAAAAAACTGAAGCCAACAAGTATATGATTCGAGTGGATCAATTTCTCATGTATCCATAAGCAGGTAAAATTTTTTTACAATGTTTACTAGCTCCAAGTTCCAAACTCTAAACTTTTTTCTCTTTTATGAATGTGTTATAATATTTCTTGCTGTGGCTGTGACCTTGAACAGCCTCAAACGAAGAAAATAAGAGGAAAAAGATGAAAGAAAAAGGATTTTGGGAAGGTATTCAGGCTGCCATGCCGACTGCCCTTGGCTATGTTAGTATCGGTCTAGCTTGTGGGATTATCGGTGCGCCCTATGTGACACCTGTTGAGATGGGCCTGATGAGCCTCTTTGTTTATGCTGGGAGCGCCCAGTTTGCCATGTTGGCATTGATTGCGGTCCAAGCACCTGTAGCAGCCATTGCCATGACAGTCTTTTTAATCAATTTACGACTCTTTTTGCTGAGCTTGCATGCGTCGACCTATTTCCGTCATACCAGTCTCTGGCAAAATATCGGTATGTCTAGTCTCTTGACAGATGAGACTTACGGGGTTTTGATGGGAGAATTAGCCCATACAGACAAGGTCAATCCTATGTGGATGCATGGGAATAATCTCAACAGTTATGTAGCTTGGTTTGTTGGGACAGTTGTTGGGACAGCTCTAGGTGGTTTACTGCCAAATCCAGAAATCTTTGGCCTTGATTTTGCCCTTGTGGGAATGTTTATCGGGATTTTTGCTTCGCAGTTCCAGATTATGCAAAGACGGATTCCTGTCCGCAATCTGCTGAAAATCCTAGCAGTTGTTACGGTGTCTTTCTTTTTGCTCTTGACAGTGGTGTCTCAGTCTCTAGCTGTTCTATTTGCGACGCTACTTGGATGTACAATGGGGGTGGTCTTAGATGGTCAGTAAATATCTTTTGTTAGCCGTTATCTTTTCAGGCCTAGTGACTTGGATTCCCCGCATGATCCCCTTCATTTTGGTTAAGTACAAGGGCTTGCCAGCAATCGTCGAGCGTTTTTTGAAATTTTTGCCTGTTTCCATTATCTTTGCTTTGATTCTTTCAAGCGTAGTGACAGGCAAGGTTGGGAGCCTTCCTCAAATCAAATGGTTGGACTTTTTAGCAGTCTTTCCAACGGCTTGGGTAGCCTTTCGCTACCGCAATCTAGTGGGCACAGTTCTTTTTGGAGTGGTCTTGATTGCAGTCTTGCGTCTGGTCTTTTAAATCAGCCATAGAAAAAACCTATCACCGAGATAGATATCATATAATGGCGAAAAAAATAATTTCTGTTAAGATAGTACAGTATTCTATTTTGGAGGAAATGACATGAAAAAAATCGTCAAATATTCATCTCTTGCTGCTCTAGGACTTGTTGCCGCAGGTGTACTAGCAGCTTGTTCAGGTGGAGATAAGAAAGATACTGCAACTAGCGAAGCAGCATCTGGTAAGAAAGAAATTATCGTTGCAACCAATGCTTCACCAAAACCATTCAACTACGAAGAAAATGGCGAGTTGACTGGTTATGAGATTGAAGTAGTCCGTGCTATCTTTAAAGACTCTGACAAATACGATGTCAAGTTTGAAAAGACAGAGTGGTCAGGTGTCTTTGCAGGTCTTGATAGCGACCGTTACCAAATGGCTGTGAACAATATCAGCTATACCAAAGAACGTGCTGAAAAGTACCTTTATGCAGCGCCAACTGCTAAAAACCCTAACGTTCTCGTTGTGAAGAAAGACGATGACAGCATCAAGTCGATTGATGATATCGGAGGCAAGTCTACTGAGGTCGTTCAAGGGACAACATCAGCTAAACAGCTAGAAGATTATAACAAACAACACGCTGACAATCCAACGGTTCTTAACTACACCAAGGCCGATTTCCAACAAATCATGTCTCGTTTGAGCGATGGTCAGTTTGACTACAAGATTTTTGATAAGATTGGTGTTGAAACAGTTATCAAGAACCAAGGTTTGGACAACTTGAAAGTCATTGAACTTCCAAGCGACCAACAACCTTACGTTTACCCACTTCTTGCTAAAGGTCAAGATGAGTTGAAATCATTTGTAGACAAACGTATTCAAGAACTCTACAAAGACGGAACTCTTGAAAAATTGTCTAAACAGTTCTTTGGAGACACTTACCTCCCAGCAGAAGCTGATATTAAATAATCGTATGAAATCATCTGAAATCATCCAGTCTGAGAAAGGTGGATGATTTCTCAATTTTTAGGTATATAGTTTCAAACTATATGTCTGCCTATCTAATAACAATTTGCGAAATCAAATAAAGTATGAGATACTATTACGGTATTATTTTCAAAGGAGAAAGAATTATGAAAATTAAAAAATTGCTCGGTGTAGCAGCTCTTGCTACAGTCGCAGGTTTGGCTCTTGCAGCTTGCGGAAATTCAGAAAAGAAAGCAGACAACGAAACAGTTGTCAAAATTGCAACAGTTAACCGTAGCGGTTCTGAAGAAGCGCGTTGGGATAAAATCCAAGAATTAGTTGAAAAAGATGGCATTAAATTGGAATTCACAGAGTTTACAGATTACTCACAACCAAACAAGGCAACTGCTGATGGTGAAGTAGATTTGAATGCTTTCCAACACTATAACTTCTTGAACAACTGGAACAAAGAAAACGGGAAAGACCTTGTAGCGATTGCAGATACCTACATCTCACCAATCCGCCTATACTCAGGTAAAAATGGGGAAGAAAACAAGTACACCAAAGTGGAAGAAATCCCAGATAACGGTGAAATCGCCGTACCAAACGATGCAACAAACGAAAGCCGTGCGCTTTACTTGCTTCAATCAGCTGGTTTGATTAAATTGGATGTTTCTGGAACTGCTCTTGCAACAGTTGCGAACATCACAGAAAATCCAAAGAACTTGAAAATTACTGAATTGGACGCTAGCCAAACAGCTCGTTCATTGTCATCAGTTGATGCTGCCGTTGTAAACAATACCTTCGTTACAGAAGCAAAATTGGACTACAAGAAAGCACTCTTCAAAGAACAAGCTGATGAAAATTCAAAACAATGGTACAACATTATCGTTGCGAAAAAAGATTGGGAATCATCACCTAAAGCTGATGCCATCAAGAAAATTATCGCGGCTTACCACACTGATGAAGTGAAAAAAGTTATCGAAGAAACATCAGATGGTTTGGACCAACCAGTTTGGTAATAAGACACAGGGAGGTGGGAGAGAGTTTCCACCTCTTACTTTTGTATAGAGAGTTGATTTTAAAGAGGCACTTGTGGTCGTTTTGAGGACGCAAGTACGTAGTAGAAAGAGAGAGAAAATGGTTTTTCCTAGCGAACAAGAGCAGATTGAAAAATTTGAGAAGGATCATGTGGCCCAACATTATTTTGAAGTCTTGCGCACCTTGATTTCCAAGAAATCAGTCTTTGCCCAACAGGTTGGACTCAAGGAGGTCGCAAACTATCTGGGTGAGATTTTCAAGCGTGTAGGGGCTGAAGTGGAGATTGATGAGAGCTATACGGCTCCCTTTGTCATGGCGCATTTCAAGAGTTCGCGTCCGGATGTCAAGACCTTGATCTTCTATAATCACTATGACACCGTGCCAGCGGATGGCGACCAGGTGTGGACAGAGGATCCTTTTACCCTTTCTGTGCGAAACGGCTTTATGTATGGACGAGGGGTTGACGACGACAAAGGTCATATCACAGCTCGTTTGAGTGCTCTGAGAAAGTATATGCAGCATCACGATGATCTGCCTGTCAATATCAGCTTTATCATGGAGGGAGCAGAGGAGTCTGCTTCCATGGATCTAGATAAGTATTTAGAGAAACACGCAGACAAACTTCGTGGGGCGGACTTGCTAGTCTGGGAGCAAGGGACCAAGAACGCCTTGGAACAGCTGGAAATCTCTGGCGGAAACAAAGGGATTGTGACCTTTGATGCTAAGGTGAAAAGTGCGGATGTGGATATCCACTCGAGTTATGGTGGTGTCGTGGAGTCAGCGCCGTGGTATCTTATCCAGGCCTTAAGTAGTCTGCGAGCTGCTGATGGACGTATCTTGGTAGAAGGCTTGTACGAGAATGTTCAAGAGCCAAATGAACGAGAACTAGCCTTGGTAGATACCTACGCCCAACGCAATCCTGAGGAAATCAGTCGCATTTATGGCTTGGAATTGCCTCTCTTACAAGAGGAACGTGCAGCCTTTCTAAAACGTTTCTTTTTTGAGCCAGCCCTTAATATCGAAGGGATTCAGTCAGGTTATCAAGGGCAAGGGGTTAAAACGATTTTGCCAGCAGAAGCCAGTGCCAAGTTAGAAGTTCGTTTGGTTCCTGGCCTAGAACCACATGATGTTCTGGAAAAAATTCGGAAACAGCTAGACAAAAATGGCTTTGATAAGGTAGAATTATACTATACCTTGGGAGAGATGAGCTATCGAAGCGATATGAGCGCGCCGGCCATTCTCAACGTAATCGAGTTGGCCAAGAAATTTTATCCACAGGGCGTTTCAGTCTTGCCGACCACAGCAGGAACAGGACCTATGCATACGGTCTTTGATGCCCTAGAGGTACCAATGGTGGCCTTCGGTCTAGGAAATGCCAATAGCCGAGACCATGGTGGAGATGAAAATGTGCGAATCGCCGATTACTACACCCATATTGAATTAGTAGAGGAGCTGATTAGAAGCTATGAGTAGAGATATTATCAAGTTAGATCAGATTGATGTGACTTTTCACCAAAAGAAGAGAACCATCACAGCGGTCAAGGATGTGACCATTCACATCCAAGAAGGGGATATTTACGGAATCGTTGGATATTCTGGAGCAGGGAAATCAACCCTTGTACGGGTGATTAACCTCTTGCAAAAACCATCTGCAGGGAAAATTACCATTGATGACGATGTGATTTTTGATGGTAAGGTCACTTTGACGGCGGAACAGTTACGTCGGAAACGTCAAGATATCGGGATGATTTTCCAACACTTTAATCTTATGAGCCAGAAAACGGCCGAGGAGAATGTGGCCTTTGCCCTTAAACATTCTGGACTCAGCAAGGAAGAAAAGAAAGCTAAAGTAGCCAAGTTGTTAGACTTGGTTGGCTTGGCGGATCGTGCTGAAAACTACCCTTCACAACTATCAGGAGGGCAAAAACAGCGTGTGGCCATTGCGCGTGCCTTGGCAAATGATCCAAAAATTTTGATTTCAGACGAGTCAACGTCTGCCCTCGACCCTAAGACAACTAAGCAGATTTTGGCCTTGTTGCAAGATTTGAACCAAAAATTAGGATTGACCGTTGTCTTGATTACGCATGAAATGCAGATTGTCAAAGATATTGCCAACCGTGTGGCAGTTATGCAGGATGGGCATTTGATTGAAGAGGGTAGTGTTCTTGAAATCTTCTCAGATCCTAAACAACCTTTGACCCAGGACTTTATCTCAACAGCTACAGGTATTGACGAAGCCATGGTCAAGATTGAGAAGCAAGAAATCGTAGAACATTTATCTGAGAACAGTATCTTAGTGCAGCTCAAGTATGCAGGGGCTTCGACAGACGAGCCACTTTTGAATGAATTGTACAAGCGTTACCAAGTAACGGCCAATATCCTCTATGGGAATATTGAAATCCTCGATGGCACTCCAGTCGGAGAATTGGTTGTGGTGCTGTCTGGTGAAAAAGAAGCACTAGCAGGCGCCCAAGAGGCTATCCGTCAAGCGGGTGTGCAGTTAAAAGTATTGAAGGGAGGACAGTAAAATGACAGACTTGATTCAAACTTACTTACCAAATGTCTATAAGATGGGCTGGTCTGGTCAGGCAGGCTGGGGAACAGCCATTTACCTTACTCTTTATATGACAGTTCTTTCCTTCATCATCGGAGGGTTCTTGGGGTTGGTAGCAGGTCTTTTCCTCGTCTTGACAGCGCCAGGCGGTGTCTTGGAAAATAAGGTTATCTTCTGGATTTTAGATAAGATTACCTCTATTTTCCGTGCGGTTCCTTTCATCATCCTCTTGGCAATCATGTCGCCACTGTCTCACTTGATCGTCAAGACTAGTATCGGGCCAAATGCAGCCCTTGTCCCCCTTTCTTTTGCAGTCTTTGCCTTCTTTGCCCGTCAGGTTCAGGTGGTCTTGGCTGAACTAGATGGTGGTGTCATTGAGGCGGCTCAAGCGAGCGGAGCGACATTCTGGGACATCGTGGGTGTTTACCTATCAGAAGGTCTTCCAGATTTGATTCGTGTGACGACTGTGACCTTGATTTCCCTTGTTGGGGAAACAGCTATGGCAGGAGCAGTTGGTGCTGGTGGTATCGGTAACGTAGCCATCGCTTATGGATTTAACCGTTACAATCACGATGTGACCATCTTGGCAACCATCATTATCATCTTGATTATCTTTACAATCCAGTTCTTGGGAGATTTCTTGACCAAGAAACTAAGTCATAAATAAAAAGAGCCGAAGGGCTCTTTTTTAGTGATTAGATCTTGTGTGTAAGCTTTTTACTAATGGTTTGCCCAACCACAGCCCCAATCAAGGCACCTAGGAGGATACTTGAAACAAAGAGAAGGATTTTGTCCAACTCTGGAGCGACCATGATACGGTTGATGTATTCTTGGGATTTCCCACGCGCAAGTAAGGTGGCCACGTAAGCTTTGGGACGGATCCACATGAGGAAGATAGGGCCACTTGTGCTAAAAGCAAAGACGAGGAAGGAGAGGGTGTTTTTGATACGGTCTTTGTAGTTTCCGAGACGAGCGATGGCATCTGCTGCAAGACCACAGGCGAGTCCTGGGAGAAAGGCACCAGCGCCATGTTTGCTAGTCAGGAAGAAAATTGCCATAAAAAGTCCTAGAGTGGTGATAGCGCCAAAACGAGGGACCTTCGTCAAAAGAAGCATGTAGACACTGCCACCGACAAGTGCAGAAAAGGCAGGTGCGTAGAACATATTGCCTGTTTGGTCGACCAGGTGTCCTAGGAAGACTCCAATCCCTACACAGAGAAAGTAGAGGACGGCGGCCAAGAGGGTGGTTAAGATATTTTTCTTCATGAGAATCTCCTTGATGCAAATTAACAAAACCAATTGTATCACGCTTTTTGAGGATTGTAAATGGGAGTTCTATATTTTTGAAAACGTTTGAAATATGATATAATAGTTACATCGTTAGTTTAAGGAGAGTGGCATGGGAAAATTTCTAGAATTCGTCTTTAATCGTATCTTTTTGGGAATGATTGCGACGGCTTATTTCTGGCTATTAACACTAGCAGGAGGAGTGGTCTTTGGTTTGGCCCCAGCTAGTGCAACTCTTATGAGTTTGTATGCGGAACATGGTTATACCTATCGAGCCTACCATTTGAAGGAAGCTTGGGAATTGTATAAGAGCAATTTTGTCAAGAGCAATCTGGCTTTCTATAGTTTTGTGTTTGTGGATCTTGTCCTAGTTTATGGTTTGTATCTTCTAGTTCAATTGCCCCACCAGACGATTTTCCACCTCTTGGCGACCTTTCTCAACGTCCTTGTAGTTGCTCTTGTCTTTCTAGCCTACACTGTGTCCTTGAAACTTCAGGTGTACTTTGATTTATCCTACCAAAACACCTTAAAACTGTCCCTTATCGGGATTTTTATGAGCTTACCTGCGATTGCCAAGGTTTTACTCGGGTCTGCTCTCCTTGTAGGAGTTGGTTATTATATGCCTGCCTTACTCTTTTTTGTAGGAATTGGAATGTGGCATTTCTTTATCAGTGATATGTTGGAACCTATTTATGAAAGTATCCATGAAAAATTGGCGACAAAATAGAATGAAGCAATTTTGGCTTCACTCTCTTTTACGGATTTATAGTTTGGTTATGATCGTGGTGATTGCCAGTTTTGCGATTATGCTATCGTATGCTGACTGGGATTCACGTGAGAAAGAGGCCCAACGGGTTGCAGAACGTGTGACCACTCGGACAGTGAGTGAAGTGGAATATTATCACAGAGAGTCAACCCAACTTGCCCAGTCTTTGGTTGAAAATCAGGCCCGTATCGAAGGGATTTACAAGTATTTCAGTCTTAGCACCCCAGACTATTTCTATTGGCAATTAGAGCGTAAAACTTCACCTTATATCTCGGTTTCCCTGTATGAAAATATTGATGACCTCTATGTTCGGAATGATTTTGTGACTGGAGTGGCTATTGTTCTTCAGGATTACAAGGAAGTGTATGTTTCGACTAGAGAGAAACGCAGTGGAGAGAAAATTTCTGCGGAGGGTTTTAAGCCGGCAGCCAATAGTTTTGCTATTCCCGTTTCCGATTCTGTGTCTGACAAGGATTTAGGAGTGATCTATATCTCCCTATCCCCAGATGTTTTACATGGCGCTATTGACAATACAAGGGGTCATATCCCGATGGCTGTAACAGTAACTTCGCCTTTTGAGACCGAGATGTTCCATATTGGGGAGAAGGTCTCAGCCGAGCGAGAAAACTGGTTTGTAGGTGTCACCTCTCACGGTTATCAGGTTCGAGTTGCTGTTCCTAAAAATTTTGTTCTTACAGGAACTTTGACGAGTTCAGCTGTCATTATTGGGCTAAGTATTCTCTTTATCATCATTTTGTACGTGACCCTTAGACAGACTTTTTCAAATTACCAAAATCAGGTTGTAGACCTAGTAGATTCGATCGAGGTGATTGCTCAAGGAGAAGAAGGCCTTCGAATCGATACCTCTGAAAAAGACCAAGAATTGCTTCTCATTGCAGAAACAACCAATGATATGTTGGATCGCCTGGAAAAAAATATCCACGATATCTATCAGCTAGAGCTCAGTCAAAAAGATGCCAATATGCGAGCTCTACAAGCTCAAATCAATCCTCACTTTATGTACAATACTCTGGAGTTTTTACGGATGTATGCGGTTATGGCGAGTCAGGATGAACTAGCAGATATTATCTATGAATTTAGTAGCTTGTTACGCAACAATATCTCCGACGAGCGGGAAACGACCTTGAAGCAGGAGTTGGAATTTTGCCGAAAATATAGCTATCTCTGTATGGTACGTTATCCTAAATCCATTGCCTATGGTTTCAAGATCGCACCAGAATTGGAAGAAATGAGGATTCCAAAATTTACACTCCAACCATTAGTAGAAAACTACTTTGCCCATGGTGTTGACCATCGCAGAACGGATAATGTCATCAGTATCAAAGTCTTGAAGGGCCAAGGCTTTGTTGAAATCCTAGTGGAAGACAATGGTCGGGGAATGTCCGCTGAGAAACTAGCTAGCTTGCAAGAAAAATTAGCTCAGAGAAGTTTTGAACACGAGGCAAGCTATAGTGGGGAGCGGCAATCAATTGGAATAGTAAATGTACACGAACGCTTTGTTCTCTACTTTGGGGATCGCTACCAAATCAGTGTAGAGTCAGCTGAGCAAGAAGGTGTTCGTTACCATATCATTATCCAGGATGAATAGAAAGGGTAGAAATGTATAAAGTTTTATTAGTAGACGATGAGTACATGGTGACAGAGGGGCTCAAGCGATTAATCCCCTTTGAAAAATGGGATATGCAAGTCGTCGCAACAGCTAATCACGCAGATGATGCTTTGGATTACGTCAAGAAAAATCCAGTAGATGTGGTCATTTCCGATGTCAACATGCCAGATAAGACCGGACTTGAGATGATTAAGGAAATGAAAGAGCTACTTCCAGATACCTATTATATCTTGCTGTCTGGTTATCAGGAGTTTGACTACGTCAAAAAAGCCATGAACCTTAGTGTCGTGGATTATCTGGTCAAGCCAGTAGACAAGGTGGAGTTGGGAAATTTATTAGAAAAGATTGCGCAGCAACTTCAGGAAAAGGTGGAGCAAAGTCAGACCCTCAGTCAAGAATTGGATGAGACAGGATTTACGAACTACCTGTCAGGTAAAGACAGCTGGTGGATTGGGCTTTCCAAGGAAAAGCAAGGTTCTTTCACCATTCCTTACTATGTTTTGGGGCAAGACTGGCAGATTTTCATCTCTGATCAACCGCTCGATGGCATCATCGTGACACCATTTGAAGCACCCTTCCAGCAGTCCTTTGAGAATTGGAAGATCAACGCTGAAAAAGCCCTTTTCTACGGCTCAGTCAATCTAGAAAAATCCGAGAGTTTGTTTGCTTATTACGAGCCGATTTATCGGGTGATTATCCAAGGGAATATCAATCAAATCATCGAAGAATTAACCCTGCTAGAGAAGGTTGTTTTGAAGAATACCCCGCGCGTGGCCATCACAAAGCAGCTCTTCACTCAGTTTGTCATGGATGTCTTTCATTTATTTGAACACCTAAAAGCAGATGATATGACCGAGATTGTCAAAGCTATCCATGCCATTAACACCTTTGAAGAATTGGTTGCCTATATCAAGGACACCTTGACCAAGTTCTTTGGCCAGTACCGCATGAATGAAAATGTGGTGAGTGTTCTGGAAGTGATTGGGCGTGATTACCAGAAAGAGCTCTCACTTAAGGACATCAGCAAGGATCTCTTTATCAATCCTGTCTATCTCGGTCAGCTAATCAAGAGAGAAACCAACTCAACCTTTGCGGAATTGCTCAATAAACAGCGAATAAAAGCAGCGCAGCAACTCTTACTTTCGACCAGTGATAGCATCGAAGATATTTGCTATGCAGTTGGCTATAGTAATGTTGGATATTTCTACAAGGTTTTCCGTAAATTGTGCGGAAAATCACCGAAAGCTTATCGCAAACAAGTTGAAACCAGCTTGTAAAAGTTGTATTCCTGTACAAAAAATGCTATAATGTTCAAAATATCTTATGGAGGAAAACATGAAAAAGAATCCTATTTATCTTTGGGTTTTGTTAGTCCTATCAGCCCTCATTTCATCTATGTCACTATTTGGAATCTTGAGTCCATTGCCAAGTAAAGATGCTCTTCGTGCTAGCCTGGCGAATAGTGGGTCCCTTACTGCTCAGCAAATAGAAGACACGGTTAACTATACTTACCAAGTAACAGCGTCATCGCACTCTATTTTTAATACGTTGTTGATTGTTTTATCTGCAATTTTAGTTGTAGTAGCCTTTGTATTTCTCCTACGTAAAAATGTGCAATTCGCAAACTATGCTTATATTGGCTATGTTCTACTAGCGATTGTTGGTTTGGTTTATAGCTATATGAACGTTCAAGATGCGGTTCAATTAATCAAAGATACTACTCTCGGCTTAGGAATGGGAGCATTAGCACAAGGAACGAATGTTTTGTTCATCATCATTAATGTCCTCTTTTTAGCCTTAGTCTTTTACAAGATGTGGCGCCAACAAAAAGATTTGGCCGAAGAAACCGAAGCAGAAGAAGTTGCCTAAGTATTGACAAAAAAGAACTATCAAGTTACAATCTTGGTAGTTCTTTTTAAATCGTAAACAAAAAATCGAGGTCAACATGAAAAAAATATCCTTAGTCTATATCAGTCTGAGTGGGAATACAGAAAGTTTTGTAACCCGACTCAAGGACTATCTCTTGTCCCAGTACGAAGGGATTGAGGTCCAAAAAATCCATATCAAGGATTTGGTCAAGGAAGCCCAAGAATTCTTTGAAATGGAGCATCCCTATGTCGCTTTCTTGCCGACCTATCTGGAAGGTGGAAATGGTGTCGATAACGGCGATGTTGAGATTCTTACGACTCCAGTGGGCGACTTTATCGCCTATGGAGACAATGCTAGTAAGTGTTTTGGGGTAGTGGGTTCCGGTAACCGCAATTTTAACAATCAATACTGCCTGACAGCCAAGCAGTATAGCCAGCGCTTTGGCTTCCCGGTCCTAGCAGACTTTGAAATGCGTGGCATGCTGGGAGATATTAAAAAGGTCGCAGCGATTATTGCGGATTTGTATGAGTTAGAAACAGAAAAATAAAGTAGTACTGAGGGGCAGTTGAGAATTTCAACTGCTTTTTGTGTATGCAAAAAGCACCCCGTAAGGGTGCCATTTATATACTATCCTGCTTTTCCGATGGCAAGTGCATAGATAAAGAAAATAGCAAAGCCAAAGAGGAAAATCAACCCTGCGATAGCGAGGAGTTTTAGCCAGGAAGGAAGATTTTTATTCTCACGTGTCACCAATACATAGTTCAAAAGAGCGAAGAATGGTGTTGTCAGGAAAGAACCGATCATGGCAAAGCGAAGCATGGTAGAAACTTGACCAGCAAAGAATTTGATGATGACGATACCAATGATAGCGGTAATGGTCATCCAGATGTTCAAAGATTTGCGAGAATCTTCTTTTTGACGAATCAAGAGTCGTAGCGATTCCTGATTGACACGAGAGTAGCCATCGATAACGGTGATGACTGTTCCAAAGATACAGAGAAAGGCGATAAAGGTAATCAAATAACGGGACCATTCTCCAAGAACAGAGGCATACATACCCACGAATTGAGAGATGTATTTGGCTGAAGCGGCCTCAACTGCTTGTCCTGTAGGATACTGAATGAGTGCTCCGAGTGCTACAAAGAATACAGCCAGGATAGCAGTTCCAATGTAACCAACGTTAAAGTCGAAAAGGGCGTCCTCTGTATTAAAGTTGACAGTCTTTTTCTTTTCAGCAGACCAGAGTGAGTTGATGGCTGAAATTTCAATAGGGGCAGGCATCCATCCTAGGAGGGAAACGATAAAAGGGAGGGCTGCCATTTGCCAAGGTGTCTTCTCGACAAAATCAGAGCTGTATTCTGGATGCTTAATTGCTGCAATGATAACTGCAAGAACAGTTGCAATAGTCAAAGCAGACATGATCCATTTTGCCATACCATCCAACAGTTTGTAGCCACCAAAGAGTAGCATGGCCCAAATGACTGCAACAAGGATGAGGGACCATTGAGTGATGCTAAGACCGATCATTGGAAAAGCGCTAGCGATGATGGCTGAGCAAAGGATAGCGACCCCGGCTGTGTTGACCATAGCAGAAAAGACATTGAGGATAAAGAAAATCCAGAGATAGAGTTTCCCTTTTTCAGCGTAGCCTTCGACCAAGGTTTTACCAGTATCAGCAGTATATTCTGCACCAAAACGGAAAAATGGATATTTAAAAACATTGGCCAAGATAACCAATAGGAGTAGTGACCAACCATAAGAACCACCAGCTTGAGTGGAGGATACGATGTGAGAACCTCCAACGGCGGCAGAAGCCATTAGGATACCTGGCCCCATTGCCTTTAGTTTGCTTGCCCAGGTTGACTGGTTTGATAAAGTAACTTGTGACATAATAGATGCTCCCGTTTTTGAATTTTCAGAATAATCTGAATAGGTAGCTTCTATTCTACAAAAAACTTAAAAGAAATGCAAGAATATTTTGAAAAAAGTTAGAAAATCCTGAAAAATTCACAAAAATCATATGAAAATAACTGTGACTGTTTCAAGGGGATGATGTTGACTAGGGTGAATAAAAAATCCGAGAAGCTTTCTTCTCGGATTTTGATTATTTCAATTGATCTGTAACGTCTTTTGAGAGCAACATTCCCAGATGGTAAGTTTTATTGATATGTGCAATGACATCATTGATATTTTCAGTCGTGTGAATTTTCTCTTTGATGTCAGACCTAAATGTCTCGTCCTTCAAGAGTTGCTCTTGGTAGAGTCTTTGAAGTCTTTCCTTCTCGTACTTATTGAGCAGAAAAAGGAAAACCAAGCTAAGTACAACGAGAATATAAGCATATTGGCTCATAAGGAATCTCCCAGTATGATAAAGAAATAGTAAAAGAGAATAAATTGTTTCATTGAACAGCTGCAACGCCGAACAAAATATAAATGTTATTTTGCCTCAATCTTTCAGATTGCTTTCAAGTAATTTAAAAGATTAGAACCTAAATCAAACTAAATCGATGTTATTTAGTTTGACAAGTTAGTGAAGCGCCTAACCAAATCCATGATAGGCTTTGACATTCGTTGCTTAGATTGCTTTGCAATCAAGTGATCTGAAAGATTACATACAATCAATATGATTTGATTGACCAATTTAGTGAGGTGTTTAGGCAAGTGTCTCTGGTTACGACGTAAAGAAACATAAATCGACAATATTTATGTTTCTTTACTAGTGAAGCACCAAGTCCAATCACCATAGTTACTTAGACTGCTTTACAATAAAGTGATTAAAAGATTACGACATGAGCCTAACCAAATCGATATTATTTGGTTAGGTGAATTAGTGAAGCAGTTAGCTAGTCCGCATATAGCGGCTAGCGTCTAACAATTAGGAACTTTAGTTCCAATTGTTAGTACTGAATCACATCTTCTCCGGCGCTTCTACTCCGAGCAAACGAAGAGCTTCTTTGAGAACGACTGCAGTTGCGTAGCTGAGGGCTAGACGGCTGTTCCGTTCAGGGCTTTCATCCAAGATGCGTGTATGTGCATAATATTTGTTAAAGGCTTGAGCCAAACTAATCGCAAATTTCGCAATGATAGAAGGTTCAAAGTTATCTGCTGCACGATTGATAATACGTGGAAAGTCTTGGAGTAGTTTTATGATTTCCCAGCTTTCAGCATCATTCAAGCTGTAGTTGCCAGCTGTATCTGGTTTGAAATCGGCTTTGCGCAAGATAGATTGGATACGAGCGTAGGCGTATTGAACGTAAGGTCCAGTTTCTCCTTCAAAGGATACCATAGCTTCAAGGTCGAAGTCATATCCATTTGTACGGTCGGTCTTAAGATCATAGAACTTGATAGCCCCAACTCCAACAGCATGGGCAACCTGGTCTTTATTTTCTAACTCAGGATTTTTCGCTTCGATTTGGGCCTTGGCACGACTAACAGCCTCAGCGATAGTCGGTTCTAGCAAGATGACATTTCCTTTACGAGTAGAGAGTTTTTTCCCTTCTTTTGTTACCAATCCAAACGGAACATGGACAATGTCTTGGCTCCAATCGTAGCCCATCTCTTGTAGTACTGCCTTGAGTTGTTTGAAGTGGGCAGATTGCTCTTGACCAACAACATAGATGGATTTTGCAAATTGGTATTCGTTTTTACGGTAAAGGGCTGCAGCTAAGTCACGTGTGATATAGAGAGTTGCACCATCAGATTTTTTGATAAGAGCTGGATGTTCAATTCCATATTTCTCAAGATTGACAACTTGGGCCCCTTCTGACTCAACAAGAAGTCCTTTTTCAGCGAGAATGTCTACAACAGCATCCATCTTATCATTGTAAAAGGCTTCTCCGTTGTAGCTGTCAAATTCGACTTGTAATTCATTGTAAAGGCGGTTGAATTCCACTAAACTTTCATCACGGAACCATTGCCAGAGAGCTAAGGCTTCCTCATCTCCATTTTCCAGTTTGCGGAACCATTCGCGTGCTTCTTCATCCAAGCTAGGGTCTTTTTCAGCTTCAGCATTGATGCGAACGTAGAGTTTAAGAAGTTCATCGATTGGATGCGCTTTAACGGCTTCCTCATTTCCCCATTTCTTGTAGGCAACGATCAACATTCCAAACTGTTTGCCCCAGTCTCCCAAATGGTTGACCTTGACCGTTTGATAGCCGATTTTTTGGAAAATATGTGACAAGCTATCTCCGATAACCGTTGAGCGCAGGTGACCAATAGAGAATGGTTTTGCGATATTTGGACTAGACATATCGATAACGACATTTTCTTGCTTGCCAATGGTTTGGTCAGCATAGTGATCTTTTTCAGTGATAACATCCTGTAATACCTGAGCCGAAATAGCAGATTTATCGAGGAAAAAGTTGACGTAAGGTCCAGTAGCGACAACCTTTTCAAAGGCTTGACTATTGATTTTTTCAGCAATATCTGCTGCAATCATTTGCGGAGCTTTACGCTCGACCTTTGCTAGAGAAAAGGCAGGGAAGGCGATGTCTCCCATTTCTGAGTTTTTAGGTGTTTCCAGTAAATTTAAAATAGCCTCTTGGTCCAGGCTATCAACGACGCTAGCCAACTCGCTAGCAATCAATTCTTTTGTATTCATAAGGGCTCCTTTTGGGCTTTTTTACTATTTTAACACAATTTACTACATTTTTTGAGAAAGAAAAGAATTTTTTTGAATTATCTATTTTTTTTGGTATAATGTAGTTATAAAATAAATGTAAAATTTGTTATAAATATTCACTCAAGAGGATAATATGAGAAAAAGAGAACGGCATCAATTGATTAAAAAGATGATCACCGAAGAAAAACTTGGGACACAAAAAGAGATTCAAGATCGTTTAGAAGCTCGTAATGTTTATGTGACACAAACGACTTTGTCACGTGATTTGCGTGAAATCGGCTTGACCAAGGTTAAGAAAAATGATATGGTGTATTATGTACTAGCAAATGAGACAGATAAGATTGATTTAGTTGAGTTTTTGTCTCATCATTTAGAAGGAGTTGCAAGAGCTGAATTCACCTTGGTACTTCATACCAAACTTGGGGAAGCTGCAGTCTTAGCAAACATTGTAGATGCAAACAAGGATGAATGGATTTTAGGAACGGTTGCTGGTGCTAATACCTTATTGGTTATTTGTCGAGACCAGCACGTTGCCAAGCTGATGGAAGATCGTTTGCTAGATTTGATGAAAGATAAATAAGGTCTTGGGAGGTGCTCTCAAGACTTATTTTTAGCAAGGAGAGACGGAAAATGGCAACAGAAAAGTTATCACCCGGCATGCAACAGTATGTGGATATTAAGAAACAATACCCAGATGCTTTTTTGCTTTTTCGGATGGGTGATTTTTACGAGTTGTTCTATGAAGATGCAATCAATGCAGCACAAATTTTAGAAATTTCCTTAACGAGTCGGAATAAAAATGCAGAAAATCCGATACCCATGGCGGGCGTCCCCTATCATTCTGCCCAGCAGTATATCGACGTATTGATCGAGCAGGGCTATAAGGTGGCCATTGCCGAGCAGATGGAAGATCCTAAACAGGCAGTTGGGGTTGTCAAGCGAGAGGTGGTTCAGGTCATCACACCTGGAACGGTCGTCGATAGCAGTAAGCCAGACAGTCAGAACAATTTCTTGGTTGCTATAGACCGTGATGTCAGTCAATTTGGCCTGGCTTATATGGACCTAGTGACGGGTGACTTCTATGTGACGGGGCTATTGGATTTTACGCTGGTTTGTGGGGAAATTCGCAATCTCAAGGCTCGAGAAGTGGTGCTGGGTTATAACTTGTCTGAGGAAGAAGAACAAATCCTCAGCCGTCAGATGAATCTGGTGCTTTCTTATGAGAAGGAAGGCTTTGAGGATATTCATTTACTGGATCCACGTTTGGCAGCTGTGGAGCAAGCGGCAGCTAGTAAGCTGCTCCAGTATGTTCACCGTACCCAGATGCGGGAATTGAACCATCTCAAACCTGTTATCCGCTATGAAATCAAAGATTTCTTACAGATGGACTATGCGACCAAGGCTAGTTTGGATTTGGTTGAGAATGCCCGTTCAGGCAAGAAGCAAGGCAGTCTTTTCTGGCTTTTGGATGAAACCAAAACAGCTATGGGGATGCGACTCTTGCGTTCTTGGATCCATCGTCCTTTGATTGATAAGGAGCGAATCATCCAACGTCAAGAGGTGGTGCAGGTCTTTCTTGATCACTTCTTTGAGCGCAGTGATTTGACAGACAGTCTCAAGGGTGTTTATGACATCGAACGTTTGGCTAGTCGGGTTTCTTTTGGCAAGACCAATCCAAAGGATCTCTTGCAACTGGCGACTACCTTATCTAGTGTGCCACGGATTCGAGCGATTTTAGAAGGCATGGAGCAACCTGCCCTGGGCTATCTTATCGCACAGTTGGATGCCATTCCTGAGTTGGAGAGCTTGATTAGCGCAGCGATTGCTCCTGAAGCTCCTCACGTGATTACGGAAGGGGGCATTATCCGTACGGGATTTGATGAGACCTTAGACAAGTACCGTCGTGTGCTCAGAGAAGGGACTAGCTGGATTGCTGAGATTGAGGCTAAGGAGAGAGAAAACTCTGGCATCAGCACGCTTAAGATCGACTACAATAAAAAGGACGGTTACTATTTCCATGTGACTAATTCGCAACTGGGAAATGTGCCAGCCCACTTTTTCCGCAAGGCAACACTGAAAAACTCGGAGCGCTTTGGTACTGAGGAATTAGCCCGTATCGAGGGGGATATGTTGGAGGCGCGTGAGAAGTCAGCTAATCTAGAGTACGAAATCTTTATGCGCATCCGTGAGGAAGTCAGCAAGTATATCCAGCGCTTGCAGGCTCTAGCCCAAGGAATTGCGACAGTTGATGTCTTGCAAAGTCTAGCAGTTGTGGCTGAAACCCAGCATTTGATTCGACCTGAGTTTGGAGAGGATTCCCAAATCGCTATCCAGAAAGGACGCCATGCTGTCGTTGAAAAGGTTATGGGAGCGCAGACCTACATTCCAAACAGTATCCAGATGTCAGAAGATACCAGCATTCAATTGATTACAGGGCCCAACATGAGCGGGAAGTCTACCTACATGCGCCAGCTAGCCATGACTGCGGTTATGGCCCAGCTGGGTTCTTATGTGCCGGCAGAAAGCGCCTATTTGCCTATCTTTGATGCTATCTTTACTCGCATCGGAGCGGCAGATGACTTGGTTTCAGGTCAATCAACCTTTATGGTGGAGATGATGGAGGCCAACAATGCCATTTCGCATGCGACCAAGAATTCCTTGATTCTCTTTGATGAGTTAGGTCGAGGAACGGCAACTTATGATGGCATGGCTTTAGCCCAGTCCATCATCGAATACATCCATGAGCATATCGGAGCCAAGACCCTCTTTGCCACCCATTACCATGAGTTGACCAGTCTGGAGTCCAGTTTGGAACACTTGGTCAATGTTCATGTGGCAACCTTGGAGCAGGATGGGCAGGTCACCTTCCTTCACAAGATCGAACCAGGACCAGCTGACAAATCCTATGGTATCCACGTTGCTAAGATTGCTGGCTTACCAGGAGAACTTTTAGCAAGAGCGGATAAGATTTTGACACAACTGGAGAGTCAGGGACAAGAAAGCCCAGCTCCGATGAGGCAAACTAGCGCCGTCACGGAACAGATTTCTCTCTTTGATGCGCCTGAAGAACATCCTATCCTAGCAGAATTAGCTAAACTGGATGTTTACAATATGACACCTATGCAGGCTATGAATGTCTTAGTTGAGTTCAAACAAAAATTATAAAAAGAATCCCACTCATGTATTTGTGAGTGGGTTTTTCTTTACTTTTTATGGGCCAAAAGTTGATTGATGTGGTCCACTTTTTTAGCTTCTCTTTTATAGAGGATAGTCCAGATGATAAGGTAGACAATCGCAAACTCTGGAATGAGCTGGAGATAGAAGGTCCAGTGGAAGGGGAACCAACCAGCCAGAGTTGCTAGTGGAACAAAGCCAGCCAGCATGAGTAAGAAATGGGAAAGTGTGGCACGGAGCAAGCTCCAGTCACGGCTGAATAAGCGACTGCCAAAGCTAAAGAGAACGCCGATAGCTGACCAGATAATCGTGCAGTAGAGCAAGACCAGAGCACCGTGAACCTGATGTTGCATCATCACTTGTCCGACTAGAGAATCGGGACTAAGTGGAGCGTAGGTATTTGGTGCATAAATGAGTGAAAAGAGGATAGAGAGGATGAGACCGATAAGAACACCAGCGGCTGCATCGTGAAAGATTTGTTTTTCATAGTTCTAATTTCTCCTTGATGGTTTTTAGGTAACGGCGTGAAGAGTAAGTGAAGCTTTCGTTTTTTAAGAAAATTTCAACCAGGCCGTTGGGAGTGAGTTTGAGATGAGAGATGGAGTCGATATTGACGATTTCTGATTGGGAAATTTGGATAAAAGTTGTCGGCAGAATTTCAAGAACCTGATAGAGACGCAAATCAATGGTATAGGTCTGAGATGCAGTTTCTGCTAGAACCTTGCGATTCTCGATATAGAAGCGTTGTATCTTACCAATCTTAACTAGATAGACCTGATCATCAATCTTTCCTTTGATTGTTTCTTTTTGGTCAAGATTTTCTGCGAACTCGATGACTTTCTGGACTTTTTCGGTCGGCTGAGGAGTTTGGACAATCAGCTTTTCCTCCTCGTAAGTCTCTTTAATCTGTAGTTCTACTTTCATAAATTTCTCTCCTTATATTTCATACAAAATTGTGATCACTTCTTGTACACCTTTATTAAACACTATTTTACGACCCATGGCAAGAGCTTTTGCCTATGTGGACAGATTTAGCGTCTATGTGGCATTTGCTTTTTCTGGTAACATCTGAAATATGGTATAATAGCACTAATCAATTTCTAGGAAAATAGATACAGAAAGGGGCTGAAAGATGTCTCATATTATTGAATTGCCAGAAGTGTTGGCAAACCAGATAGCGGCAGGAGAGGTCATTGAACGTCCTGCCAGTGTGGTCAAAGAGTTGGTAGAAAATGCCATTGATGCGGGTTCTAGCCAGATTATCATTGAGATTGAAGAAGCTGGTCTCAAGAAGATTCAAATCACAGATAATGGTCATGGAATTGCCCACGATGAGGTGGAATTGGCCTTGCGTCGCCATGCGACCAGTAAGATAAAAAATCAAGCAGATCTCTTTCGGATTCGGACGCTCGGATTTCGAGGTGAAGCCCTGCCTTCTATCGCTTCTGTCAGTGTCTTGACTTTGTTGACGGCGGTGGATGGTGCGAGTCATGGGACCAAGCTCGTTGCGCGTGGGGGAGAAGTTGAGGAAGTCATCCCAGCGACTAGTCCTGTGGGGACCAAAGTTTGTGTGGAGGACCTCTTTTTCAACACGCCTGCCCGTCTCAAGTATATGAAGAGCCAGCAAGCGGAGTTGTCTCATATCATTGATATTGTCAACCGTCTGGGATTGGCTCATCCTGAGATTTCCTTCAGTTTGATTAGTGATGGCAAGGAAATGACACGAACAGCTGGAACTGGTCAACTGCGTCAAGCCATCGCAGGAATTTATGGTTTGGCAAGTGCTAAGAAGATGATTGCCATTGAGAACTCTGACTTAGATTTCGAAATTACAGGTTTTGTGTCTCTGCCTGAGTTAACCCGAGCAAATCGTAACTATATCAGCCTCTTCATCAATGGCCGCTATATCAAGAACTTCTTGCTCAATCGCGCTATTCTTGACGGTTATGGAAGCAAGCTCATGGTAGGGCGTTTTCCACTGGCTGTCATTCACATCCATATCGACCCCTATCTAGCTGATGTCAATGTGCATCCAACCAAACAAGAAGTGCGGATTTCTAAGGAAAGAGAACTGATGGCGCTGCTTTCAGAAGCTATTTCAAATAGTCTCAAGGAACAAGCCTTGATTCCTGATGCTTTAGAAAATCTTGCCAAGTCGACCGTGCGTAATCGTCAAAAGGTGGAGCAGACCATTCTCCCACTCAAAGAAAATACGCTTTACTATGAAAAAACAGAACTCTCAAAACCTAGTCAAGCTGAGGTGGCTGATCACCAGGTAGAATTGACTGATGAGGGTAGGGACCTAACCCTGTTTGCCAAGGAAACCTTGGACCAGCTAACCAAGCCCGCAAAACTGCATTTTGCAGAGAGAAAGCCTGCTAACTACGACCAACTAGACCATCCAGAGTTAGATCTTGCTAGCCTCGATAAGGCTTATGACAAGCTGGAGCGAGAAGAAGCATCGAGCTTCCCAGAGTTGGAGTTTTTCGGACAAATGCACGGGACCTATCTCTTTGCCCAAGGGCGAGATGGACTCTATATCATTGACCAGCATGCGGCTCAGGAAAGGGTTAAGTACGAGGAATACCGTGAAAGCATCGGCAATGTTGACCAGAGTCAGCAACAACTCCTAGTGCCCTACATCTTTGAATTCCCAGCAGATGATGCCCTTCGTCTCAGGGAAAGAATGCCTCTCTTAGAGGAAGTGGGTGTCTTTTTAGCAGAGTACGGAGAAAATCAATTCATCCTGCGTGAACATCCTATTTGGATGGCAGAGGAAGAAATCGAGTCTGGTATCTATGAGATGTGCGACATGCTGCTCTTGACCAAGGAAGTTTCGATCAAGAAATACCGAGCAGAGCTGGCAATCATGATGTCCTGCAAGCGGTCTATCAAGGCCAACCATCGTATCGATGACCATGCAGCTAGACAACTCCTCTATCAGCTCTCTCAATGTGATAACCCTTACAACTGTCCACATGGCCGTCCTGTGTTGGTACATTTCACCAAGTCGGATATGGAAAAAATGTTCCGACGCATTCAGGAAAATCATACGAGTCTTCGTGAGTTGGGGAAATATTAAGAACACAAAAAGCCTTTGTTCCTTTTGAACAAGGCTTTTTAGTTTTTCTAAGGTGGGAACTTTGATTGGACTTGGGCAAGTTGACATGAGGTTTACACTTGCTTGACAAGACCAGTTCTAAAAAATATTGCGAAAACTCAATTAGGTGATTCAAGGTTTTGTAGAGTCGTCTTTGTCGGAAGGATTCTTAAGACCAATCACTTTATCAAGATAACGTTGTTTGGTTTTGAGAGCCTTGCTGATAGCAATCGCTGAAGCAATCAAGAGAACGAAGGTCAGCCAAATCCAGGCGGTGAACTCGGCTGGAAAACTAGAACCGGCTAAAAAGAGATAGATAGCTAGAGCCAATACGAAAATATAAATCACCTGCCAGAGACCAAAGGATTTAACCTCTTTATAGTATTTGTCCTTGTCTTCTTCCACGATCACTTCTGAGGACCCTTTTTCAGAGTTTTCATCCAGTAGTAGATAGTCAGTTGTCACTTGGAAAATCTTGCTTAATTCAATGATTTTTTCGATTTCAGGAAGAACTTGACCAGACTCCCATTTTGAGATGCTTTGCCGAGAAACGTTGATTTGTTCTGCTAGCTTTTCCTGGGACCAACCTTTTTCCTTTCGGAGCTCAAATAGTTTTTCTGCGAGTTTCATCATACTCTCCTCCTTTTTCTACTTCTATCCTAACAATTTTTACTTATAATGAGAATACAATCTCTTGTACTATTTGTCAACTAGAGGTTGCACCTTTTGTTGCAGTCTGTCTTGGGGAAATATGGTATACTAGATAGGCAAAATAATGGAGAAAAAATTATGTACGAATATCTAAAAGGAATCATTACCAAAATCACTGCTAAATATATTGTCCTTGAGGCAAATGGTATCGGCTATATCTTGCATGTAGCCAATCCTTATGCTTACTCAGGTCAGGTTAACCAAGAAACTCAGATTTATGTGCACCAAGTTGTCCGTGAGGATGCCCATCTGCTTTATGGTTTTCGATCAGAAGACGAGAAGAAGCTCTTTCTCAGTCTGATTTCAGTATCTGGGATTGGTCCTGTATCAGCTCTTGCTATTATTGCTGCCGATGACAATGCTGGCTTGGTTCAAGCCATTGAAACCAAGAATATTACCTACTTGACTAAGTTCCCTAAAATTGGCAAGAAAACAGCCCAACAGATGGTGCTGGACTTGGAAGGCAAGGTAGTTGTGGCTAGTGATGACCTTCCTTCCAAGGTCGCAGTGCAAACCAGCGTTGAAAACCAAGAACTGGAAGAAGCTATGGAGGCCATGTTGGCGCTAGGCTACAAGGCGACTGAGCTCAAGAAAATTAAGAAATTCTTTGAAGGAACGACAGATACAGCTGAGAACTATATCAAGTCGGCCCTTAAGATGTTGGTGAAATAGGAGATTTTTATGACAAAACGCTGTGGTTGGGTTAAAATGAACAACCCTTTATATGTAGCCTATCATGATGAAGAGTGGGGCCAACCCCTTCATGATGACCGCGCTCTTTTTGAACTGCTCTGTATGGAGACTTATCAGGCTGGTCTGTCTTGGGAAACGGTACTAAACAAACGCCAGGCTTTCCGAGAAGCATTTCATGGCTATCAAATTCATGCAGTCGCAGAGATGACCGATACCGAATTGGAAGCCTTACTGGAGAATCCAGCTATCATTCGAAATAGAGCCAAGATTTTTGCTACACGCTCTAACGCCCAAGCATTTTTACGACTACAGGAAGAATATGGCTCTTTTGACGCCTACCTCTGGTCTTTTGTCGATGGACAAACCATCATCAATGATGTTCCCGACTATCACCTAGCACCTGCTAAAACAGCCTTGTCTGAAAAATTAGCCAAAGATCTTAAAAAACGAGGCTTCAAGTTTACAGGTCCAGTCGCAGTTTTATCTTTTTTACAGGCTGCAGGCCTAGTTGATGACCACGAGAATGATTGTGAGTGGAAAAACGGAAATTAGTGAGTCCAAGCGTCTAACTATCTGAGAAAATAGAAAAAGCTGAGAAAATTATCTCAGCTTTTTGATTATATGCTAGTAACTTTTATAGTGCAGTAAGAAATGTCAGTCCACCTAAGACAACGCCAGCTGAGTTTGGAATAATTAGTATCCAATCCTTCTTAGGCTCTTTTGTCCATCCGTAAATAACCCAAATTAAACAAGATACTGCTGCGGATAAAGGCTGGAATGGTTGAGCTTTGTTGCCTTGTAAATTGGCAAAAATTTGTGGGATGTAGGCGATAAATACAACAATCCCGATAAAGGCTCCAATTGAACCGACAATTTGATTTATTTTTTGTTTAGTCATATACACCTCCTTTAAAAAGATATCATAGAAATAAGCAAAATGCAATAAATTCAGACACAAATTGTAACGAAAATCAATACCAAAGCACAAAAATGGAGAAATTGTTTATTTTTTGTTATAGTCAAAGCGAATGACTTGCTCTTTTGCATCCACATAAGCATGGACGCCGAAGGGTACAATGGCTCTTGGTGTGGCATGGCCTACGTTTAGATTATAGACAATCGGGATATTGCTATCAATGATGTTCATTAGCGCCTCCTTATAGTCGTCATAGAAGGTTTCATCCATAGGTTTTCCGACCAAGAGTCCACTGATGACCTCAAATATCCCAGTTTCTTTTAAAGCCTGCACCATCTTTTTGAAGTTTTCCGGCTCAGGCTTTTCTTCGCTTGTTTCTAGCAAGAGAATCTTTCCTTCCCAGTCGGATAAGTCAGGGAAGAGTTTGTACTTTTGGCAGAGTTCTCTACTGTCTGCATATCGAGAATTGTCAAAGATATCATAGAGGGACTCAAGACAACCACCGAGGATTTCTCCCTCAAACTGAGCATTTCCTTGTAACAAATCAAAACCTGTATTTACGTGGCTGATACGAGCTGTTCCCAGAGCATTGGGACTAAAGTCAGTCCGTTCCTTGAACCAAAGGTCGCTAGGGCGGATTTCTGAGATTTTTCCTGTCTCGATCAGTTCTTTGAAGTAGTGGAGGCTATAGGGCAACATCTCCTTGTCCAATTCACAAATGTCTGCTAGAAAGGATTGCCCATAAAAAGTCTTGATCCCTAGTTTATGCAACATAAGGTGGTTCATGGTTGTATCCGAGAAGCCAAGAAAAATCTTTGGCTTGATAACCTTTTGGAGTTGGTTATTTTCAAAAAGATAAGGTAGCAAGCGATAGGTATCATCTCCACCGATGGCGCAGAGGATCATGTCGATGCTATCGTCCGAAAAGGCCTGCATCAAATCCTCTGCACGTGCCTCCGGATGGTCCTTGATAAAGTCCAAGCCCTTTAGCGAATGGGGCAAGAAGACAGGATTGAGTCCCAAATTCTTGAGACGTTGGAGGCCCAAATCGACTTCGTGTTTGACAAAATCCTCTCCGATAACACCGCTAGACAAACTGACGATACCAATAGTAGAAACCATATCTCATCCTCCTAGAAATTGATTGAGCCTATTTTATCATAAAAAATGAGAGAAAACGATAGAGATTAGAGTCAGAAGTGCTATTGAATCTCAAGAAAGCAAGTGAAAAAGCAACCGCCTGTGCAGTTGCTTTTCGTTTTTCTAATCTCTAATCTCGCTAGATATGAGTTACTTGGTCAACTCTTGATTATAGGAGAGGGCCAAATCAATCCAGTAAGGCAATTCTTTTTGACCTTCTATATCTAAGTCTATATAGCCATGATAAAGGCGTCCCCTCATCAATGTAGTATGAGCTCCTGTTCGGGGTAGAACTTGCTTTTCTATTTCTTTGCCAATTCTCACCATAACCAGCTGGTCCTTTCTGGAACTGACTGTAAGGACCATTTTCCCACGAATCATAAAGGCAAGACCACCAAACAGTTTCTTTTCTTCTAGCTCTTCTTCGAAAATTTGGGGAGGAAGTTTGAGTGCTAGAATTTTTCTAATCTGCTGTGCTAAGGATTGACTATATGCCATAGCGTTTCACTTTTCTTAATAACGTGATGGGCCTGCGCTTGCGCTTCGGATATTGAAACGTTTCTTGAGATAGAAGCGAAGGGCGAGAAGGGCTGCTCCTAGAACAGCCAAAGGCAATGGAGCAAGGATTGGATTGAGAGTGGCTGGTAGGAAGCTTGTTGCGAAGAAGACAGCCAACCAGAGAAGCATAGCAGCGAGGATGACGAGGATTGACTTCCAGAATGGAGGACGTTGGCTACGGTCTGTGTCTGGTCCATAGTACTGGTAGACAAAGTAGTACATCAAGTAGAAGGCAAGTCCTCCTACAAGCCCAACCAACAAGAGGGTAATCAATCCATAGCCAATAGCTTGATCCGTAGAGAAGAAGGTAGTCAGAGCGCTAACTAATGCAAAGAGACTGGTGATAAAAAGGGCTGAGTCCATAATCATGAGTTTTGGATCGTCATTTTCTTTTGGATGCTCTTTTTCATATTGCTCCTTGACAGTGAAGCTATGGGCCCAGTGAGTTGGAGCGCCGTAGAGGGAACGAGCTGTCGTTCCTTTGGCTTGCTCTTCAAGGATTTTAGGAATAACTTCCTCAAAGACAGCCTTGATTTCAGCGTCTGTTTTACCATCTTTAATAAATTGTTGGGTAGCGATGTGGATAAACTCTTGGTTTTTCTTAGTTAATTTTTGTAAATCAATCTGAGACATAGGGATTCCTCTTAGAACCATTTTTTATGGATGAGATAGAGAGTGAGCGAGACACTCATAGCAAAGGCGATAAAGACGATTAACCAGAAGGCGTGTGGCTCACCGTTCAAAGGGATTTCATTATCCTTGAAGTTCATCCCATAGGCTGAGAAGATCATGGTTGGGACAGACATGACAATGGTCACGAGAGCCAGAGTTTTCATGATGTTGTTCTGGTTGTTGGAAATGATAGAGGCAAAGGTCTCTGTCATAGAGTGAAGGACATTTCCATAGATATCTGCCATCTCGATGGCTTGTTGGGTTTCAATCAGAGTGTCTTCAAGTAGGTCTTCGTCTTCTAGGTATTTCTTGATATTGCTAGTTGCGCTAGTCAATTTCTTAATCACGCGCTCGTTCGTCTTCAGTGAGGCCTTGAAATAGACGATAGTCTTTTCCAATTCCATGAGCTCGATCAGCTCTTCGTTTCGAGTAGACTTGTGAAGTTGACTTTCGATTTGTTCACTCTTACGGTCAATCGAACGAAGGGCCGTAAGGTAAAGTTCGGCGTTGTGGTAGAGAATCTGGAAGATAAAGCGTGAACGCATGAAGGTGTAAAAGTTGCGCAGTCTACGGTTGATAAAGACATCGAGAACGGGGAGGGATTCCAAGCAGGTGGTGATAATGGTTTCCTCTGTGATGATAATCCCCAGCGGAATCGTAACGTAGTAGGTACGATTGTTTCTTTCCTCTGTGATGGGAACGTCCACGATGATCAAAGTGTACTCATCTTCGATGGTAATACGGGACATTTCTTCCGCATCGAGCGGTGCTCGAAGGTCGGCAATATCAATGTCAAAGGCGTTGGCGATTTCCAATGATTCATTTTGTGTAGGATTGACGAGGTTGATCCAAGTACCCGGTTCAAGCGTGTCGATCTCTTTAAATTCAGTTGTTGTTGAGAGAAAAACTTGTTTCATATCCCCTATCCTTTCATACTATTCAGTGATTCATTTTTTGCACCGTACTATTATACTATAAAAACAGCTTTTTGGGTAATAGAATTTCACATTTTTTGGTATAATGGAAAGCAATAATGGACTAGAAAGAACAAAGATGCAAGATAAAATTGTGATTCATGGGGCACGTGCCCATAACTTAAAAAATATTGATGTGGAGATTCCGCGAGACAAGCTAGTTGTTGTGACTGGTTTGTCAGGGTCTGGGAAATCCAGTCTGGCCTTTGATACCCTCTATGCTGAGGGCCAACGTCGCTATGTAGAGAGTCTATCAGCCTATGCTCGCCAGTTTTTGGGCAACATGGAAAAACCAGATGTAGATGCCATTGACGGTCTCAGCCCAGCTATTTCTATCGACCAAAAAACAACCAGTAAAAATCCTCGTTCGACCGTGGGAACCACGACTGAAATCAATGATTATCTGCGTCTCCTCTACGCACGTGTGGGGACGCCTTACTGTATCAACGGACACGGGGCTATCAAGGCTTCTTCTGTTGAGCAAATCGTGGATAAGGTCTTGGAATTGCCAGCACGCCAACGTCTGCAAATTTTAGCTCCGGTCATTCGTAAGAAAAAAGGGCAACACAAGAGTATCATTGAAAAGGTTCAGAAAGACGGCTATGTCCGCGTCCGAGTGGATGGGGAAGTCTATGATGTTACCGAAGTTCCAGAGCTGTCTAAGAGCAAGCAACACAATATCGATGTTGTGGTAGACCGTATTGTCATCAAGGAGGGCATTCGTAGCCGTCTCTTTGACTCAATCGAGGCTGCCCTTCGTATCGCAGAAGGTTATGTGATTATCGACACTATGGACGATTCGGAGTTGCTCTTTTCTGAGCATTATGCCTGTCCAGTTTGTGGTTTTACAGTACCAGAGTTAGAGCCTCGTCTCTTCTCCTTCAATGCCCCGTTTGGCTCGTGTAGTGAGTGTGATGGTTTGGGCATCAAGCTGGAGGTGGATGTTGATTTAGTGGTTCCTGATACCAGCAAAACCTTGCGTGAGGGAGCCCTGGCACCTTGGAATCCTATCTCATCCAACTACTATCCAAATATGCTGGAACAAGCCATGACAGCTTTTGGAGTGGATATGGATAAGCCCTTTGAGGACTTGTCAGAAGAAGATAAGAACTTGATTCTCTATGGGTCTGATGGCAAGGAATTCCATTTCCACTATGAAAATGAATTTGGCGGTGTGCGCGATATTGACATTCCTTTTGAGGGGGTTGTCAATAATATCAAGCGTCGTTACCATGAGACTAACAGTGATTACACACGCACCCAAATGCGTCTCTACATGAATGAACTAACCTGCGGAACTTGCCATGGCTACCGTCTCAATGACCAGGCCTTGTCTGTTCGTGTGGGTGGGGAGCAAGGACCACATATCGGTGAAATCTCAGACCTGTCTATCGCAGACCACTTGGCTTTGGTGAGCCAGCTGACCTTGTCTGAAAATGAAGCCATCATTGCCCGTCCTATTCTCAAGGAAATCAAGGATCGTTTGACCTTCCTCAATAACGTGGGACTCAACTATCTGACTCTGTCGCGTTCGGCAGGAACCCTTTCAGGTGGGGAGAGTCAGCGAATTCGCTTGGCAACCCAGATTGGGTCCAATCTATCAGGTGTCCTCTATATCCTGGATGAGCCGTCAATTGGTCTTCATCAGAGGGATAATGACCGCCTGATTGCCAGTCTGAAAAAGATGCGTGACTTGGGCAATACTCTCATCGTGGTAGAACATGACGAAGATACCATGCGCGAGGCGGATTATCTGATTGACGTTGGTCCGGGTGCCGGTGTTTTTGGTGGAGATATTGTCGCTGCAGGAACACCCAAGCAGGTGGCTCGCAACAGCAAGTCTATCACAGGCCAGTATTTGTCAGGGAAACGTGCCATTCCAGTGCCAGCAGAGCGCCGTGCCGGAAATGGTCGCTTTATCGAAGTGACCGGAGCGCGTGAGAACAACTTGCAAAATATCACTGCTCGCTTCCCATTAGGAAAATTCATTGCGGTGACAGGTGTGTCAGGTTCAGGGAAATCGACCTTAATCAACAGCATCCTCAAAAAAGCTATTGCCCAGAAGCTCAACCGCAATTCAGACAAGCCTGGTAAATTCAAAACCATCACAGGGATTGAGCATGTAGACCGCTTGATTGACATTGACCAGAGCCCAATCGGACGGACGCCGAGGTCCAACCCAGCTACTTATACGGGAGTTTTTGACGATATACGAGACCTCTTTGCTCAGACAAATGAAGCTAAGATTCGAGGCTACAAGAAGGGCCGTTTCAGTTTCAACGTCAAGGGTGGTCGTTGTGAAGCCTGCTCAGGTGACGGGATTATCAAGATTGAGATGCACTTCTTGCCAGATGTTTATGTGGCTTGTGAAGTCTGCCACGGTACCCGCTACAACAGTGAAACCTTAGAAGTTCACTACAAGGAAAAGAACATCTCGCAAGTCTTGGATATGACCGTCAACGATGCGGTAGAATTCTTCCAACACATTCCCAAGATTCAACGCAAACTTCAGACCATCAAGGATGTCGGACTGGGATATGTAACGTTAGGACAACCGGCTACCACCCTTTCTGGGGGGGAAGCCCAGCGTATGAAGTTGGCTAGTGAACTCCACAAACGCTCAACAGGCAAGTCATTCTACATTCTCGATGAGCCGACGACAGGGCTTCATACTGAGGATATCGCTCGCTTGCTTAAAGTCTTGGCTCGCTTTGTCGACGATGGCAATACAGTCCTCGTCATCGAGCACAATCTAGATGTTATCAAGACGGCAGACCATATTATCGATTTGGGACCTGAGGGCGGTGTCGGTGGTGGAACCATCATCGCAACAGGAACACCAGAAGAAGTAGCGGCTAATGAAGCTAGCTACACAGGACACTATTTGAAAGGAAAGTTACATCATGAATAAACGTGTGCAAGCATTTCTAGCGAAAATGCAAGAAAAAGAACTAGATGGCATCATCATCAACAACCTAAAAAACGTCTACTACCTGACTGGTTTTTGGGGTTCAAACGGAACCGTCTTTATCAGCCGTGATCGTCAGGTCTTGGTGACAGACTCTCGCTATATCATTGCTGCTAAGCAAGAAGTGACAGGTTTTGAGATTGTGGCTGACCGCGATGAGTTGGCTGTCATTACAGGAATTGTCAAGGATATGGGATTGTCTCGCGTCGGTTTTGAAGATGAGATTTCGGTCTCTTACTATCATCGTATGCAGGCAGCATTTGAAGGTTTGGACTTGCTTCCGCAGACTCAGTTTGTTGAAGCGCTTCGTATAATTAAGGATGAGAAGGAGATTGCGACTATTCGCAAGGCATGTTCAATCTCAGACCAAGCTTTCCACGATGCACTTGACTTTATCAAACCAGGAAAAACTGAAATTGAAATTGCCAACTTCCTTGATTTCCGTATGCGTGAGCTAGGAGCGGCAGGCTTGTCTTTTGATACCATTTTAGCGAGTGGTATCAACTCTTCTAAACCACATGCCCATCCCATGCATAAACCCGTAGAGCTGGGAGAAGCCATCACCATGGACTTCGGCTGTCTTTACGATCACTATGTCAGCGATATGACACGGACTATCTATCTAGGACATGTCAGTGACGAGCAGGCAGAGATTTACAATACGGTTCTGAAAGCCAATCAAGCCTTGATTGACCAAGCCAAGGCAGGTCTAGGTTTCCGCGACTTTGACAAAATCCCTCGTGATATTATCATCGAGGCAGGCTATGGCGACTACTTTACCCATGGTATCGGACACGGTATCGGACTGGATATCCATGAGGAACCCTACTTTAGCCAAGCTTCCAAAGAAGTTATTAAATCTGGTATGGTCTTGACTGATGAACCGGGTATTTATATTGAAGGTAAATACGGCGTTCGTATTGAAGATGATATCCTGATTACAGATAACGGTTGCGAATTGTTGACTCTAGCGCCGAAGGAATTAATTGTTATTTAAGAAAATTATGATAAATTGTTGACTTTTATATTTTAAAGGTTTATACTGATAGACGAAAACGGTAGGTGAGGCTACCATAGGGATACGGATGACTACCGCAAAGCAGTGGAGACACTACTCGTTGGTCAACAGTCTTGGTCGCGAAGGCCAAGACTAAGCTCATTACATCGCCCTATGGAGTTAAAGCTTGAACGAAAAAACAGATAATTAGTTTTTTAATCCTGCCATTTTATGGTGGGATTTTCTACTGTTTTAGAACAAGGAAAGGAGACAAACGATGCAAATTGACGATCATCCAGAACCGCACATACACAGCCAATCGCTGATTTGTGTCGTTCTGCCCTTATAAAGTGATTGGTCTCTGTGTATGAAACACATTATTCATACAGATAGGAGAAACCAATGAAAACTACAAAAGAAAGATTAGCAGTAGCTATTCACACACCTTTAAAAGAAACTCTATCTTTTTATAAGACAAGTCTAACAGGCTTGACTGAGGAGCAGGTGGAGAAAAATCGTGACCTATATGGCGAAAACACCATCACCAAGGGTCAAGAAGACAGTATCCTCAAAAAGATTTACGAATCTATTATCAATCCATTTACAATCATCCTTCTGGTCATCGCTATGATCTCCATGGTGACCAATGTCTGGTTGGCAAAGCCTGGACAAGAAGATCCGACGACCTCTATCATCATCGTCGTTCTCGTTCTAATCTCTGGTGGCATACGCTTTGTCCAAGAATTGCGGAGTGACAAGGCTGCGACCAATCTATCAAAAATGATTGTGAACACAGCCACAGTTATTCGCGAAGGCCAGAGTTTAGAGGTGGCAATTGAAGATTTGGTCGTTGGAGATATAGTCAAATTAAGTGCTGGAGATATGATTCCAGCAGACCTCCTTTTAATTGAATCACGTGACTTCTTTGTCCAACAGTCTGGTTTGACAGGTGAAAGTGACTCGGTTGAAAAACTAGCCTTGTCAAAAATGAGTCAGTCAAACTTCGATAGTCTGCTAGAAGCAGAAGCGCTCGCCTTTATGGGAACCAACGTGATATCAGGAAGTGCCAAGGCTTTGATTCTAGCGGTCGGTGATGACACCATGATGGGAGAAATCGAGCAAACCCTCAATACCTATGACGAACCAACCTCTTTTGAGCGGGAGATGAACAGTATCTCTTGGCTCTTGATCCGTTTGATGCTAGTCATGGTTCCCATCGTCTTTCTCTCCAATGGCTTGACAGATGGGGATTGGTTGGAAGCAGGTGTGTTTGCACTGAGTGTGGGTGTCGGGCTCACACCTGAGATGCTTCCTATGATCATCACGGCCAGTCTAGCAAAAGGCTCCATTATCATGGCCAAGGAAAAAGTCGTCATCAAAAAACTCAATGCCATACAGGACCTGGGTGCTATTGATATCCTATGCACTGATAAAACAGGAACCCTTACCCAAGACGAAATTGTCCTTGAATATCCTTTGGATATACATGGAGATTTGGATTTGTCTGTGTTGAGACGGGCCTACCTCAATTCCTATTTTCAAACGGGATTGAAAAACTTGATGGACCGTGCCATTATCAGTAGAACTGAAAAAGAAGCTAAAGAACACGCTATTCTACAAAATTTGGATACTAGCTTCCAAAAAATAGATGAACTTCCATTTGACTTTGAACGCAGGCGGATGAGTGTCATCGTCAAGGATGAAAACGAAGTTGTTAGTTTGGTAACCAAGGGTGCCCTAGAGGAAATGCTTGCGATCTCAACCCATGTGGAATATCAAGGTCAGATTAGTCCTCTGACGGATGATATCCGGGTGGAAATCTTAAAAGAAGTGGACCAACTCAATCAACAGGGCTTGCGAATCTTGGGAGTCGCCTATAAAACAGGCCTAAAAGAAGGTTTTGCTTACTCCGTTGAAGATGAAAAAGAGATGATTCTAACAGGATATCTTGCCTTTCTAGACCCACCAAAACCATCAGCAGCACCTGCTATTCAAGCTTTGTTAGAACACGGCGTTCAAACAAAGATCTTGACGGGAGACAATGAAAAGGTGACCCAAGCAGTATGCGAAAAAGTTGGTTTAAACGTTGATCAAATCTTGTTGGGTTCTGATATTGACGACATGACGGACGAAGAGTTGGCCCAAGCAGTTGAGAAGGTGACTGTCTTTGCCAAACTTTCTCCGGATCAAAAAGCACGAATCATTTTACAAATCAAATCGAATGGACATTGTGTTGGCTATATGGGAGATGGGATCAATGATGCCCCTTCTATGAAAGTGGCAGATGTGGGGATTTCTGTTGATACAGCAGTAGATATTGCCAAAGAAACCGCTGATGTCATTTTGCTAGATAAGGATTTGATGGTGCTTGAAAAAGGGCTGGTTGAAGGACGTAAGGTCTATGCTAATATGACCAAATATATCAAGATGACGGTCAGCTCTAATTTCGGGAACATTTTCTCTCTGTTAGTGTCTGGTATCTTTTTACCTTTCCTGCCAATGGCTCCGATTCACTTGATTGTGTTAAACCTCGTCTACGACCTTTCTTGCATTGCCTTGCCATTTGATAATGTGGATGAAGACTTTTTGAAACATCCTCATAAGTGGGAAGCTAAGTCTATTACACGCTTTATGATTTGGATGGGTCCGATTTCTTCTATCTTTGATATTTTGACCTTTATCTTGCTCTATTTTGTCATTGTTCCAATGGCGACAGGTCAAGCCTATGTCCACGGAGCAGAGTCTGCAACGGGCTTTATCGTCTTGTTCCAGACAGGTTGGTTCATTGAATCCATGTGGTCCCAAACCATGGTTATCCATATGCTTCGTTCAGCAAAACTTCCTTTCTTACAAAGCCGTCCATCATGGTTTGTTCTTGGAACAACCTTGCTAGCAGCTAGTTTTGTGACCTTCCTTCCCTACTCTTCAATTGCTAGCCTACTTCATTTAACCCCTTTGGAACCAATTTATTTCCTCTTTTTGCTTTTGATTATCGTTTTGTATATGATCAGTGTTACAGTGGTGAAGCGAATCTATATCAAAAAATTTAAGAGTTGGTTATAATTTGATTTTGTCAAGAAAAAAGTACGAAAATCGTGAAAAAAGGTAAATTTTTTTAAAAATAGGTCGCAAGTCGGATGCTTTTTATGGTATAATAGATTAAACTGATAGTAACATGTAGCGAAAGGGGTAGGTACATGATCAAAATTTATACAGTCTCAAGTTGTACTAGCTGCAAAAAAGCGAAAACTTGGCTCAATGCCCATCAGTTAAGTTATAAAGAACAAAATCTTGGTAAAGAAGGAATTACGAGAGAAGAGTTATTAGATATTCTCACGAAAACCGATAATGGAATTGCCAGTATCGTTTCATCGAAAAACCGCTACGCTAAAGCTCTTGGAGTTGACATCGAGGATTTGAGTGTCAATGAAGTGCTCAATTTAATCATGGAAACACCACGGATCTTAAAGAGTCCGATTCTCGTTGATGAGAAGCGCCTGCAAGTCGGCTATAAAGAAGATGATATCCGTGCCTTCTTGCCACGCTCTGTCCGTAATGTAGAAAATGCAGAAGCACGTCTACGTGCAGCTCTATAAAACATCAAGGCTGGGAGTGACTCCTGGCCTTGTTTGCTCTTTTATTTTAAAATCATGTGAGGAATTATGAAAAAGTTACTAATTGCTAGTTTTGCTCTCCTCTTTTTGCTTGCGGGATGTGGGCAAAAAAAGGAAAGCCCTGCTACTTCCACAACAGCATCTGAACCTCTCCAATCCAACCTTCCTGTTTTGGATAATGCCGAAAAGAATACGGTGGTCACCAAGACCTTGCTGATGCCGAAGTCAGAAAATGGAACGCAACAGACTCAAACGATTACTTATAAAGGCAATCAATTTTTGACCTTGACCATTCAGCAAAAACGACCTGTCGGGGATGAACTCAAGACCTTTATCTCTGAAAATGGCCTAGAGGAGACGCAAAAAGCGCTTCTAGAAGCGGAAGAGAAGGATGAGACCATCCAAGAGGCACGCAAACTAGCAGGATTTACACTGGAAACCAAGCTACTCAGCGAGACAGAAATCCAGACCACAACGACCTATGATTTTCAAGTTTTGGATGTCAAAAAGGCATCTCAACTAGAATATTTAAAAAATATTGGTCTTGAAAATCTCTTAAAAAACGAACCTAGCCAGTATATTGCTGACAGAGTGGCAAATGGGGCGACGGAACAGTAAGAAAATCCAAATAAATAGACTGACTTATTTGTAGAACGTCAGGGAATGTGCTATAATAGTAGTATTCTAAGGAAAGAGGGTGTTAGAATGGGATTTACTGAAGAAACTGTACGGTTTAAATTGGATGATTCCAATAAGAAAGAAATTAGCGAAACTTTGACAGATGTTTATGCTTCTTTGAATGACAAGGGCTACAATCCGATTAACCAGATCGTCGGTTATGTATTGAGTGGAGACCCTGCCTACGTTCCTCGTTACAACAATGCACGAAATCAAATCCGTAAGTATGAGCGTGATGAAATTGTTGAAGAATTGGTACGCTACTACCTTAAGGGACAAGGAGTCGATCTATAATCTATGAGAATTATGGGATTGGACGTCGGTTCAAAAACAGTGGGTGTTGCCATTAGCGATCCGCTCGGCTTCACAGCTCAGGGACTTGAAATCATCCAGATTAATGAGGGTCAGGGCCAGTTTGGTTTTGACCGTATCAAGGAATTGGTTGACAGCTATAAGGTGGAACGCTTTGTAGTTGGTCTACCTAAAAACATGAACAATACCAGCGGTCCGCGAGTAGAAGCTAGTCAAGCCTACGGAGCAAAATTAGAGGAGCTTTTTGGTTTACCAGTAGACTATCAAGATGAGCGTCTGACGACTGTCGCTGCGGAACGTATGCTGATTGAGCAAGCAGATATCAGTCGCAACAAGCGCAAGAAAGTAATTGATAAGTTGGCTGCTCAGCTGATTTTGCAAAATTATTTAGATAGAAAATTTTAAGACAGAGGAGAAACTATGTCACACGATCACAACCACGATCACGAAGAACGTGAATTGATTACACTAGTAGATGAGCAAGGAAATGAAACTTTATTTGAAATCCTTTTGACCATTGATGGAAAAGAAGAATTTGGTAAGAACTATGTTCTGCTTGTACCAGTTAACGCAGAAGAAGACGAAGACGGCCAAGTTGAAATCCAAGCCTACTCATTCACTGAAAATGAAGATGGAACAGAAGGCGAATTGCAACCAATCCCAGAAGACTCAGAAGACGAATGGAACATGATTGAAGAAGTCTTCAACAGCTTTATGGAGGAGTAAAAACATCCAGTGGATGTTTTTAGCCCTGCGCCAGAAATTAGAAATTAGAAACGCAGGAACGTCCGGGGGATATTTTACCCTTACGCTAAAAATAAAGACCGTAAGTAAGTCCGGTGGACGTTTTTAGCCCACGTTGAAATTCATTGTAGCTAGTGATTAGCTAACCAGGTAAGAGGTTGGGATTTTAGTCCTGACCTCACTTTTTATTTGTAATCATACTTTGATGCGGTAGTTGATTGGACTTTTGTTAAGGAGACATGTATGTTTGAAGTAGAAGAATGGCTGCATAGTCGGATTGGTTTAAACTTTAGATCTGGTCTTGGACGAATGCAGCGAGCAGTGGATTTGCTGGGGAATACTGAGAAGACTTATCCTATTATCCACGTAACAGGGACTAACGGTAAAGGGTCAACCATTGCCTTCATGAGGGAGTTGTTTGTTGCTCATGGTAAAAAAGTTGGTACTTTTACCTCTCCTCATATCGTCAGTATCCATGATCGAATCTGTATTAATGGGCAACCAATCGCAGAGGAAGACTTTGTCCGTATAGCTAACCAAGTCAAGGAAATGGAGAAAATTCTCTTAGAAACACATGACCACTTGTCTTTCTTTGAGTTGTTGACCCTGATTGCCTTGCTTTACTTTAAAGAGCAGGGAGTGGATCTAGTCCTGCTAGAAGTGGGAATTGGTGGTTTGCTTGATACCACTAATGTCGTAACAGGAGAGATTGCAGTTATTACTTCGATTGGGCTAGATCATCAGGAGACCTTGGGCGATAGTCTGGAGGAAATAGCAGAGCAGAAAGCTGGTATTTTCAAGGCTGGCAAGAAGGCAGTCATTGCCAAGCTTGCTCCAGAAGCGGAGCTTGTCTGTCAAAAAAGAGCAAGAGAGTTAGCTGTTGAACTTTATCAAGCTGGGCGAGACTTCACCTTGAATGCTGAGGATTTTTCAAGTAAGCTAGCAAGCTTTTCCCAGCTTGAAATTGGTTTGGAAGGTGCTTATCAGCAAGAAAATGCCGCCTTGGCTTTAGAAACTTTTCTTCTGTTTATGGCGTCAGGAGGTGAAAGGGTCGAAGAAGAGTTTGTCAGACAGGCCTTGAAAGAAACCCACTGGGCAGGTCGATTGGAACGGATTCGTCCGAAAATCTACCTAGATGGGGCTCACAATCTGCCAGCTTTAAGTCGTCTAGTAGAGTTTATCCAGGGGAAAATCCAGCAAGGTTACCAGGTTCGCATCCTTTTTGGAGCACTTAAACGCAAGGATTATCAGGGGATGCTAGGCTATCTATCTGAGCAGTTGCCTGAGGTAAAACTTAAGGTAACAGGCTTTGACTACCAAGGCTCTCTGGATGAAAAGGATGTGGTAGGTTATGATTTGATTCCTTCCTATGGGGACTTTATCAGAGAATTTGAAGAAAAGGCCAATGACCAGGACTTGCTTTTTGTGACGGGCTCCCTCTACTTTATCTCGGAAGTCCGAGGGAGTTTGGTTGGAAGCGATGAGATTAGTTGACCTTATAGGTTTATGTTGCTATACTGTAGGTAGGAGGTATATCTGGAAACGATTCCAGCAAAACATTGGCACAAAAAGAAAGGAAATCGCTATGAAAACGAAAACATTCACACTTTCTATTGCTTCCCTAGCAATTCTTAGTCTTTTAGCAGCTTGTGGACCTAAGGCACAAGCCCCTACCCAGCAATCGGCTCAGCAATCATCTACTCAACAAGCATCATCCTCTAGCGCTGCGACAAGTGCTAGTCAACCACAGGCATCCTCAAGTCAGGACACTACTGTAGCTCAACCTACGAATATCGATGGTGCCTATACTGGAAAAGATGAGAATGACCAAATCACTCTTGTTGTAACAGGTAAAACTGGTACATGGACTGAGGTCGAGCCAGATGGAGATAAGGAAATCAAGCAAGTCAGCTTTGAGCCAGAAAATCAACGTGTCATTATCGGTGATGATGTTAAAATTTACACGGTTAATGGTAATCAATTGATTATCGATGATATGGACCGAGAGGCATCTGACCGAGTGGTATTAACTAAGCAATAATGATTAAGTAAAAGTTCCAATGAGATGAAAGCTATCTTTTTGGAGCTTTTTTCTTGAAAAAAGGGTTGGCTGTTCTTTACTAATTTTTTACTTAAAACGCTTACAAATATTTGTAAAACTTCTTATATGCCAACTTTAGAAGAAGCCATTGCTCTCTACAAAGAACTCTTCTAAAAATCAAGTAGAGTGGAAGCGACGTATTCCCCAACATATAAATAATATTGGAAAGAACTATCATTTTGGTAGTTCTTTTTTTAAAAATTTGCTATCCTAGACATATGAGAAAAATCAAAATTGATGTGGTTGTAGTTCCCTTGAGTGGGCATCTCTTCCCAACACTGAATTTACTTGCCCCCTTGTTGAAGGATCCCTTGTATGAGATTCGATTATTTACAGGACCACAACGAAAAACTGTAGCAGAGGAGATGGGATTCCGAGTGATTCCCATTTTAGAAAATTGTGTAGACGAGTTTGAGCGTGTAGCCAACAATGAAGGTCAATTAAACCTGTTCTCTGCTTATCGACAGTTGTCAGCTAGTCTTGATTTGATCAATGTGGTTTCAGATCAATTAGTGCAAGAGTGGCAGGAAAATAGACCGGATATTGTGATTGCGGACTTTATAACCCTCTCTGGAGGACTTGTTGCGGAACAGTTGAATATTCCCTGGATTACCACGATGGCGACACAGTTTGCCATTGAAACAACAGATGGACCGCCTTGTTTCTTTGGAGGAATGGGCAGTCCAAAGAATCCTTTCCAATCTACCCAGCAATGGCTAGGAAGAAAAGGGACTCGTTTAGGGAAACGAATCGTAACCTTTTTATTGAGAGAGCGCTTGAAACGTTACGATTTTAAGCTCTACAATCAGAAAGGTCAGGAAACCATTTATTCGCCCTATTCCATCTTGGGAATTGGGATGAAAGAGCTGGAGCTGAAAAGTGGTTTTCCAGATCACTACCTTTGGGTAGGACCTTTTGGTTCTTCGATTGAGAGGGCAGAAAATTATCCTCTGGATTTGGCTCCTTATGCAGGTTATAAGAAGGTCCTTGTCTCCTGTGGCACTCAGCTAGCATGGGCCAAAGACAACCTCCTCTATCAGACACAACAATTGGCAAAAGCCCATCCGGACTGTCACTTCTTTGTAACTCTGGGGTTCGGCGGACAAGATTTCCAATGTGAGGAGGTCATGGACAATGTTTCGGTGGTATCCTATCTTCCCTATAAGGAGTACATTCCTCAGATGGATTATGTGATTCATCATGGCGGTGCGGGTATTTTTTACCAGTGTATCATCTATGGCAAGCCTGCCTTGATTCTCCCCCATGACTATGATCAGTATGACTATGCGGTTCGTGGATTAGAGGCAGGGATTGCCCTGACTACTAAACGAGAGGATACGGAAGCGATTGGACACGCTTTTGATGAGTTGTTGGCTAGAGATGACTGGCCAGACTTGAACCAACTTAGTCGTGCAGCTCAAATCTATCAGCCAACAGAGATTCTGAAGAGCGAAATACATCGGCTCTTAGGGGACAAGGAGAAATAAGACATGAAGAAAGTATTGGTAACAGGTGCTACGGGCTTTCTAGGTAAGTATGTTGTTGAAGAGCTCAGTCAGCAAGGCTATCAGGTACGCGCTTTTGGACGCAATCGCAAGGTGGGTCAGTCTTTGGAGAACTCCCTAGTATCATTTTTTCAGGGAGATTTGACCAAGCAAGAGGACTTGGCTCGAGCTTGTCAGGGGATGGACATGGTTGTGCATGCGGGTGCTCTTTCTACCGTCTGGGGACCTTGGGAGGATTTCTACCAGACAAATGTCTTAGGGACCAAGTATGTTTTAGAGGCTTGTCGGGAGACGGGAATCCAACGCTTGGTTTACGTATCCTCACCTAGCATCTATGCTGCTCCTAGAGATCAGCTAGCCATCAAAGAATGCGATGCTCCGCAAGAAAACAAGCTTAACAACTATATCCGTAGTAAACTAGCTTCGGAGAAGCTCTTTAAAGACTATCCGGATGTACCTAGCATCATCTTACGCCCCCGTGGGCTTTTTGGGATTGGGGATACCAGTATTTTACCCCGAGTTCTCAAACTCAGTCAGAAGATTGGCATTCCCTTGATAGGGGACGGTCGCCAGCTCATGGATATGACCTGTGTGGAAAATGTCGCTCTGGCCATTCGTTTGGCTCTAGAGGCCCCTCAAGCTAGTGGCGAAGTCTATAACATCACCAATGGAGAACCAAGGGAATTTAGGAGTCTGATAGAAGAAACTTTGAGAGGGCTAGGCTATCCGATAACATACCGAAAAGTGCCAGCTTCTCTTCTTTCAGCTATTGCGAGTACGCTAGAGTTTATTTACAAGATCTTGCATCTCAAAGGAGAACCGGTTCTGACACGCTATACCTATTACTTGCTGAGGTATAGCCAGACGCTGGACATCAGCAAGGCGGAGCGAGACTTGGGGTATCGCCCTCAAATCAGTATTTCGGAAGGGATTGAACAATATGTCCAAGATTATCGAAAGCATTGATTATTTCCCAGCAGGCTACTGTACCAGCTATGCGGGTTTACTGTTTAAGGGAGTCAAGAATAAAAAAATGACCTTCCCAGCGGGAGTATTTCTGATCAAGCATAGAGATAAGGGGTATCTGCTCTATGATACGGGTTATCACTATAACATTAAGACGAAGCTACGCTATGGTTTTTACCGTCTAGGAACTCCTGTTCAAATGACGGAAAAGGATCAGATTTCATACTTATTGAAGGCAAAAGGAATTAGGCTAGAAGAGATTACCTATGTCATGTTGTCTCATCTCCATCCAGACCATCTGGGAGGAGCTAATTTCTTTCCTCATGCAACCTTTATCTTGACAAAAGAAGTATATGAAGTATACCAAAAACCCAAGTTGAAAGACTTGATTTTCAAGGAGTTTTTGCCAGCTTCTTTTGAGAAAAATCTAACCATTATCAGAGCTGACCAGCAAGATTCAACTTTTCCCTATCGTCCGATTTGTGATCTTTTCGGAGATGGCAGTATCCTAGTAGCCTCTGTTGACGGGCATGCTAGGGGGCAAGCCTGTCTATATTTTCCAGACCTTAATCTCCTCATTGCAGCGGACCTCTGTTGGGGAATTGACCTCTTACCTTACACCAAGAAGATGCACCTGATTCCTTCCTTGGTCCAGGATAATAGGGCCGACTATATCAGGGGGACAGAGTTTCTGGGGGAAGTCTTAAAGGACGGTATCGAGGTAGTTGTTAGCCATGATCCTGTAGAAAGGATAGAGTCAATCTTGCATGAAAAAAATAACCTTTCTTAAAACCTTTATCCAAACTCGATGGCTTCATCATTTCAAATCTCGAGAAGCTGTAGAAAACTATCAGAAAAAGCAATTAGCTAACTATATGGCCTTTCTAAAACGTGAGTCACCTTATTTTAAAAATGGGATTCCTAGCAACTTTGACCATATGGACAAGGCTTTTATGATGGAACATTTCAATGAGCTCAACACCCAAGGAGTGGATCGAGATGAAGCCTTATCCTTAGCTATTGAAAGTGAGAAGACCCGTGACTTCACTGAACTTAAAGGGGAAGTGGCCGTCGGTCTGTCTTCAGGGACGTCTGGACATCGGGGGCTCTTTATCACAACAGAGAAAGAGCGAAGTATGTGGGCTGCGGCTATCTTGGCAAAGATGTTGCCCAAGGGGCAGCTTTTTGGACACCGCATCGCCTTTTTCCTGAGAGCTGATAATGAACTCTATCAGACCATCAATACGGCGCTCATTCGTCTAGAGTATTTTGATATTTTCAAACATACAGATGAGCATATCGAGCGACTCAACAACTATCAACCAACGATTATTGTGGCGCCAGCCTCGATGTTGCTTGAATTGAGCAAGCGTCTCAAGGATGGAGAGTTAGCTATTCACCCACAAAAAATTGTTTCGGTGGCGGAAATCTTGGAAGATAGTGATAGGGGACGGATCGCAGAAGCCTTTTCTCTATCCATTATTGACCAAGTTTATCAGGCGACAGAAGGTTTCCTAGCCTGCACTTGCTCAGCTGGCAATCTGCATCTCAACGAAGACATTATCTTTGTAGAAAAGCAATATCTAGATGATCGCCGTTTTTATCCAGTGATTACGGACTTTAAGCGAAGTAGTCAGCCTGTTTATCGCTACCAGCTCAATGATATCTTGGTTGAAAATCCGGAGCCTTGTTCCTGTGGCTCCTACTATACACGGATTGACAAGGTCGAAGGACGCTCTGACGACATCTTCTATTTTGAAGGACTGGATGGGGGGCAGGTAACGATCTATCCAGACTTTATTAGGCGTTGCATCCTCTTTGTGGAGAATGTAGGAGATTATCAAGTTAAGCAACATTCTGAGAAATTAGTGGAAGTTTGTCTAAGCCGACGAGATGAGGACGTAGAGACAGCAATTTTAGCACAGTTCCAACTCTTGGCCCAGCAAAGAGAGTTCATAGTTCCTCAAATCCAATTTTCAGATTATCACTGGGATACTAGCCGTAAACTCAAACGTATCCAACGTTTATGAAAGGAAGAAAGACAATGACAGAAGTAAAAAGACATGTAGAAATCGCAGGTTATGGCATTTGCCTTCCAAAGCATACAGTTCAATTTAAAGACCAGACCCGTTATCGTGTAGTGGAAAATGAAGAAACGCAACTCGACTTGGCAGAAGAAGCTATCCACCGTGCACTTGAACATGCAAATTTGGATATTAAAGATATCGATTGCCTTGTATCAGCTAGTGCAGTTGGTGTTCAGCCTATTCCTTGTACGGCTGCCTTGATCCATGAGCGCGTGGCAAAAGGACTCTCAATTCCAGCAATGGACATCAATACGACCTGTACCAGCTTTATTTCTGCTCTATCGACTATGTCCCACTTGATTGAGGCGGGCGAATACAATCGTGTCTTGATTGTGTCTAGTGAGGTTGGAAGTTTAGGGCTCAATCCCAAGCAAAAAGAAAGTTTTGAACTCTTTAGTGATGGGGCAGTAGCCTTTATTTTCCAAAAAAGTCATCAGGAAAAAGGGATCATTGCTAGTCTCCAACGTACTTGGTCAGAAGGGGCTCACGATACGGAGATTCGTGGAGGTCTGACTTCTTTTCAACCAAAAGAGTACTCTGAAGCGACTAAGACCAACTATATGTTTGATATGAAGGGAAAGAAAATCCTCCTCTTGTCAGCTCGTAAAATCCCAGTCATGTTTAAAGAGTTTCAAGAAAAGACCCAGCTAGCCTTGGGAGATGTGGACTATATCATTCCTCATCAAGCTAGTCGCGCCCTTCCTTTGGTTATGGAAAAGCTAGGTGTAGCTGAGAATCAATACCTCAATCTCGTCACGGACTATGGAAATATGGTGTCAGTCTCTGTGCCATTTGGCTTAGCCTATTCATTGGACCATGGATTGGTTAAAGAAGGAGATATCGTCTACCTTATGGGAACTGCTGCTGGTATGACGGTCAATATGTTGGCTCTCAAACTGTAATACGCATCTGAAAATGGAAGGGCAAGAGTAAAAGGTTGCCATCTACCCCTGAACTGAGGTATACTAGTAGAAACATTAGTTTATCAAGCGGTTAAGGAGAATGTTAGAAAAGGAAGGGGATGTATGACAGCTAGAAAAATGCAGCTACTCATGTCCAAATATGGTTTTAGTATTACCATCATGTTGGCAGAGTTGTTTATCGTCTTTGGTTTATTTCTCTATCTAGGGCAGATGGCTCCAATTGTCTGGGTTATCCTAGTCATTTTAGTGAGCTTAGCGACTATTGTATCGATTGTCAATCGGTCTATGAATCCTGAGAGTAAAGTAACATGGCTGTTAGTAGCCTTTGTGCCAGTTTTTGGCCCTTTGCTCTATATCATGTTTGGAGAGCGTCGTTTATCTAAAAAAGAATTGAAGCAGCTAAAGCAGCTCCAATCAATGGTTGACCGAGAGGACAATAGCAGAGCTCTCCGTTTGGAGTTAAAAGAACAAGACAAGTCGGCTTACGGAGTTATCAAATCACTCCTCAGCATGGACACGAATGCTGATGTCTATGATCGAACGGATACACAATTTTTTGCATCTGGTGAAAGCATGTGGCATCAGATGCTAGAGGATCTCAAGAAAGCAGAGAAGTTTATCTTTCTCGAATACTATATCATCGAAGAAGGTTTGATGTGGAATAGTATTTTGGAGATTTTGGAAGAAAAGGCAGCTCAAGGAGTAGAGGTGAAGCTTCTCTATGATGATATTGGTTGTATGGCAACCTTGCCTGGGGATTATACCATCCAGCTTCGTAGCCGAGGGATTGAAGCCCATAAATTTAACAAGGTGATTCCACGTTTGACTGTTGCTTATAACAACCGTGATCATCGTAAAATCATGGTTATCGATGGTCAAATTGCCTATACAGGTGGTATCAATCTGGCCGATGAGTATATCAACCATATCGAACGCTTTGGTTACTGGAAGGATAGCGGTATTCGTCTGGATGGTCCAGCAGTAAAGGCTTTTACCAGACTCTTTTTATCTGCATGGTATATCAACCGTGGAGAGATTAGTGACTTTGACCAATACCATCTCGAAAATCAGCCCAAAGATGGGATGGGGCTCTGTATTCCCTATAGTAGTGGGCCAAAACCCATCTACAGAGCTCAAGTTGGAAAAACGGTCTACCAAAATCTTATCAATCAAGCTACAGATTACGTCTATATCACGACTCCCTATCTGATTGCGGACTATGATCTCACAGAAAGTATCAAAAATGCAGCTCTGAGAGGGGTAGATGTGCGAATTGTGACACCTTGTATCCCAGATAAGAAGGTCATCCAATTGGTTACTCGTGGAGCCTATCCAGATTTGCTATCCGCGGGAGTTCGCATTTACGAGTACAGTCCCGGATTTCTTCATAGTAAGCAAATGCTGGTCGATGGAGAAGCAGCAACAGTGGGAACCATCAATTTTGACTATCGCAGTTTGCTTCATCACTATGAAAATGCCGTCTTGCTTTATAGAACGCAGTCCATCATCGATATTGAAAGGGACTTCGAAGAAATTTTTAAGGTTTCTCAGGAAATCTATCCCCACACAATCAAAACCAGCTGGTATCAAAGCCTGATCAAGGAAATTGTCCAGTTGTTTGCACCTATGCTCTAACTATCCACTAAGATCTAGCCCAAAGCTGGATCTTTTTTGTCTTCTTACGAATAGATAAGTAAAGGAGAAAACCATGCTTAATCTAGAAGATGATGATTTTATCAGAGAGTATAGAAATAGTCGATTCCACCGTTTTCGTGAAATCGAACGCTTTGCGATATTGGATAAGAAATTCAGCAAATATCAATCCCAAGCTGACATTCCTGTAAGATTTTGATATACTAAAACAGATAAACTTAGAGGAGAAATTGAATGAACGTATACGGGAAAATAGATGAGAAACAAGAAGAATCTCATTACCAAGACTGGTCAGTGCCAGAAAAACGAGAAGGAGCTCCCATTCCCTTTTTTAGTATTTTGCTTTGGAGTTTAGTAGCCACAGCCATTTCGGTTGCCCTGCCTTTTATTTTTGGTTTAATCAGTCCGCAACAAAGTCAGGATCTTTATACCGGTTGGGCCTTGCATCAAAATGGTCAAATGTATACAGATTATTTTGGGACGGAGGGATTGCTCTATTATGTGCTAACTTACCTTTTTCAAGGCAGTGTTTTGATTGCTTTGGTTGAGTGGTTGGCCTTGTTTGGAGCAGGTGTTTTTCTTTTTAAGGCTGCGGATACTCTTGTCGGCCAAGAAAAGGAAGCGAAGCGAGTTGTCTTTATTTTATACTTGCTTGTAGCAGGTCTCGCTTTTGGTGGCGGTTATGCTCTCTTGCTAGCCCTGCCTTTCCTATTTTATTCATTGAGTATCGTTACAAATTATCTAGCTTTTCCAAAGGATGATAAAGGATTTGTACGAGTGGGTATGAGCCTTGCTCTCGCTTTCTTCCTTGCGCCAATCCCAACCGCCTTGTTTGCGGCTGTACTGGCCTTGGGCATCATCGGCTTTAATCTAGCTAAAGGTCACTTTGTTCATGGTCTATGTCAGTTCTTTGCGTCAGCCCTAGGATTTTCACTCTTATTCTATCCTTTAGGCTACTATACAGTGTGGACAGGTAGTTTTGGAGATGCCATTAGCCAGACCTTGTATCCGGTAAATACTCTTAGCCTCTTTTCAAATTCGCATTTGCTTGAAAATGCAGCCTTCTATGGCTTGCTTGCTATTGGATTAGGTTTCCTTGGCTTGCTCTTTGCAGGCTTGTTCCAGTCAAAACCAGCCAAGCAATATGCCCTCTCAATTGCTGCTAGCTTGGGAGTGTTGGTTTCTTTGGGAATCTTGATTCTCTCCAAAGAACCTATCAACGGTACTCGTCTTGTGGTGCTAATTCCTTTCTTGGCCCTGCTCCTTCTGACAGGAATCAAGGAAGACGTTTCGGAGGGAGGGAGTCGTCGTAGAAGAAGACGTGAGAAACAAACTTCTTTCTTTAAAGGAAATTTCTATCTACCACTGATTGCCCTTGCCTATCTCATTGTTCTTCCTATCGTGAGTCGCTACCTTTCTCACCCAGCGACTTATCAGGAGAGAGACCGTCTTGCTAGCGTGGTCAAACAACAAACGAGTTCTGAGGATCGAGTATATGCTTGGGATGATCGTCCAGATTTCTATCGTGCAAGTGAGCGCTTGGCGCCGACTTCTCTAGTAACAGCAACACTCTATACTGCAAGCGACGAAAATAAAACCAAACTTATGAATGATCTGAAAGAGAATCAACCAAAGATGATTGTGGTCAATCAAAAAGTTGCCTTGTGGTCAGATGTAGAGAGCTGGCTCAGTGAAAACTATGAGCTTGTTCAGACAGATACTAGCGAGTTCAAACTTTATAAATCTAAATAACAAAAAATCAATATCTTGTGGAATTTTAAAAAATTTAGGATTTTTAACACAAGATATTGATTTTTATTTTTAGAGTGGTATAATACTTCATAGAACAACATTTTAGAAAAGAGCATGGATATGATTGTATTAGAAGAAAAGCTTGCAACCGTTCCCACCTTGTTTGTTGAAAAACGAGATGGTAGACGTGTGGTGTTTGATGTAGACAAGATTGACAAGGCTCTCCACAAGGCGGCGGAAAAGGTTATGGACGTTACGCCTCTAGTAGAAAAACGCCTAAATGGTCTAGTTGAAAGAATCGTGACTGAAATTCACAGCCGCTTCCCTCAAGGTGTCAAGATTTACGAAATTCAAAATGTCGTAGAACATGAACTCCTTGAAGCCAAAGAGTATGCGCTGGCTGAGGAGTATATCACTTATCGGACACAAAGGGATTTTGAGCGCTCAAAAGCGACAGATATCAACTTTAGTATCCATAAACTTCTCAATAAAGATCAAGCAGTTGTCAATGAAAATGCCAATAAAGACAGTGATGTCTTTAATACCCAGCGTGATTTGACAGCAGGGATTGTTGGGAAATCAATCGGGCTGCAAATGCTTCCTAAGCACGTAGCTAATGCTCACCAAAAAGGGGATATCCACTATCATGACTTAGACTACAGCCCCTACACTCCGATGACCAACTGCTGTTTGATTGATTTTAAAGGCATGCTGGAAAATGGTTTTAAGATTGGAAATGCAGAGGTAGAGAGTCCCAAGTCTATCCAGACTGCGACAGCTCAAATTTCCCAAATCATCGCCAATGTTGCTTCTAGTCAGTATGGGGGCTGTTCAGCTGACCGTATCGATGAAGTCTTGGCGCCGTATGCGGAGAAGAATTACCAAAAGCACCTCAAGGATGCGGAAGAGTGGGTCTTGCCCGAAAAACGGGAAGATTACGCTTGGAAGAAAACGCAAAAGGACATCTACGATGCCATGCAATCTCTTGAGTATGAAATCAACACCCTCTTCACCTCAAATGGACAAACACCTTTTACTTCGCTCGGTTTTGGTTTAGGAACTAGTCGTTTTGAGCGGGAAATTCAAAAAGCTATCTTGAACATCCGAATCAAGGGGCTTGGTTCAGAACATCGAACAGCTATCTTCCCTAAACTCATCTTTACGCTAAAAAGAGGACTCAACTTAGAGGAAGGCTCACCTAACTACGACATCAAACAGTTGGCCCTCGAGTGTGCAACCAAGCGGATGTACCCAGATATCTTGTCCTATGATAAGATTATCGAACTGACTGGTTCTTTCAAGGTACCTATGGGCTGCCGTTCTTTCCTTCAAGGATGGAAGGATGAGAATGGTGTTGAGGTCAATTCAGGTCGGATGAATCTAGGTGTTGTGACAGTTAATCTGCCTCGTATCGCCCTCGAATCTGAAGGGGATTTGAATAAGTTTTGGGAAATCTTCAACGAGCGGATGAATATCGCAGAAGATGCTCTGGTTTACCGTGTTGAACGGACCAAGGAAGCAACACCAGCGAATGCCCCTATCCTTTATCAGTACGGAGCCTTTGGCCGCCGTCTCGGAAAAGAAGAAAGTGTTGACCAACTCTTTAAGAATCGCCGTGCGACAGTTTCTCTGGGCTACATCGGTTTGTACGAAGTGGCTACAGTCTTCTTTGGAAATAGCTGGGAACACAATCTAGAAGCCAAGGAATTCACATTGGATATCATTCGCGATATGAAACGTCGTGTGGAAGAGTGGTCTGACCAATATGGTTACCATTTCTCTATCTACTCCACACCGTCTGAAAGTCTGACAGACCGCTTCTGTCGCTTGGATACAGAGAAGTTCGGCTCTATTCCTGACATCACGGACAAGGAATACTACACCAACTCTTTCCACTACGATGTTCGTAAAAATCCAACACCGTTTGAAAAGCTGGATTTTGAAAAAGTTTATCCAGAAGCAGGTGCATCAGGTGGCTTTATCCACTATTGTGAGTATCCAGTTCTTCAACAAAATCCTAAGGCCCTGGAAGCTGTTTGGGACTATGCCTATGACCGAGTTGGCTATCTAGGGACCAATACTCCGATTGATCGTTGCTACAAGTGTGACTTTGAAGGGGATTTTGAACCAACTGAGCGAGGATTTGCTTGTCCCAACTGTGGCAATAGCGACCCTAAAACAGTAGATGTGGTCAAACGTACGTGTGGGTATCTGGGAAATCCTCAAGCGCGTCCGATGGTTAACGGACGCCACAAGGAAATCGCTGCGCGTGTCAAACACATGAATGGTTCTACTATCAAAACAGCTGGACATGAAGTAACAAATTAGAAGGAAATGGAATGGGGAAATACCAATTAGACGATAAGGGACGTGCTCAAGTAACCCGTTATCATGAAAAACATTCGAAAGGTGGAGTAGGAAAAAAAGAACGCTTGCTCAACCTCAGAGAACAGTTTTTAAACAAGAACAAGAAAAAATAAAAGTGAGAGTCCGCTCTCGCTTTTCTCTTAATTGGAGGTAAAAATGATACTACGCAGACCAAGATTAGCAGATAAAGAAACAGTTTTAGAGATGATGCAGAGTTTGAACAGACTCAATCAGCCCACGATGGTGGGTTTTGGAACGCCAACAATTTTGTTTATGAAGAGTGGCTAGAAGAAAATCTTCAAGCGGAAGCGGGACTCAATATTCCTGAAAACTGGGTTCCTGCTATCCAGCTGGTTAGTTTTGACATAGCAGGCCAGGCTCTTGGCTTTCTCAACCTTCGTCTCCGATTAAATGACTACTTACTAGAAAATGGGAGCCATACTGGCTACTCCATTCGTCCATCTGAAAGAGGTAAGGGTTATGCCAAAGAATCCCTCCGCCAAGGTCTGCAAGTTGCTAAGGAAAAGAATATCAAACGAGCTCTGGTAACTTGTAGCACAGAAAATCCTGCTAGTAGGGCGGTGATTGTGGCAAATAGTGGGGTGTTTGAGGATGTTCGCAATGGCGTAGAACGTTACTGGATAGATTTGGAGTAAAAGGATGACATGGAATACACCAAAACCAGGTGAATGGAAAAGTGAGGAGCTTAGTAAAGGGCGAATCATTGATTACAAGGCTTTTAACTTTGTCGATGGAGAAGGTGTGCGCAACTCTCTCTATGTCGCAGGCTGTATGTTCCACTGCGAGGGGTGCTATAATGTTGCGACTTGGTCTTTCAACGCAGGCATTCCCTATACGGCAGAATTAGAAGAACAAATCATGGTAGACCTTGCCCAGCCCTATGTTCAAGGATTGACCTTGCTGGGAGGAGAACCTTTCCTTAATACGGGGATCCTCTTGCCGCTCGTTAAACGCATTCGGAAGGAATTGCCAGATAAAGACATCTGGTCTTGGACGGGCTACACGTGGGAAGAAATGATGCTGGAAACTCCAGATAAACTGGAACTCTTGTCGCTGATTGACATCCTTGTCGATGGACGGTATGATAAAAGCAAGCGCAATCTCATGCTCCAGTTCAGGGGTTCCTCTAATCAACGAATTATTGATGTGCAAAAATCTCTCAAAAGTGGGCAAGTAGTGATTTGGGACAAGCTTAATGACGGAAAAGAAAGCTATGAACAGGTGAAGAGAGAATGAAGAGAAAAGACTTAATAGACCAACTGGTTTCAGAGATCGAAACGGGGAAAGTCAAAACACTGGGGATTTACGGTCATGGGGCTTCAGGAAAGTCAACCTTCGCTCAGGAATTATATCAAGCCCTAGATTCTACTACAGTAAATTTACTAGAAACAGATCCCTATATCACCTCAGAACGCTATCTGGTAGTGCCAAAGCAAGCGCCAGATCAAAAGGTGACAGCTTGTCTCCCAGTGGCGCATGAACTGGCAAGTTTACAGAGAGATATTCTCGCCTTGCAGGCAGGCATGGACATCTTAACAATCGATGAACCTTGGAAGGCTAGTGAAATCTTGTCTGGAGCCAAACCGATTCTGATTGTTGAAGGGATGTCTGTGGGCTTTCTACCCAAGGAACTCTTTGATAAAACCGTGTGTTTCTACACGGATGAGGAGACGGAATTAGAGAGGCGTCTGGCTCGAGACACGATTATGAGAAATCGCGATGCTTCCTTTATACTAGCTAGCCATCAAATGAGACGGGAGCAGTATCAGCGATACTATAGAGAAACCGAGTCTAAAGCAGATATCTTAGTGGATCAATCACAAGATAAATTCAAAGTCAAAATGACTCGAATTATATAGAAGAAAAGATTGAATTTTAAGATTGTAAATCAGTAGTCATAGGAAGATGAAATAGGAAAACAGTTTCATCCCAAAAAAACGAAAAAACCTAACAAATTCCTTGCAATCGCAGGGGCTTTGTGTTATTCTACCATGGTGCTGTAAATTACAGCCTTAGCTGTTATGCAAGAGGTTGTGATCACGATTGGATACATTGCCACGCAACGCGCGTCGGTTTCCTATTTTTGCTTTGAGTTTAAATCCCTTTATATCTTAGACTTAGGCATAAAAAATGCTCGTTAAAAACATTCCAAACGAGATCAATAAGAATTGGAAGGCTGGTCTTGATGGGCACCGTTTTCTCTGGGGAAAGGGAGTTGATAGTGAATGGCAGATATATCCTATGAGCAAAGAATGCTATTTCATATTGTTATGTGGAGTAGCCTCTTGGCAGTTAGAAAGTTTAGAGAAGAGGTTGATTTTTAGTCAGTCACCTTAGAAGTGAAAGTAAAAGGAGTGAAGAAATGTTTTTAAAAATAATCAGTAGTATCTCTACCAATAATTTCCAAGATCCAAACATGATGGAAAAAATTAGCCATCTATGGCAGGAGCACCAGAAAGAAGTAGAGGAGGCATTTGCCCAAGGGCTTCCGATTTATGCAGTCTATCATGATTATGTTAGTGACTACAAGGGAGATTACAGCTTGTCGCTCTGTAGTCTATCCGATAAAGAAGACTGGGATTTTGACACTTCAGGGCAAACCTACCAAGTATTTGAAGTAGATACAAGTGATTCAAAAGGATACCTTCATACCTGGCAGCAAATTTGGCAGGCTGAAGAAGCAAGAGAACTACAACGTCAGTATAGTATTGATTTTGAAAAATATGATCCAGATCAGACAGTATCTATCTTTATCGCCACCCCCAAAAATGGATAAATTGTCAAACTAAGTTTTATTTACGAAAGAGGATCAGAACATACTCTAGTAACTTAGGTTAGTAAAAAAACGAAAAAAACCTAACAAATCCCTTGCAATCGCAGGGGGTTTGTGTTATTCTATTATGGTGCTGTAAATGACAGCCTTAGCTTTGATGCAAGAGGTTGCGACACGCTCGGTTGCATTGCCACGCAACGCGCGTCGGTTTTCTTGTGGAGCTAGCCTATTATCTTAAATAGACGAAAAGGAGAAAAAGATGGCAAACAAAAAAATCCGTATCCGTTTGAAAGCTTACGAACACCGTACGCTTGACACAGCGGCTGCAAAAATCGTAGAATCAGCTACTCGTACAGGTGCACAAGTTGCGGGTCCAATCCCACTTCCAACTGAGCGTAGCCTCTACACAATTATTCGTGCGACTCACAAATACAAAGACTCTCGCGAACAATTTGAAATGCGTACACACAAACGTTTGATCGATATCGTTAACCCAACTCAAAAAACAGTTGATGCCTTGATGAAATTGGATCTCCCAAGTGGTGTAAACGTAGAAATCAAGCTTTAATCCAAAGCTTGAAACCTTGAGCATGAAAAACGCTCGTTAAAAACTTTTTGAATAAAAAATATAGAAAAGGAACTATTTTCTCATGACAAAAGGAATCTTAGGGAAAAAAGTGGGAATGACTCAAATCTTCACTGAAGCTGGCGAATTGATCCCTGTAACAGTTATTGAAGCAACTCCAAACGTTGTTCTTCAAGTTAAAACTGTTGAAACAGACGGATACAACGCTATCCAAGTTGGTTTCGATGACAAACGCGAAGTATTGAGCAACAAACCTGCTAAAGGACATGTAGCGAAAGCTAACACGGCTCCTAAGCGCTTCATTCGTGAATTCAAAAACGTTGAAGGCTTGGAAGTTGGTGCTGAAATCACAGTTGAAACATTCGCAGCTGGAGACGTTGTTGACGTAACTGGTACTTCTAAAGGTAAAGGTTTCCAAGGTGTTATCAAACGCCACGGACAATCACGTGGACCAATGGCTCACGGTTCTCGTTACCACCGTCGTCCAGGTTCTATGGGACCTGTTGCACCTAACCGCGTATTCAAAGGTAAAAACCTTGCAGGACGTATGGGTGGCGACCGCGTAACAATTCAAAACCTTGAAGTGGTACAAGTTGTTCCAGAAAAGAACGTTATCCTTATCAAAGGTAACGTACCAGGTGCTAAGAAATCTCTTATCACTATCAAATCAGCAGTTAAAGCTGGTAAATAATAAAGAAAGGGGAAATCAGTCACAATGGCAAACGTAACATTATTTGACCAAACTGGTAAAGAAGCTGGCCAAGTTGTTCTTAACGATGCAGTATTTGGTATCGAACCAAATGAATCAGTTGTGTTTGATGTGATCATCAGCCAACGCGCAAGCCTTCGTCAAGGAACACACGCTGTTAAAAACCGCTCTGCAGTATCAGGTGGTGGACGCAAACCATGGCGTCAAAAAGGAACTGGACGTGCTCGTCAAGGTTCTATCCGCTCACCACAATGGCGTGGTGGTGGTGTTGTCTTCGGACCAACTCCACGTTCATACGGCTACAAACTTCCACAAAAAGTTCGTCGCCTAGCTCTTAAATCAGTTTACTCTGAAAAAGTTGCTGAAAACAAATTCGTAGCTGTAGACGCTCTTTCATTTACAGCTCCAAAAACTGCTGAATTTGCAAAAGTTCTTGCAGCATTGAGCATCGATTCTAAAGTTCTTGTTATCCTTGAAGAAGGAAATGAATTCGCAGCTCTTTCAGCTCGTAACCTTCCAAACGTGAAAGTTGCAACTGCTACAACTGCAAGTGTTCTTGACATCGCAAATAGCGACAAACTTCTTGTCACACAAGCAGCTATCTCTAAAATCGAGGAGGTTCTTGCATAATGAATTTGTATGATGTTATCAAAAAACCTGTTATCACTGAAAGCTCAATGGCTCAACTTGAAGCAGGAAAATATGTATTTGAAGTTGACACTCGTGCACACAAACTTTTGATCAAGCAAGCTGTTGAAGCTGCTTTCGAAGGTGTTAAAGTTGCCAACGTTAACACAATCAACGTAAAACCTAAAGCGAAGCGTGTTGGACGTTACACTGGTTTTACTAACAAAACTAAAAAAGCTATCATCACACTTACAGCTGATTCAAAAGCAATCGAGTTGTTCGCTGCTGAAGCTGAATAATCTAAGGAGGAAATATCGTGGGAATTCGTGTTTATAAACCAACAACAAACGGTCGCCGTAATATGACTTCTTTGGATTTCGCTGAAATCACAACAAGCACTCCTGAAAAATCATTGCTTGTTGCTTTGAAGAGCAAGGCTGGTCGTAACAACAACGGTCGTATCACTGTTCGTCACCAAGGTGGTGGACACAAACGTTTCTACCGTTTGGTTGACTTCAAACGTAACAAAGACAACGTTGAAGCTGTTGTTAAAACAATTGAGTACGATCCAAACCGTTCTGCAAACATCGCCCTTGTACACTACACTGACGGTGTGAAAGCATACATCATCGCTCCAAAAGGTCTTGAAGTTGGTCAACGTATCGTTTCAGGTCCAGAAGCAGATATCAAAGTCGGAAACGCACTTCCACTTGCTAACATCCCAGTTGGTACTTTGATCCACAATATCGAGTTGAAACCAGGTCGTGGTGGAGAATTGGTCCGTGCTGCTGGTGCTTCTGCCCAAGTATTGGGTCAAGAAGGTAAATACGTTCTTGTTCGTCTTCAATCTGGCGAAGTTCGTATGATTCTTGGAACTTGTCGTGCAACAGTTGGTGTTGTTGGAAACGAACAACATGGACTTGTAAACCTTGGTAAAGCAGGACGTAGCCGTTGGAAAGGTATCCGCCCAACAGTTCGTGGTTCTGTAATGAACCCTAACGATCACCCACACGGTGGTGGTGAAGGTAAAGCACCAGTTGGACGTAAAGCACCATCTACTCCATGGGGCAAACCTGCTCTTGGTCTTAAAACTCGTAACAAGAAAGCGAAATCTGACAAACTTATCGTTCGTCGTCGCAACGAGAAATAAAAGTAAACTAGTCGCCTAAGCAACTAGGAAATCCGCCAGCTCGGTAGCGCTCCATGTGAGCGCAAGCCGCTGTGGTACAACATTTAAAGGAGAAAATATAAAAATGGGACGCAGTCTTAAAAAAGGACCTTTCGTCGATGAGCATTTGATGAAAAAAGTTGAAGCTCAAGCTAACGATGAAAAGAAAAAAGTTATCAAAACTTGGTCACGTCGTTCAACGATTTTCCCAAGTTTCATTGGTTACACTATTGCAGTTTATGACGGACGTAAACACGTACCTGTTTACATTCAAGAAGACATGGTAGGTCACAAACTTGGTGAATTTGCACCAACTCGTACTTACAAAGGTCACGCTGCAGACGACAAGAAAACACGTAGAAAATAAGGAGAACATAAATGGCAGAAATTACTTCAGCTAAAGCAATGGCTCGTACAGTACGTGTTTCACCTCGTAAATCACGTCTTGTTCTTGACAACATCCGTGGTAAAAGCGTAGCCGATGCTATTGCAATCTTGACATTCACTCCAAACAAAGCTGCTGAAATCATCTTGAAAGTTTTGAACTCAGCTGTAGCTAACGCTGAAAATAACTTTGGTTTGGATAAAGCTAACTTGGTAGTATCTGAAGCATTCGCAAATGAAGGACCAACTATGAAACGTTTCCGTCCACGTGCGAAAGGTTCAGCTTCACCAATCAACAAACGTACAGCTCACATCACTGTAGCTGTTGCAGAAAAATAAGGAGGTAACATCGTGGGTCAAAAAGTACATCCAATTGGTATGCGTGTCGGCATCATCCGTGATTGGGATGCCAAATGGTATGCTGAAAAAGAATACGCGGATTACCTTCATGAAGATCTTGCAATCCGTAAATTCGTTCAAAAAGAACTTGCTGACGCAGCAGTTTCAACTATTGAAATTGAACGTGCAGTAAACAAAGTTAACGTTTCACTTCACACTGCTAAACCAGGTATGGTTATCGGTAAAGGTGGTGCTAACGTTGATGCACTCCGTGCTAAACTTAACAAATTGACTGGAAAACAAGTACACATCAACATCATCGAAATCAAACAACCTGATTTGGATGCTCACCTTGTTGGTGAAGGAATTGCTCGTCAATTGGAGCAACGTGTTGCTTTCCGTCGTGCACAAAAACAAGCAATCCAACGTGCAATGCGTGCTGGAGCTAAAGGAATTAAAACTCAAGTATCAGGTCGTTTGAACGGTGCAGATATCGCCCGTGCTGAAGGATACTCTGAAGGAACTGTTCCACTTCACACACTTCGTGCGGATATCGATTACGCTTGGGAAGAAGCAGATACTACATACGGTAAACTTGGTGTTAAAGTATGGATTTACCGTGGTGAAGTTCTTCCAGCTCGTAAAAACACTAAAGGAGGTAAATAACCAATGTTAGTACCTAAACGTGTTAAACACCGTCGTGAATTCCGTGGAAAAATGCGCGGTGAAGCAAAAGGTGGAAAAGAAGTAGCATTCGGTGAATACGGTCTTCAAGCTACAACTAGCCACTGGATCACTAACCGCCAAATCGAAGCTGCTCGTATCGCCATGACTCGTTACATGAAACGTGGTGGTAAAGTTTGGATTAAAATCTTCCCACACAAATCATACACTGCTAAAGCTATCGGTGTGCGTATGGGATCTGGTAAAGGGGCGCCTGAAGGTTGGGTAGCACCAGTTAAACGTGGTAAAGTGATGTTTGAAGTTGCTGGTGTATCTGAAGAGATCGCTCGCGAAGCGCTTCGTCTTGCAAGCCACAAATTGCCAGTTAAATGTAAATTCGTAAAACGTGAAGCAGAATAAGGAGAAGGCATGAAACTTAATGAAGTAAAAGAATTTGTTAAAGAACTTCGTGGTCTTTCTCAAGAAGAACTCGCGAAGCGCGAAAACGAATTGAAAAAAGAATTGTTTGAACTTCGTTTCCAAGCTGCTACTGGTCAATTGGAACAAACAGATCGCTTGAAAGAAGTTAAAAAACAAATCGCTCGTATCAAAACAGTTCAATCTGAAGCGAAATAATAGACTAGGGAAGGAGAAATTTCAATGGAACGCAATAATCGTAAAGTTCTTGTTGGACGTGTTGTATCTGACAAAATGGACAAGACAATCACAGTTGTAGTTGAAACAAAACGTAACCACCCAGTCTATGGTAAACGTATTAACTACTCTAAGAAATACAAAGCACATGATGAAAACAATGTTGCCAAAGAAGGCGATATCGTACGTATCATGGAAACTCGTCCGCTTTCAGCTACAAAACGTTTCCGTCTTGTAGAAGTTGTTGAAGAAGCGGTCATCATCTAATCAAACCTGAAAGGAGAAAACTGAAATGATTCAAACAGAAACTCGTTTGAAAGTCGCAGACAACAGCGGTGCGCGCGAAATCTTGACTATCAAAGTTCTTGGTGGTTCAGGACGTAAATTTGCAAACATCGGTGATGTTATCGTGGCATCTGTAAAACAAGCTACTCCTGGTGGTGCGGTTAAAAAAGGTGACGTTGTAAAAGCTGTTATCGTTCGTACTAAATCAGGTGCTCGTCGTGCTGATGGTTCATACATCAAATTTGACGAAAACGCAGCAGTTATCATCCGTGAAGACAAAACTCCTCGCGGAACACGTATCTTTGGCCCAGTTGCACGCGAATTGCGTGAAGGTGGCTTCATGAAGATCGTGTCACTTGCTCCAGAAGTACTTTAATTTTTAAAAACAAACTAGTCCCCTAGCTTAATGCTAGGGTGCCCTTATGGGCGTAAGAAAAATCAAGGAGAAACCTAATGTTTGTAAAAAAAGGCGACAAAGTTCGCGTAATCGCTGGTAAAGATAAGGGAACAGAAGCTGTTGTCCTTACTGCCCTTCCAAAAGTAAACAAAGTTATCGTTGAAGGTGTTAACATCGTTAAGAAACACCAACGTCCAACTAACGAGCTTCCTCAAGGTGGTATCATCGAAAAAGAAGCAGCTATCCACGTATCAAACGTTCAAGTTTTGGACAAAAATGGTGTAGCTGGTCGTGTTGGTTACAAATTTGTAGACGGTAAAAAAGTTCGCTACAACAAAAAATCAGGCGAAGTGCTTGATTAATCACGAAGGAAAGGAGAAGTATAATGGCAAATCGTTTAAAAGAAAAATATCTTAATGAAGTAGTTCCTGCTTTGACAGAACAATTCAACTACTCATCAGTGATGGCTGTGCCTAAAGTAGATAAGATCGTTTTGAACATGGGTGTTGGTGAAGCTGTATCAAACGCTAAAAGTCTTGAAAAAGCTGCTGAAGAATTGGCACTTATCTCAGGTCAAAAACCACTTATCACTAAAGCTAAAAAATCAATCGCCGGCTTCCGTCTTCGTGAAGGTGTAGCGATCGGTGCAAAAGTTACCCTTCGTGGTGAACGTATGTACGAATTCTTGGACAAATTGGTTTCAGTTTCACTTCCACGTGTGCGTGACTTCCACGGTGTTCCAACAAAATCATTTGATGGACGCGGAAACTACACTCTTGGTGTGAAAGAACAATTGATCTTCCCAGAAATTAACTTTGATGACGTTGACAAAACTCGTGGTCTTGACATCGTTATCGTAACAACTGCTAACACTGACGAAGAGTCACGTGCATTGCTTACAGGCCTTGGAATGCCTTTTGCAAAATAATATAGGAGGTAAATCTAATGGCTAAAAAATCAATGATTGCTAAGAACAAACGTCCAGCGAAGTTCTCTACTCAAGCTTATACTCGTTGTGAAAAATGTGGTCGCCCACATTCAGTTTACCGCAAATTTAAACTTTGCCGTGTTTGCTTCCGTGAATTAGCTTACAAAGGACAAATTCCTGGTGTAACAAAAGCATCTTGGTAATTTAAGATATCAAGGGCGTCCAAACTCCAAGTGAAAATAGGAAACTTGACGAAGAAACTGAAGTTTCTAGGAAAGTTTATCTTTTTCACACAGAGTTTAGCACGGGTTCAGTTGGGCTTGCCAATTTGAACACGAGCTACAGCTTTGACAAAAAAGACCAATTTTCTTTAGAGCATCGCTCCTGCATCAAATTGCCTATTTTTGCTCTTGCTGTTACGCTCTTTGTATCATGTATTAACTAGCAAGTGCAACTTGCAAACTACTAGTAAGAGGAGAAAAACAAAATGGTTATGACTGACCCAATCGCAGACTTCCTAACTCGTATTCGTAACGCTAACCAAGCGAAACACGAAGTACTTGAAGTACCTGCATCAAACATCAAAAAAGGGATTGCTGAAATCCTTAAACGCGAAGGTTTTGTTAAGAACGTAGAAATCATCGAAGATGACAAACAAGGCATCATCCGTGTATTCCTTAAGTACGGACCAAACGGTGAAAAAGTTATCACTAACTTGAAACGTGTTTCTAAACCAGGACTTCGTGTCTACAAAAAACGTGAAGATCTTCCAAAAGTTCTTAACGGACTTGGAATTGCTATCCTTTCAACTTCTGAAGGTTTGCTTACTGATAAAGAAGCTCGCCAAAAGAACGTTGGTGGAGAAGTTATCGCTTACGTTTGGTAAAATCAAGATACAAAGCTCGTAAAGAACAAAGCAAAATTAGAAAGTTGGAGAAGTTTGTTTACAAACAAGCCAACTTATCTATTTTGCACAGTTCTTAGAGCGTGTTCAATTTAGCTATTGAACTCAATAAGTATCTTTAACCCCGTGAAAACTGGCCGTTCTGGCCTGACAATTTAACAGGAGAAAATAAACATGTCACGTATTGGTAATAAAGTTATCGTGTTGCCTGCTGGTGTTGAAATCACTAACAATGACAACGTTGTAACTGTAAAAGGACCTAAAGGAGAACTTACTCGTGAGTTCTCAAAAGATATTGAAATTCGTGTGGAAGGTACTGAAGTAACTCTTCACCGTCCAAACGATTCAAAAGAAATGAAAACAATCCACGGAACTACTCGTGCCCTTTTGAACAACATGGTAATTGGTGTATCAGAAGGATTCAAGAAAGAACTTGAAATGCGCGGGGTTGGTTACCGTGCACAACTTCAAGGTAAAAAACTTGTTTTGGCTGTTGGTAAATCTCATCCAGACGAAGTTGAAGCTCCAGAAGGAATTACTTTTGAACTTCCAAACCCAACAACAATCGTTGTTAGCGGAATTTCAAAAGAAGTAGTTGGTCAAACAGCTGCTTACGTACGTAGCCTTCGTTCACCAGAACCATATAAAGGTAAAGGTATCCGTTACGTTGGTGAATTCGTTCGCCGTAAAGAAGGTAAAACAGGTAAATAATGTTGAGTGGTTGATTTTTAACTACCAACCTATTTTCCAACTTAGTGCATAGCACACGATTTAAAACTAAAGAGGTGAAAACTGTGATTTCTAAACCAGATAAAAACAAACTCCGCCAAAAACGCCACCGTCGCGTTCGCGGAAAACTCTCTGGAACTGCTGATCGCCCACGTTTGAACGTATTCCGTTCTAATACAGGCATCTACGCTCAAGTGATTGATGACGTAGCGGGTGTAACGCTCGCAAGTGCTTCAACTCTTGACAAAGAAGTTTCAAAAGGAACTAAAACTGAACAAGCCGTTGCTGTCGGTAAACTCGTTGCAGAACGTGCAAACGCTAAAGGTATTTCAGAAGTGGTGTTCGACCGCGGTGGATATCTATATCACGGACGTGTGAAAGCTTTGGCTGATGCAGCTCGTGAAAACGGATTGAAATTCTAATAGGAGGACACTAGAAAATGGCATTTAAAGACAATGCAGTTGAATTAGAAGAACGCGTAGTTGCTGTCAACCGTGTTACAAAAGTTGTTAAAGGTGGACGTCGTCTTCGTTTCGCAGCTCTTGTTGTTGTTGGTGACCACAACGGTCGCGTAGGATTTGGTACTGGTAAAGCTCAAGAAGTTCCAGAAGCAATCCGCAAAGCAGTAGAAGATGCTAAGAAAAACTTGATTGAAGTTCCTATGGTTGGAACAACAATCCCACACGAAGTTCTTTCAGAATTTGGTGGAGCAAAAGTATTGTTGAAACCTGCTGTAGAAGGTTCTGGAGTTGCCGCTGGTGGTGCAGTTCGTGCCGTTGTGGAATTGGCAGGTGTGGCAGATATTACATCTAAATCACTTGGCTCTAACACTCCAATCAACATTGTTCGCGCAACTGTTGAAGGTTTGAAACAATTGAAACGCGCTGAAGAAGTTGCTGCCCTTCGTGGTATCTCAGTTTCTGATTTGGCATAAGAAAGGGGATAAAATGGCTCAAATTAAAATTACTTTGACTAAGTCTCCAATCGGACGCATTCCATCACAACGTAAAACTGTTGTAGCACTTGGACTTGGCAAATTGAACAGCTCTGTTATCAAAGAAGACAACGCTGCTATCCGTGGTATGATCACTGCAGTATCTCACTTGGTAACAGTTGAAGAAGTAAACTAATGAATTTTTAGGGGATGTGGCAATACTCATCCCCTAAAACTAGGTATAGTCATCTAAGATGACGATGTATAGGCGAGTTGATAAGGGAGACAACCTTTTCTCTCTTATCGGCGCTAGCATTTTACAAAAGAGGAGAAAATAATAATGAAACTTCATGAATTGAAACCTGCAGAAGGTTCTCGTAAAGTACGTAACCGTGTTGGTCGTGGTACTTCATCAGGTAACGGTAAAACATCTGGTCGCGGTCAAAAAGGTCAAAAAGCTCGTAGCGGTGGCGGAGTTCGTCTTGGTTTTGAAGGTGGACAAACTCCATTGTTCCGTCGTCTTCCAAAACGTGGATTCACTAATATCAACGCTAAAGAATATGCAATTGTAAACCTTGACCAATTGAACGTCTTTGAAGACGGTGCAGAAGTAACTCCAGTTGTACTTATCGAAGCAGGAATTGTGAAAGCTGAAAAATCAGGAGTTAAAATTCTTGGTAACGGTGAGTTGACTAAGAAATTGACTGTGAAAGCAGCTAAATTCTCTAAATCAGCTGAGGAAGCTATCACTGCTAAAGGTGGTTCTGTAGAAGTCATCTAAGAGAGGTGACCCATGTTTTTTAAATTACTAAAAGAAGCGCTCAAGGTTAAACAAGTTCGATCAAAAATTCTCTTTACGATTTTTATCATTCTTGTTTTCCGCATTGGGACAAGTATCACTGTTCCAGGTGTGAATGCAAAAAGTTTAGAAGCTCTCAGTGGTTTATCTTTCTTGAACATGCTTAGTCTTGTTTCAGGGAATGCCATGAAGAACTTCTCCGTTTTTGCACTCGGTGTAAGTCCGTATATCACTGCTTCCATCGTTGTTCAATTGCTACAAATGGATATTTTACCGAAGTTTGTAGAATGGGGCAAACAAGGGGAAGTGGGACGGAGAAAACTAAACCAAGCTACTCGTTATATTGCACTTGTACTTGCATTTGTTCAATCTATCGGGATTACAGCAGGATTTAATACTCTTTCTGGAGCAAAATTATTAACGACAGCTTTAACTCCACAAGTCTTTGTTACTATTGGTATTATCCTCACAGCAGGTAGTATGATTGTAACTTGGCTCGGGGAACAAATTACAGATAAGGGATACGGAAACGGTGTTTCAATGATCATCTTTGCAGGTATTGTTGCTTCAATCCCTGAAATGATTAAAGGAATCTATGTTGACTACTTCGTCAATATTCCAAGTAGCCGTTTGACTTCATCTATTATCTTTGTCGTTATTTTGATTATCGCTGTCTTGTTGATTGTTTACTTTACAACCTTTGTTCAACAGGCAGAATATAAAATTCCAATCCAATATACAAAAGTTGCTCAAGGAGCCCCATCAAGCTCATATCTTCCATTGAAGGTAAACCCAGCGGGGGTTATCCCAGTTATCTTTGCAAGTTCCATCACAGCAGCACCTGCAGCCATTCTTCAATTTTTGAGTGCTACAGGTCATGATTGGGCTTGGGTACGTACAGCACAGGAAATGTTATCTACAACATCTCCGACAGGTGTTGCTATGTATGCCTTGTTAATCATTCTCTTTACATTCTTCTATACATTTGTACAGATCAATCCAGAGAAAGCAGCAGAAAACTTACAAAAGAGTGGAGCCTACATTCATGGTGTCCGTCCTGGTAAGGGAACTGAAGAATTCATGTCGAAACTTCTTCGTCGCCTTGCGACTGTCGGATCGATCTTCCTAGGTGTGATTTCAATCTTGCCGATTGTGGCTAAAGATGTCTTTGGTCTTTCAGAAGCTGTTGCTTTTGGGGGAACTAGTCTTTTGATCATTATCTCAACAGGTATTGAAGGAATCAAACAGCTAGAAGGTTACCTATTGAAACGTAAGTATGTTGGTTTCATGGATAAAACAGAATAAAAGCAAAATTACTTTTGCTTAGAGAGTGGAGTATGAAGATCTATCTATCAGAGAGATTTTCGTCTCCCCTCTTCTATTTTGTTTTTAAATAGGGGTTGAAACAAATTTCTACTTCTATTTAAATACAAAATAAGGAGATCCTATCATGAATCTTTTGATTATGGGCTTACCTGGAGCAGGTAAGGGAACGCAAGCAGCTAAAATTGTGGAGCAATTCCACGTGGCACACATTTCAACTGGAGATATGTTCCGTGCTGCTATGGCAAATCAAACTGAAATGGGTGTACTTGCGAAGTCATATATTGACAAAGGTGAGTTGGTTCCAGATGAAGTTACAAATGGAATCGTTAAAGAACGCCTTTCACAGGACGACATCAAGGAAACAGGTTTCTTGTTGGATGGTTACCCACGTACGATTGAACAAGCCCATGCCTTGGACAAAACATTGGCGGAACTTGGTATCGAACTAGAAGGCGTGATCAATATCGAAGTGAATCCAGATTGTCTCTTGGAACGTTTGAGTGGTCGTATCATCCACCGCGAAACAGGTGAAACCTTCCACAAAGTTTTCAACCCACCAGTTGACTATAAAGAGGAAGATTACTACCAACGTGAGGATGACAAACCTGAGACAGTGAAGCGTCGTTTGGATGTGAATATCGCCCAAGGTGAACCAATCATTTCTCACTACCGTGCCAAAGGTTTGGTCCACGATATCGAAGGAAATCAAGATATCAATGATGTGTTCAAAGACATCGAAAAAGTATTGACAAATTTGAAATAAAGCGTTTTTCACACTTGCAAAAAATCGCTACAAATGTTATACTGAGATAGTCTGACTTATAATTGTTGTCTCTGTTTTCAGAGGCATCGAATCGAAATTTATGGAGGTGCTTTTGCGTGGCAAAAGACGATGTGATTGAAGTTGAAGGCAAAGTAGTCGATACAATGCCTAACGCAATGTTTACGGTTGAACTTGAAAATGGACATCAGATTTTAGCAACAGTTTCTGGTAAAATTCGTAAAAACTATATTCGTATTTTAGCGGGAGATCGTGTTACTGTCGAGATGAGTCCATATGACTTGACACGTGGACGTATCACTTACCGCTTTAAATAATCGAAAAACTTGGAGGGATAAGAAATGAAAGTAAGACCATCGGTCAAACCAATTTGCGAATACTGTAAAGTAATTCGTCGTAATGGTCGTGTTATGGTAATTTGCCCAGCAAATCCAAAACACAAACAACGTCAAGGATAAGATAGAAAGGAGAAAACATGGCTCGTATTGCTGGAGTTGACATTCCAAATGACAAACGCGTAGTAGTCTCATTGACTTACGTTTATGGTATCGGACTTGCAACATCTAAGAAAATTTTGGCTGCTGCTGGAATCTCAGAAGATGTTCGTGTACGTGACCTTACATCAGATCAAGAAGATGCTATCCGTCGTGAAGTGGATGCAATCAAAGTTGAAGGTGACCTTCGTCGTGAAGTAAACTTGAACATCAAACGTTTGATGGAAATCGGTTCTTACCGTGGTATTCGTCACCGTCGTGGACTTCCTGTCCGTGGACAAAACACTAAAAACAACGCTCGCACTCGTAAAGGTAAAGCTGTTGCGATTGCTGGTAAGAAAAAATAATATAGGAGGTAAAAGTCTTGGCTAAACCAACACGTAAACGTCGTGTGAAAAAGAATATCGAATCTGGTATTGCTCATATTCACGCTACATTTAATAACACTATTGTTATGATTACTGATGTGCATGGTAATGCAATTGCTTGGTCATCAGCTGGTGCTCTTGGTTTCAAAGGTTCTCGTAAATCTACACCATTCGCTGCTCAAATGGCTTCTGAAGCTGCTGCTAAATCTGCACAAGAACACGGTCTTAAATCAGTTGAAGTTACTGTAAAAGGTCCAGGTTCTGGTCGTGAGTCAGCTATTCGTGCGCTTGCTGCCGCTGGTCTTGAAGTAACAGCAATTCGTGATGTGACTCCAGTGCCACACAATGGTGCTCGTCCTCCAAAACGTCGCCGTGTATAATCATCGCATTACACTGCTTTTCGTTTAAGAGGGAGTAACTAAATGATTGAGTTTGAAAAACCAAATATAACAAAAATTGATGAAAATAAAGATTATGGCAAGTTTGTAATCGAACCACTTGAACGTGGCTACGGTACAACTCTTGGTAACTCTCTTCGTCGTGTACTACTAGCTTCTCTACCAGGAGCAGCAGTGACATCTATCAACATTGAAGGTGTCTTGCATGAGTTCGACACAGTTCCAGGTGTTCGTGAAGACGTGATGCAAATCATTCTGAACATTAAAGGGATTGCAGTGAAATCATACGTTGAAGACGAAAAAATCATTGAACTTGACGTTGAAGGTCCTGCTGAAATTACAGCTGGAGACATTTTGACTGACAGTGATATTGAAATTGTAAATCCAGATCATTATCTCTTTACAATCGGTGAAGGTTCTTCTCTAAAGGCGACAATGACTGTTAACAGTGGTCGTGGATATGTACCTGCTGATGAAAACAAAAAAGATAATGCGCCAGTTGGAACACTTGCTGTAGATTCTATTTATACACCAGTTACAAAAGTCAACTATCAAGTTGAACCTGCTCGTGTAGGTAGTAACGATGGTTTTGACAAATTAACCCTTGAAATCTTGACAAATGGAACAATTATTCCAGAAGATGCTTTAGGGCTTTCAGCACGTATCTTGACAGAACATCTTGATTTGTTTACAAATCTTACAGAGATTGCTAAATCTGCAGAAGTGATGAAAGAAGCTGATACTGAATCGGACGACCGTATTTTGGACCGTACGATTGAGGAATTGGACTTGTCTGTGCGTTCATATAACTGTTTGAAACGTGCCGGTATCAATACGGTGCATGATTTGACAGAAAAATCTGAAGCAGAGATGATGAAAGTACGAAATCTTGGACGCAAGAGTTTGGAAGAAGTGAAACTCAAACTCATTGATTTGGGTCTTGGATTAAAAGATAAATAAAGGAGGAATACATGGCTTACCGTAAACTAGGACGCACTAGCTCACAACGTAAAGCAATGCTTCGCGATTTGACAACTGACCTTTTGATCAACGAATCAATCGTGACAACTGAAGCTCGTGCTAAAGAGATCCGTAAAACTGTTGAAAAAATGATTACTCTAGGTAAACGTGGTGATTTGCATGCACGTCGTCAAGCAGCAGCTTTCGTACGTAATGAAATCGCATCTGAAAACTATGATGAAGCAACTGATAAGTACACTTCTACTACAGCACTTCAAAAATTGTTCTCAGAAATCGCACCTCGTTATGCTGAACGTAACGGTGGATACACTCGTATCCTTAAAACTGAACCACGTCGTGGTGATGCTGCGCCAATGGCGATCATCGAATTAGTATAAAATCATCAATTTTGTTGAGTGTTATGATGATGGAGTCTTGTGCTCTTAGTCTAGCTCTGGTCTACCGCTGGGACTTCGGTCCTAGCGGGAACACTCATCATCATTTGATAGGGTAGACGCTTGTTTACGAAATTGTTTTTTGTTTAAGAACAACTTCGTAAGCAGGCGTTTTTTAGTATTTTTTACGGAAATATGCTATACTAAGGAAAAAGAAAATCAAAAACGTTCAGGTTTGCTAATAATCGTAAAATGGGAGTCTAAAGATGAAGGCTATTATTACAGTGGTTGGCAAGGACAAGACTGGCATTGTTGCAGGCGTGTCTACTAAAATTGCAGAATTGGGTTTGAATATTGATGATATTTCTCAAACAGTACTGGATGAGTATTTTACCATGATGGCAGTCGTATCTAGTGATGAAAAGCAGGATTTCACCACTTTACGAAATGAGTTTGAAAACTTTGGGCAAACCTTGAATGTTAAAATCAATATTCAAAGTGCAGCGATTTTTGATGCTATGTACAATATCTAGGAGGTTATCATGGATATTAGACAAGTTACGGAAACCATTGCCATGATCGAAGAGCAGAACTTCGATATCAGAACCATCACCATGGGGATTTCCCTTTTGGACTGTATTGATCCAGATATCAATCGTGCTGCTGAAAAGATTTACCAAAAAATCACCACTAAAGCTGCAAATCTAGTGGCTGTGGGAGATGAAATTGCTGCAGAACTTGGGATTCCTATTGTTAATAAACGGGTATCAGTGACTCCGATTTCTTTAATTGGTGCTGCGACTGATGCGACAGACTATGTTGTTTTGGCAAAGGCTCTTGATAAGGCTGCCAAGGAGATTGGTGTTGACTTTATCGGTGGATTCTCATCTTTGGTACAAAAAGGCTACCAAAAAGGAGATGAAATTCTCATCAATTCTATCCCACGCGCTCTAGCTGAGACAGACAAGGTTTGTTCGTCTGTTAACATTGGCTCAACTAAGTCAGGTATCAACATGACTGCGGTCGCTGACATGGGACGTATCATCAAGGAGACAGCTGCGCTATCAGATATGGGTGCGGCCAAGTTGGTCGTATTTGCTAATGCTGTTGAAGACAATCCTTTTATGGCAGGGGCTTTCCACGGTGTTGGCGAAGCAGATGTTATCATTAATGTCGGGGTTTCGGGTCCTGGTGTGGTCAAGCGCGCCTTGGAAAAGGTTCGTGGAGAGAGCTTTGATGTAGTAGCCGAGACGATCAAGAAAACGGCCTTTAAGATTACTCGTATCGGTCAATTAGTTGGTCAGATGGCCAGCGAGAGACTGGGTGTTGATTTTGGAATTGTCGACCTAAGTTTGGCACCTACTCCTGCAGTTGGTGATTCTGTGGCTCGTGTCCTTGAGGAAATGGGCCTAGAAACAGTTGGTACGCATGGGACGACGGCTGCCCTCGCTCTTTTGAATGACCAAGTTAAGAAGGGCGGAGTGATGGCTTGTAACCAAGTCGGTGGCTTGTCAGGTGCTTTTATCCCAGTTTCTGAAGATGAGGGGATGATTGCTGCGGTGCAAGATGGCTCTCTGAATTTAGAGAAACTAGAAGCCATGACTGCTATCTGTTCAGTTGGACTGGATATGATTGCCATTCCGGAAGATACGCCTGCTGAAACCATTGCGGCTATGATTGCGGATGAGGCGGCAATCGGTGTTATTAACATGAAAACGACAGCTGTTCGTATTATTCCAAAGGGCAAAGAAGGCGATATGATTGAGTTTGGTGGATTGCTAGGGACAGCTCCAGTGATGAAAGTCAACGGGGGTTCGTCTGTTGATTTCATCTCTCGCGGTGGGCAAATCCCAGCTCCAATCCATAGTTTTAAAAATTAATAAAAAAGCGAGAGGATTTAAGTTGAGTTTAAGGATGACTGTGTATACTATAATCATTAAATAAAGACCTCCTAACTTTATTTAATAGAAATCCTAAACTTTTTCATAATAATCTCCTAGGGAAGCTACCATGAGGGTAGCTTTTCTTTTGGATAATTTACAAATGTTGGCTTTGCTTTTGAAAGCCGAATATTTCTTTGATCCATGATATAATAGAAGAAAATGGAGGATAGAAAATGTCTAAAGTAAGATTGTATTTGGTCCGTCATGGGAAAACGATGTTTAACACCATTGGACGTGCTCAAGGATGGAGTGATACACCTCTGACTGCAGAAGGTGAGTTGGGAATCCATGAACTGGGAATTGGCTTGAGAGAGTCTGGCTTGCAGTTTGACCGCGCTTATTCCAGTGATTCAGGTCGCACTATTCAAACCACGGGAATTATCCTAGAAGAACTTGGCCTGCAGGGGAAAATCCCTTACCGCATGGACAAGCGAATCCGTGAGTGGTGTTTTGGTAGTTTTGATGGAGCCTATGATGGGGACCTCTTTATGGGGTTGATTCCGAGAATTTTCAATGTAGACCATGTTCATCAGTTGTCTTATGCTGAACTGGCTGAGGGTTTGGTAGAGGTTGATACAGCTGGTTGGGCTGAAGGTTGGGAAAAACTCAGTGGTCGAATCAAGGAAGGCTTTGAAGCTATTGCTAAAGAAATGGAAGAACAAGGTGGGGGTAATGCCCTCGTTGTGAGCCATGGAATGACGATTGGTACCATTGTTTATCTGATCAATGGCATGCATCCGCATGGTCTGGATAATGGTAGTGTAACGATTCTTGAATATGAGGATGGCCAGTTTAGTGTAGAAGTTGTCGGTGACCGTAGTTATCGAGAGCTCGGACGTGAGAAGATGGAAGAGACAAATAATCAATAGAAGTTAGCTCCGATTAGGAGCTAATTTTTTTCCTGTTAAATAAGTTGGATTTGCGACTCAGTATTTCTTGTTATCCAAGTCTAAAAGAACATCTCTCATCTTTCAAATTCCTCCAAAAATGGTATAATAGTAACATCACAAAATTGGAGAGAGACCATGAGTTTTTACAATCATAAAGAAATTGAGCCTAAGTGGCAGGGCTACTGGGCAGAACATCATACATTTAAGACAGGAACAGATGCATCAAAACCGAAGTTTTATGCTCTCGACATGTTCCCTTATCCGTCTGGAGCGGGTCTACACGTAGGACACCCAGAAGGCTATACAGCAACGGATATTCTCAGCCGTTACAAACGTGCGCAAGGTTACAATGTCCTTCACCCAATGGGCTGGGATGCTTTTGGTTTGCCTGCAGAGCAATACGCTATGGATACGGGGAATGACCCAGCAGAATTTACAGCTGAAAATATTGCCAACTTCAAACGTCAAATCAATGCGCTTGGATTCTCTTATGACTGGGACCGTGAAGTCAACACAACAGAACCAAACTACTACAAGTGGACGCAATGGATCTTCACCAAGCTTTATGAAAAAGGTTTGGCCTATGAAGCGGAAGTACCAGTAAACTGGGTTGAGGAACTAGGAACAGCCATTGCCAATGAAGAAGTGCTTCCTGATGGAACTTCTGAGCGTGGGGGCTATCCTGTTGTCCGCAAACCGATGCGCCAATGGATGCTCAAAATCACGGCCTATGCAGAGCGCTTGCTTAATGACTTGGATGAGTTGGATTGGCCAGAGTCTATCAAGGACATGCAACGTAACTGGATTGGGAAATCAACTGGTGCCAATGTCACTTTTAAAGTGAAAGGGACTGACAAGGAATTCACCGTCTTTACTACTCGTCCTGATACGCTTTTCGGTGCGACCTTCACTGTCTTGGCTCCTGAGCATGACTTGGTAGATGCCATCACAAGTCCAGAGCAAGCTGAGGCTGTAGCGGACTACAAACACCAAGCTAGCCTCAAGTCAGACTTGGCTCGTACAGACCTTGCTAAGGAAAAAACAGGGGTTTGGACTGGTGCTTATGCCATTAATCCTGTCAATGGCAAGGAAATTCCAATCTGGATTGCCGACTATGTTCTTGCTAGTTATGGAACAGGTGCTGTCATGGCTGTGCCTGCCCATGACCAACGTGACTGGGAATTTGCCAAACAATTTGACCTTCCAATCGTAGAAGTGCTTGAAGGTGGAAATGTAGCAGAAGCTGCCTATACTGAAGATGGTCTTCATGTCAATTCAGACTTCCTAGATGGCCTTAACAAAGAAGACGCTATTGCTAAGATTGTGGCTTGGTTGGAAGAAAAAGGCTACGGTCAAGAAAAAGTCACCTACCGTCTCCGTGACTGGCTCTTTAGCCGTCAACGTTACTGGGGTGAGCCAATTCCAATCATTCATTGGGAAGATGGGACTTCAACGGCTGTTCCTGAAAATGAATTGCCACTTGTCTTGCCTGTAACTAAGGACATCCGTCCTTCAGGTACTGGTGAAAGTCCACTAGCTAACTTGACCGACTGGCTTGAAGTGACTCGTGAAGATGGTGTCAAAGGTCGTCGTGAAACAAACACTATGCCACAATGGGCTGGTTCAAGCTGGTACTACCTCCGTTATATTGACCCACACAATACTGAGAAATTGGCTGACGAGGATCTCCTCAAACAATGGTTGCCAGTAGATATCTATGTAGGTGGTGCGGAGCATGCCGTTCTTCACTTACTTTATGCTCGTTTCTGGCACAAATTCCTCTATGACCTCGGTGTTGTTCCAACCAAAGAACCATTCCAAAAACTCTTTAACCAAGGAATGATTTTGGGAACAAGCTACCGTGACCACCGTGGAGCTCTTGTAGCGACTGACAAGGTTGAAAAACGTGCCGGATCCTTCTTCCATGTGGAAACAGGGGAAGAGTTGGAGCAAGCACCAGCCAAGATGTCTAAATCCCTCAAGAACGTTGTCAATCCAGACGACGTGGTGGAACAATACGGTGCCGATACCCTTCGTGTCTATGAAATGTTTATGGGACCACTTGACGCTTCCATCGCTTGGTCAGAAGAAGGTCTTGAAGGAAGCCGTAAATTCCTTGACCGTGTTTACCGTTTGATTACAAGTAAAGAAATCGTTACGGAAAACAATGGTGCTCTTGACAAGGTTTACAATGAAACAGTCAAAGCTGTCACTGAGCAAATCGAATCCATGAAATTCAACACAGCCATTGCCCAACTTATGGTCTTTGTCAATGCCGCTAACAAGGAAGACAAGCTCTATGTGGACTACGCCAAAGGCTTTATCCAATTGATCGCCCCATTTGCACCTCACTTGGCAGAAGAACTCTGGCAAACAGTTACAGCAACAGGTGAGTCCATCTCTTACGTGGCTTGGCCAACTTGGGACGAAAGCAAATTGGTTGAAGACGAAATCGAAATCGTCGTCCAAATCAAAGGAAAAGTTCGTGCTAAACTCATGATCGCGAAAGACCTATCACGCGAAGAATTGCAAGATATTGCTCTAGCGGATGAAAAAATCAAAGCTGAAATTGACGGTAAGGAAATCATAAAAGTGATTGCGGTACCGAACAAGCTGGTAAATATCGTTGTGAAATAAGATAGGAATCCTTCAGAGTAGAATCTGGAGGATTTTTTGAATTTTTTCATGAAAGTATGATATACTATGTGCAATTATAAAGTTTGAAAAGTGAATCAAGGAGAAAACAATGCCAGTAAACGAATATGGTCAGATGATTGGTGAATTAATGGAAGGTTATACTCCAGGTGAATTGCCTTCCATTGATTTCTTAGAAGGGTGTTATGCTCGGATAGAGGCCCTTTCGGTGGAAAAGCATGCGGAGGATCTGCTAGCTGTTTATGGTCCAGATACTCCTCGGGAGATGTGGACCTACCTCTTTCAGGAACCAGTGGCAGATATGGAGGAACTGGTTACCGTCTTAAATCAGATGTTGGCTCGTAAGGACCGTTTTTACTACGTGATTATAGACAAGGCAACTGGTAAGGTCTTGGGAACATTTTCTCTCATGCGCATTGACCAGAATAACCGAGTAATAGAAGTGGGAGCTGTCACTTTTTCTACAGAACTCAGGGGAACACGTATAGGGACAGAGGCTCAATATCTCCTAGCTCGCTATGTTTTTGAGGAGATTAACTATCGTCGCTATGAGTGGAAATGCGATGCTCTAAATCTGCCATCAAGACGAGCTGCGGAACGTTTGGGCTTTGTCTATGAAGGGACCTTCCGCCAGGCAGTCGTATATAAGGGACGTACGAGGGATACGGATTGGTTGTCTATGATTGATAAGGACTGGGCTCAAGTCAAAGCTCGTTTGGAAGCATGGCTGGCTCCTGAAAATTTTGATAAAAATGGACGGCAGTACAAGAGCTTAAGAGAATTCTGAGAGGTATTGAGATGATAACTATTAGAAAGCAAGAAATCGTCAAGTTAGAGGATGTTTTGCATCTCTATCAGGCAGTTGGATGGACAAATTATACACATCAACCTCAGATGTTGGAGAAAGCTCTGTCTCACTCACTAGCGATTTATTTGGCACTTGATGGTGATGCCGTGGTAGGCTTGGTCCGTTTGGTCGGAGATGGTTTTTCATCGATTTTTGTCCAGGATTTGATCGTTTTGCCTAGCTATCAGCGCCAAGGAATTGGTAGTTGCTTGATGAAAGAGGCTTTAGGTGATTACAAAGATGCCTATCAAGTCCAACTAGTGACCGAACAGACAGAAAAAACCTTGGGATTCTATCGTTCTCTGGGATTTGAAACCTTATCTACTTATGATTGTACAGGGATGATTTGGGTGGATCGAAAAAGATAAAAAAATTATTTTTTCTTAAGTAAAGTTTAAGTTTCCTCGTGTATTATATAGTTATTAGATAAAGACCTCCTAATACTCTTCGAAAATCTCATCAACCTTCGTTAGAGTAGACTTAACTAACTATAGTTATGCTTGCGTCTATCTGTCTAGTCTGATTTCGATTTTCATTGAGTGCCCTTTATTTAATGAAATCCCAAACTTTTCTTTTTCATCATAATCTCCTAAAGAAGTCACCCAATCAGGTGGCTTTTTTATGACTTGGAGAGGAAAAATCCATTTGAAAAAAATTTTTTAAAAAATGATAAATCAGAGAAAAAATTAAGTTAGCTTTAAGATTCATCTTGTATTATATAATCATTAAATAAAGACCTCCTAACTTTATTTAATGAAATCCTAAACTTTTCTTTTTCATAATAATCTCCCTAAAGAAGCCACCCAATCAGGTGGCTTTTTTGTTTGTGGCTTGGATTTTTGATATAATAGAGCCATGAGTAGAATTTTAGATAATGAGATCATGGGGGATGAGGAGTTGGTAGAACGTACCCTCCGTCCTCAGTATTTACGTGAATATATTGGGCAGGATAAGGTCAAGGACCAGCTGCAAATCTTTATCGAAGCTGCCAAAATGCGGGATGAAGCGCTGGACCATGTGCTCTTATTTGGGCCTCCAGGTTTGGGGAAAACGACCATGGCCTTTGTTATTGCCAATGAACTGGGAGTCAATCTCAAGCAAACGTCTGGTCCTGTCATTGAAAAAGCGGGTGATCTGGTAGCGATTTTGAATGATTTGGAGCCTGGAGACGTTCTCTTTATTGACGAGATTCATCGCTTGCCCATGTCGGTGGAAGAGGTGCTTTATAGTGCCATGGAAGACTTCTACATTGATATCATGATTGGTGCTGGTGAAGGCAGTCGCAGTGTTCATTTGGACTTGCCACCATTCACCTTGATTGGTGCAACGACACGTGCGGGGATGCTCTCAAATCCTCTGCGGGCACGTTTTGGGATTACAGGTCATATGGAATACTATGCCCACGCTGACTTGACGGAAATTGTTGAGCGGACGGCAGATATTTTTGAGATGGAAATCACCCATGAAGCAGCTTCGGAGTTGGCCTTACGTAGTCGAGGAACTCCTCGTATCGCCAATCGTCTCCTCAAGCGCGTGCGCGACTTTGCCCAGATTATGGGGGATGGCTTTATTGATGATGTGATTACCGATAAGGCTTTGACCATGCTGGATGTGGACCATGAAGGTTTGGACTATGTAGACCAAAAAATCCTTCGCACCATGATTGAGATGTATGGTGGTGGTCCTGTCGGTTTAGGAACCCTTTCTGTTAATATAGCAGAAGAACGCGAGACTGTAGAGGATATGTATGAACCTTACCTGATTCAGAAAGGTTTCATCATGCGAACTCGTTCTGGACGGGTGGCAACTGCTAAGGCATATGAACATTTAGGTTATGAATACAATGAAAAATGAGCAAGAAATTCTAGATGCTTTCAGAGAAAATCCAGATATGATGACCATTCTGACCATCATTCGTGACCTTGGTCTAAAAGATTCGTGGTTGGCGGCAGGTTCTGTCAGGAATTTCATTTGGAATCTCTTGTCAGACAAATCGCCTTTTGATCATGAAACGGACGTGGATGTGATTTTCTTTGATCCAGATATTTCTTATGAGGAAACAGTATCCCTAGAGAAAAAGCTGAGAGAAGATTTCCCTCAGTATCAGTGGGAGTTAAAAAATCAGGTCTATATGCATCAGCACAGTCCCCACACTGCGCCTTACACGAGTTCTCGTGATGCTATGAGTAAGTATCCTGAACGCTGTACGGCGATAGGGCTTCGCTTGCATGCCGAAGCAACTTTAGAGCTCTTTGCGCCCTATGGTTTAGAGGATATTTTGAACTTTCAGATTTCCCCAACTCCTCATTTTTTAGAGAATGAGGATCGAATGAAGCTCTATCAAGAACGCTTGTCCAAGAAAAATTGGCAAGAAAAATGGAAAAATCTGACTTTCTCAAAAAACTTAAGAAAAATTTAAGTTAGGGACGGTATACTAGGTCCATAAGTTAAGAGGAACTTAACTTAAACTCCTAAAACTTTTTCATAATAATCTCCCTATAAAACTAAGTCGCCCAATCAGGCGGCTTATTTTTTGTCTGTGTGGAGAGCTAATAACTTAGCAATAGAAGAAAATAGGGAAATATGGTATAATGAAACGATAGATTTTTGAATAGGAATAAGAACATGTTTGGATTTTTTAAGAAAGATAAAGCTGTAGAAGTTGAGGTTCCAACACAGGTTCCTGCTCATATTGGCATCATCATGGATGGGAATGGTCGTTGGGCTAAAAAACGGATGCAACCGCGGGTCTTCGGACACAAGGCGGGGATGGAAGCCCTTCAAAAGGTGACCAAGGCAGCTAACAAGATGGGAGTCAAGGTCATCACGGTTTATGCCTTTTCAACGGAAAACTGGACACGCCCAGATCAAGAGGTCAAGTTTATCATGAACTTGCCAGTCGAATTTTATGATAACTATGTCCCTGAATTGCACGCAAATAACGTTAAGATTCAGATGATTGGAGAGACAGACCGTTTGCCTAAGCCGACTTTTGAAGCTTTGAAAAAAGCAGAGGAGTTGACCAAGAACAATACGGGCTTGATTCTCAATTTTGCGCTTAACTACGGTGGTCGTGCTGAAATTACGCAGGCGCTTAAGAGCTTGACTCAAGATGTTTTAGATGCTAAAATCAACCCTGGTGACATCACAGAAGATATGATTGGGGACTATCTTTTTACGCAACACCTGCCAAAGGATTTGCGAGATCCAGATTTGATTATCCGTACAAGTGGTGAGTTGCGTTTAAGTAATTTCTTGCCGTGGCAAGCAGCCTATAGCGAGCTTTATTTTACGGATACCTTGTGGCCTGATTTTGATGAAGCCGCCTTGCAGGAAGCTATTGCTGCTTTTAACCATCGCAATCGCCGTTTTGGAGGAGTTTAGGAGAAGATATGACCAAGGATTTACAAAAGAGAACATTGTTTGCGGTATTGGCCCTGGCAATTTTCCTTCCAGTCTTGTTTGCAGGAGGGCTCTTGTTGCAGATAGGGATTGGCTTGTTAGCCATGTTAGGCGTCCATGAACTCTTGCACATGAAGGGGCTAAAGACTATGACCATTGAGGGCGCTTTGACTCTTTTTGCGACCTTCGCTCTCACAGTTCCTTTAGAAAATTACCTAACTTTTTTGCCTGTTGATGGGAATGTGGTTGCCTACAGTGTTTTGATTACCATAATGCTAGGGACAACTGTCTTCAGTAAAAACTATACGATTGAAGATGCCGCTTTTCCAATTGCTGTGAGCTTTTATGTTGGTTTTGGCTTTAATGCCTTACTAGATGCTCGGGTGGCAGGTTTTGACAAGGTGCTTCTGCCCCTCTTTATCGTCTGGGCGACAGATAGTGCAGCTTATCTGATAGGGATGAATTTTGGTAAGCATAAGTTGGCACCAAGAGTTTCTCCCAATAAGAGCATTGAGGGCTTTATCGGTGGTATTCTAGGTGCGGTACTAGTAACAGCGATTTTCATGCTAGTAGATAGCACAGTTGCTCTCCCTTATGGAATTTATAGAATGATTCTCTTTGCTGTCTTCTTCAGTGTGGCAGGTCAGTTTGGTGACTTGATTGAGAGTGCGATGAAACGCCATTTCGGTGTCAAGGATTCTGGGAAATTTATCCCTGGACATGGCGGTGTGTTGGATCGCTTTGACAGCATGCTGATTGTGTTTCCAATGATGCACTTATTTGGCCTGTTTTAAAGAAAGGAATATTGAATGATTGGATTGCTAACCTTTATCCTCGTTTTTGGGATTATTGTGGTGGTGCATGAGTTTGGACATTTTTATTTTGCCAAGAAATCAGGCATTTTAGTTCGTGAATTTGCCATTGGTATGGGGCCCAAGATTTTTTCCCATATCGGTAAGGATGGCACTGCTTATACCATTCGAATCCTTCCTCTAGGAGGCTATGTTCGTATGGCAGGCTGGGGTGATGATGCGACAGAGATCAAGCCAGGAACTCCGGTCAGTTTAACACTTGCTGATGATGGTAAGGTCAAACGGATCAACCTCTCAGGGAAGAAACTGGATCAAACAGCTCTTCCTATGCAGGTAACCCAGTTTGACTTTGAAGACAAGCTCTTTATTAAGGGTTTGGTCCTGGAAGAAGAAAAGACTTTTACAGTGGATCATGATGCAACGGTTGTTGAAGAAGACGGAACCGAAGTGCGCATCGCTCCTTTGGATGTACAGTATCAAAATGCTTCTATCTGGGGCAAGCTCATCACCAACTTTGCAGGTCCCATGAATAACTTTATCTTAGGTGTTGTTGTTTTTTGGATCTTGATCTTTTTGCAAGGCGGTGTTAGAGATACTCAGACCAATCTCTTTCATGTCATGCCAGAGGGAGCATTGGCTAAGGTAGGTGTAGCTGAGACCGCTCAAATTACCAAGGTCGGCTCGCATGAGGTTAAGAATTGGCAAGACTTGACCCAGGCTGTGGAAGCAGATACCAAGGACAAGACAGCCCCGACCTTGGATGTGACCATTTCTGAAAATGGTAGCGAAAAACAAGTCACTGTGACTCCAGAAGAAAATCAAGGACGTTATATTCTTGGGGTTCAACCGGGGGTCAAGTCAGACTTTCTATCCATGTTTGTTGGTGGATTTACGACCGCTGCTGACTCTGGGCTCCGTATCCTTTCGGCTCTGAAAAACTTGATTTTCCATCCAGATTTGAACAAACTCGGCGGTCCCGTTGCCATTTTTAAGGCAAGTAGCGATGCTGCTAAAAATGGAATTGAGAACGTCCTCTACTTCCTAGCCATGATTTCTATTAATATCGGAATTTTTAATTTGATTCCGATCCCGGCTTTGGATGGTGGAAAGATTGTGCTCAATATCCTAGAGGCTATCCGCCGGAAACCCCTTAAACAAGAAATTGAAACCTATGTCACCATGGCTGGTGTAGTTATCATGGTTGTCTTGATGCTAGCTGTGACCTGGAATGACATTATGCGACTCTTCTTTTAGATAATCGAGGAATATTATGAAACAAAGTAAAATGCTAATCCCAACGCTTCGCGAAATGCCAAGTGATGCTCAAGTTATCAGCCACGCCCTTATGTTACGTGCTGGTTATGTTCGCCAAGTTTCTGCAGGTGTTTATTCTTACCTGCCACTCGCTAACCGTGTGATTGAAAAGGCTAAGAATATCATGCGCCAAGAGTTTGACAAGATTGGTGCGGTGGAGATGTTGGCTCCTGCCCTTCTCAGTGCCGATCTTTGGCGTGAATCAGGTCGTTATGAAACCTATGGTGAAGACCTTTATAAACTGAAAAATCGTGAAAAGTCAGACTTTATCCTAGGTCCGACACATGAAGAGACTTTTACAGCTATTGTTCGTGACTCTGTCAAGTCTTACAAGCAATTGCCACTCAACCTTTACCAAATCCAACCGAAGTACCGTGATGAAAAACGCCCACGTAACGGACTTCTCCGTACGCGTGAATTTATCATGAAAGACGGCTATAGTTTCCATGCTAATTACGATAGTTTGGATGTGACTTATGACGAGTACAAGGCGGCCTATGAACGAATTTTCACTCGTAGTGGTTTGGATTTCAAGGCTATCATCGGTGACGGCGGTGCCATGGGTGGTAAGGATAGCCAAGAATTTATGGCCATCACTCCTGCTCGTACAGACCTTGACCGCTGGGTTGTCTTGGACAAGTCAGTTGCCTCATTTGATGAAATTCCTGCAGAAGTGCAAGAAGAAATCAAGGCAGAATTGCTCAAATGGATGGTTTCTGGTGAAGACACCATTGCCTACTCAAGTGAGTCTAGCTATGCAGCTAACTTAGAAATGGCAACAAACGAGTACAAACCAAGTAACCGTGTCGTTGCGGAAGAAGAAGTGACTCGTGTCGCAACACCAGATGTTAAATCAATTGATGAAGTGGCAGCCTTCCTAAACGTGCCAGAAGAGCAAACGATCAAAACCCTCTTCTACATGGCAGATGGAGAGCTTGTTGCAGCCCTTCTAGTTGGAAATGACCAACTCAATGAAGTCAAGTTGAAAAACCACTTGGGTGCAGATTTCTTTGATGTTGCGAGCGAGGAAGAAGTAGCAAATGTTATCCCAGCTGGCTTTGGTTCACTTGGTCCAGTTGGTTTGCCAGAAAATGTGAAAATCATTGCAGACCGTAAGGTACAAGATGTTCGCAATGCTGTTGTGGGGGCTAACGAAGATGGCTACCACTTGACAGGTGTGAACCCAGGTCGTGATTTCACTGCAGAATACGTGGATATTCGTGAAGTTCGTGAGGGTGAAATTTCACCAGATGGACAAGGTGTTCTTAACTTTGCCCGTGGTATCGAGATCGGTCACATCTTTAAGCTCGGAACTCGTTATTCAGCAAGTATGGGTGCAGATGTCTTGGATGAAAATGGCCGTGCTGTGCCAATCATCATGGGTTGTTACGGTATCGGTGTTAGCCGTCTCCTCTCAGCAGTTATGGAGCAACACGCCCGCCTCTTTGTTAACAAAACGCCAAAAGGCGAATATCGTTATGCTTGGGGAGTTAACTTCCCTAAAGAATTGGCACCATTTGATGTGCACCTAATCACTGTCAATGTTAAAGATGAAGAAGCGCAAGCCTTGACAGAGAAACTTGAAGCAAGCTTGATGGGAGCTGGTTACGAAGTCTTGACAGACGACCGTAACGAACGTGTCGGAGTGAAGTTTAGCGATAGCGACTTGATTGGTCTGCCAATCCGTATCACTGTTGGGAAAAAAGCAGCCGATGGCATCGTAGAAGTTAAGATTAAGGCGACTGGTGACACCATCGAAGTTCACGCAGACAACTTGCTCGAAACGCTTGAAATCCTCAGCAAGAAATAAAAACTATAATCAGAAGAAAAACAAGGCAAAAATGTAACTAGTTTTTACCTTGTTTTTTCTATATAATGGGGAAAATGAGTAAACGAAGAGGTATAACAATGCTAAAATTTCCAAAGGATTTTGTTTGGGGTTCCTCCACTTCTGGACCACAGACAGAAGGACGAGTGCCAGGTGATGGCAAGGGAGATAATCTCTGGGATTATTGGTATCAAGTAGAGCCAAACCGCTACTACAATGGGATTGGACCTGATAAAACATCGACCTTCTATGAAAACTGGGAAAAGGATATTGAGCTTTTGGTAGAGACTGGGCATACAGCCTTTCGTACTTCTATCCAGTGGTCTCGTATTTTCCCGCAAGGTCGTGGAGAAGTCAATCCTCAAGGGGTGGCTTTCTACCGTCAGGTCTTTGAAGCTATTAAGGCCAAGGGGATTCGCCTCTTAGTCAATCTCTATCACTTCGACCTGCCATTTGCTCTCCAAGAAGACGGCGATGGTTGGGAAAATAAGGCAACTGTCAAGGCTTATGAAGACTATGCTCGTTTTTGTTTTGAGACTTACGGTGACTTGGTAGACCAATGGATTACTTTTAACGAGCCCATCGTCCCTGTAGAGTTTGGCTATTTTTACGATGCCCACTATCCTCACAAGGTGGATGCCCAAGCAGCGGTTAAGGTTGCTTATCATACGCAACTGGCTAGTAGTCTTGCGGTTAAGGCCTGTCATGAGATTTTGCCTGATTCTAAGATTGGGATTGTCCTTAACTTGACGCCAGCCTATCCACGTAGCCAGCATCCTGCGGATGTCAAGGCCGCTCGCATTGCCGACCTCTTCCAAGCCCAATCTTTCCTAGATCCATCTGTTTTAGGAGCTTATCCAGAGGAATTGGTGGAAATTTTAGCTGAGCATGATTTGCTACCAGATTCTACAGCAGAAGAGTTGGAAGTCATTCGGGAGCACACAGTGGACTTTCTTGGAGTCAACTACTACCAACCTTTGCGCGTTATGGCACCTCGATTTGCTAAGCATCCTGATAGCCCTCTTCTGCCAGAGCATTTCTACGAACCTTACGTCATGCCGGGCCGTAAAATCAATCCTCACCGCGGTTGGGAAATTTATGAGCAAGGGATTTATGACATCGCTCAAAACATCAAGGAAAATTATGGCAATATCGAGTGGATGTTGACAGAGAATGGCATGGGTGTTGAGGGTGAAGATAAATTCCGTGAGAATGGCATGATTCAAGACGACTATCGTATCGACTTTGTCAAAGGGCATCTTCGTGAACTCCATCGTGCGATTGAAGATGGAGCAAACTGTAAAGGATACTTAATCTGGACCTTTATTGATTGCTGGTCATGGCTCAATAGCTATAAAAACCGCTATGGTTTGGTTGAATTAGACTTGGAAACACAAGAACGCCGTCTGAAGAAATCAGGGCACTGGTTCAAGGAACTCAGCGACCATAATGGATTTTAAGAATAAAAAGAGTGAGATGGCGTTCATCTCACTTTTTATTACAATATCATCACCAAGGTCCCAATCGTAATCAGGATACAGCCAATAATTGTTTTAAACGTCAGGACATCCTGTAGGAAGAAAAAGGCTAGAACGAGGGTAATGACGAGACTGAATTTATCGACAGCAGATACCTCAGTCGCATTGCCCAGCTGCAAGGCCTTGTAGTAGCAGAGCCAGGAGGCGCCAGTGGCTAAGCCTGATAAGATGAGAAAGAGCCAACTTTTTCTACTGATGTTGACAATTTCGGTCTGACTATTGGTCAAGAAAACCATGGCCCAGGCCATAAGAATGACGACGACTGTACGAATAGCGGTTGCTAGATTGGATGGAACTCCTTCAATCCCAATCTTGGCTAAAATTGACGTTAAGGCTGCAAAGATAGCTGATAAAAGTGCGAAGAAAAACCACATGGCAAATACCTCCTCTTTTTATTATAAGTAATTGATGCTGACTTGTCAGGTATCAAGTGAAATCTTGATAAAATACCGTCTAGAAAAACTATACCAATTTTTATTCTTGACAAGTGAGAAAAACAAGTATATACTGTTTTTGCTGATTCTGTAAAAGGGAAATCAGACTATACCAATTTAAGGAGAAAGCACAGCTAGTCTGTGTCGTATATACTATGTGTGGAATTGTTGGTGTTGTTGGAAACACAAATGCAACTGATATTTTGATTCAAGGGCTTGAAAAGCTCGAATACCGTGGCTATGATTCGGCGGGGATTTTTGTCCTAGGTGGTGCTGAAAATCACCTGGTTAAGGCTGTCGGTCGTATCGCAGAATTGTCTGCCAAGACAGCAGGTGTTGAGGGGACAACTGGTATCGGACATACTCGTTGGGCGACTCACGGGAAACCAACGGAAGACAATGCTCACCCACACCGATCTGAGACAGGACGTTTTGTCTTGGTGCACAATGGGGTGATTGAAAACTACCTTGAAATCAAGGAAGAATACCTTGCAGGTCACCACTTCAAGGGGCAAACCGATACGGAAATCGCTGTTCACTTGATTGGGAAATTTGCAGAAGAAGATGGCTTGTCAGTTCTTGAAGCCTTCAAAAAAGCCCTTCACATCATCCGTGGGTCTTATGCCTTTGCCTTGATTGATTCACAAAATCCTGAAGTCATCTACGTGGCTAAGAATAAATCACCACTTTTGATTGGTCTTGGAGAAGGTTATAACATGGTCTGCTCAGATGCTATGGCCATGATTCGTGAGACCAACCAATACATGGAAATTCATGACCAAGAGTTGGTAATCGTCAAGGCTGATAGTGTGGAAGTTCAAGACTATGATGGTAACAGCCGTGAGCGTGCTAGCTATACTGCCGAGCTTGACTTGTCAGATATCGGTAAGGGGACTTACCCTTACTACATGCTCAAGGAAATTGATGAGCAACCAACAGTTATGCGTAAGCTCATCCAAGCCTACACAGATGAGGTTGGTCAAGTTGTCGTAGATCCAGCTATCATCAAGGCTGTTCAAGACGCTGACCGTATCTACATTCTTGCAGCTGGAACATCGTACCACGCAGGATTTGCTTCTAAGAAGATGCTGGAAGAATTGACGGATACACCAGTTGAACTTGGAATCTCATCTGAGTGGGGCTACGGTATGCCACTTCTCAGCAAAAAACCACTCTTCATCTTTATCAGCCAGTCTGGTGAAACAGCTGACAGCCGTCAAGTTTTGGTTAAGGCTAATGAAATGGGGATCCCAAGCTTGACAGTGACAAACGTTCCAGGTTCAACTCTTTCTCGTGAAGCCAACCACACTATGCTCCTTCACGCGGGTCCTGAAATTGCTGTGGCGTCAACCAAGGCCTATACAGCGCAAATCGCAGCCCTTGCCTTCCTTGCAAAAGCAGTCGGAGAAGCAAACGGGAATGCCAAAGCGCAAGCCTTTGATCTGGTTCATGAGTTGTCAATCGTAGCTCAGTCTATCGAATCAACCCTTTCAGAAAAAGAAACCATTGATGCAAAGGTTCGTGACCTTCTCGAAACCACTCGCAATGCCTTTTACATCGGACGTGGTCAAGACTACTATGTAGCCATGGAAGCCAGTCTTAAGCTAAAAGAGATTTCTTACATCCAATGTGAAGGCTTTGCGGCAGGAGAACTCAAGCACGGGACCATTGCCTTGATTGAAGAAGGAACGCCTGTCTTGGCCCTCTTGTCAGATCCAGTCCTTGCTAACCATACTCGTGGAAATATCCAAGAGGTCGCAGCCCGTGGTGCCAAGGTTCTCACTATCGCAGAAGAGAATGTTGCTAAAGAGACAGACGATATCGTCCTTACGACCGTCCACCCTTACCTCTCACCAATCTCAATGGTCGTACCAACGCAATTGGTCGCTTATTTTGCAACACTCCACCGTGGCCTTGATGTGGACAAACCACGTAACCTTGCTAAGTCAGTAACAGTAGAATAAGCTAAGAAAGTCTAGTTCATCTAGGCTTTTTCTAATGAGCAAATTCATTGAAAATAAAACTAATTAGTGATAAAATACCCTAAAAACTAAAAGAGATAGCGAGGAAACAGGATGGTAGAATTAGGAATTTCAACATTTGGTGAAACAACAGCCCTGGAGGCGACTGGGCAGATTTACAGTCATGATGAACGCATTCGTCAGTTGGTGGCAGAAATTGAGCTGGCTGATAAGGTTGGTTTGGATGTGTACGGGATTGGGGAGCATCATCGGGAGGACTTTGCGGTATCAGCCCCAGAGATTATTCTTGCAGCTGGGGCAGTGAATACCAAGAAAATTCGTTTGACCAGTGCAGTCAGCATTCTCTCGAGTATGGATCCGGTTCGCTTGTTCCAACAATATGCTACCATCGATGCCTTGTCAAATGGCCGTGCGGAGATTATGGCTGGGCGTGGTTCATTCACCGAATCCTTCCCTCTGTTTGGCTATGACTTGAAAGACTATGAAGCTCTCTTTGATGAAAAGTTAGATCTGCTTCAGTTGGCAAATGAAAGCACCAAAGTGAACTGGCAGGGGCAATTGACTCAAAGCATTGCTGGAAAAGAAGTCTATCCTCGTCCTGTTCAGGACAAATTGCCATTGTGGGTGGCGACAGGAGGTCATGTAGAGTCAACAGTGAAGATTGCTCAGGCGGGGTTGCCGATTGTCTATGCTATTATCGGTGGCAATCCGCGTTATTTTAAAAAGTTGATTCAAGCTTATCGTAAGATTGGTAGGGAAGCAGGTCATGCAGATAAAGACCTAAAAGTGGGGGCTCATTCTTGGGGCTGGATTGCTGAAGATGGCGAGCAGGCTGTCAAAGATTATTTCCATCCGACCAAGCAAGTAGTGGATACTATTTCCAAAGACCGTCCGCACTGGCAGGAGTTGACCTATGAGCAATATTTGGAGCAAGTTGGTCCAAATGGAGCCATGTTTGTGGGAAATCCTGATCAGGTAGCAGAAAAATTGATTCGCATGATTGAGGATTTAGACTTGGACCGCTTCATGCTCCATCTACCGCTTGGTTCTATGCCACATGATCAAGTTTTGAGAGCTATTGAACTCTTCGGCACACAAGTGGCCCCCAAAGTACGAGCTTACTTTGCCATGAAAGAGAGGATATAAAAAAATTCAATCGGTTGAGTCGATTGGTGAGGATCACCCTTGGATTCAGCAACAGGTGGAAGTGATACAAGCGATAGAGCATACTATCCAGTGGAATATATACTATTTTATATCAAGTACAAGATAAAATAGTAAAAAAGACGATTTCCGCTTGGAAATCGTCTTTTTGATACTTAGAATAAATCCAGCCTAATATTTCCACCAAAATGTGGTTTTTCAAGAGCTACCTGTGCTAATTGATTGAGTGTTTGTTTACTATTTTCTTGATTATAGAATTTAAGTCCTTTGATGATAACTCCATCAACTTCATCCTCGAAAACCAAATCTTCTTGATGGTCATTGATGTATAAAAGAAGTTCCTCCTTCCATCTATCTTTTTCTGCCAATTGTTCACCTTTGGGTTCAATGAAGATTTGAAGATAGTAATCCTTATTTTGAAGAAGTAGGATAAAGTCTGGCTGAAATCCTGAAAAATTGATTACCCGTGGGTTCTCCTCAAATTGGTGCAATTTCAATTGTTCAACTTTATCTGTCCCCTTTAGCATGTTTTCGTCCATCCGAATGAGGAAAACATCACCGTATTGTTCTCTTAGTTCATCAATGTGATTGGCGATAGCATTAACTAGATTTTCCTCATTTCTATTGATTATAGCAGATTGGTAAGCAAAAAAGTCAAATTTTTCAAAACTAATATTAGTTACTTTTTGTTCGATTAAGGAGCCACTCTGTTTAGCTGTATCATAATTAGGTATTCGTTTGCGATAATCAACGAGATATTCTTCAATAGGATATCCAACAAAACGATTCGTACCTCTAGCTTTACGATAACCTGCCTTTATTTGGGCAGCCAGTAGGTTAAAAAAGTTATCAACAATTTTCAGCTTTTCCATAGCGGAAAAATCTTCTACAATGGTTTCTTTTTCTGTTGTGACAGAGAGTGTAAAATTTTGCAAATCTAGCCAATTTTCACCCCAAAACTCATCCATAGACTTGAGATTTGGAAGATATTTTTTCAGATTTTCAAAACGGAAAAAGTTAGAGCGGCTAATTGATTTTTTAAAGTAACGAATATCAATTCCCCTCAATTGGGACGTTTTTAACTCTATTGCTTCAGCTGAAAGGTAAGCTGTTTCATAGGTGGATTTAAAATAGATTACATTGGCTAGCTTAGAAATTTCAATACCATATGCACGTAAATTCACATAGTGACTGTCAGGAATTTCCTCAGTTTCATTATAGTAAAGCTTACCTGTTTTAAAGATTTGGGTTTTCTTGAAAGAGGGTTTCAGTTTGATTTCAATTGGAGGATTTTTTTCATCCGTCCCAGTCGCAAGATTCATCTTGTCAAGTGATTCCATCAAATTCTTGATGTATTGCGGTTCATTAAGGGTATGGTAGTGTAGTGTTTCCAACAAAAGACTTGCTGTTTCATCTGATTCATCAAATCGTCTTTGGTAAGAAATCTTTTGATTTAAGGAGAAAGGATTGTATCGCGCCCCACGTCCGATCAACTGAGCCTCGGAATTGGTTGATTTAGCATCTCTTTTATCATTCATTTTTCCCAAGTTGCTAATACGAACGATATCGTAAAGATTGAGGACATCCCAACCTTCTGTTAATTTTGCTACGGCAAAGACTACACGGTACAGATTATTGGGCGATTCAAGCGAATTGAGGGCTTGATACTGTCCTGTTTCTAGCAACCCTTTTGAGCCACTATCTGAATCATTTGCATTTAGAATTCTAGCTGGTGAAAAACCACGCTTAATTTCTCGAATAACAGTTGAAAGATCATCCTTTTCGAGATAATACTGATAAGCTAGCTGTAGGGTATGGCTTTGCTCTTCTGATACACTTCTCAATTGTGAAATAAGGAACGACCTTAAACTTTCCACGGTCAGACTATCAATCATCTCATTGAATAGATTATTTGCTTCATAGGAAGCATCGATTTTATGCGATTTGAAAAGAATGACTGGTTTTATCTCAATTCCAAATTTTTCTAGAGCAAATTTGCGACGATATTCACTCAGAAGAACAGTACTAAGCATATTATCTTCATTGGAATTTCCCGTCTGAATGCGTCTTACATTTTTTGAATATCGCTCTTTTATGTATGAATCCAAGGTATAACGGTAAATAATCTTATCTCGATATTTTTGATAAATGGTCTCATCGTCAAAATCAAGTGTTGCGGTAAATTCTAGCAAGAGATTATCAGCATGTGCGTGAAGGAGATCAAGTAGGCTTTTTTCCCATGAGACTTTTTCCAATTCTGCTTTATTTTTCTTTTTCGTAGAAGCAGAATAGTGATGGGCTTCATCCGCCAGAATAACCATTTTTGTCTTCTGGTAATCTGTTAATGACATGATATTTTCTGCTTGTGTGAAAAGGTCATTTGTCAATGTTTGAATTGAAACAAACTTAATATTAATTACATTTTTATTAGGAAAATCTGGAAATCTTCCTGAAATCTGGTTGATAAAGATATGTTCCCCATCAATTTCTAAGTTGGAATTGAAAAGAAACTTCGTAGATTGAGCATTCGTTAGATTATCAATGGTCTTACTCAGAACACCATTTGTATTCACTGTAAACAGAAAATTTTGATGCCCTTTTTCTTTATAGAGATAGAGGATTAAACCAGCCATCAAATCAGTCTTTCCCGAACCAGTTGCCATATTGAACATGAGTTGTCTTGGCTTTCGAAACTTGAAAGTATCCGATGATTGAGTGTAGTGAAAATAACGAATAGCTTCACTCTGATAGGAACGTGGTTCATGCTTGAGATTTTCTATAATATACTGCGGTAATTCCCAACCATGCTGTTCGTTCAAAATATCCATATCCAGCTGTTTCAATTCATCGAAGAGTTCAAAGATCAGTTCTTTTTTCTTTGCTTTTCTAACCATCATTTCTCCCCATAAAAACTCTTATTGAAATCATAATCTGATTGGGATAATTGCGATTTAATGGTTTCATCATCAATTTCAGAGTAGTTGTGATAGAGCTGGTTTTTGTCAATAATTTTCACAAGAATTTTTTTCTGCATTTCAAAATCTTCATCCCAGATAGATTGGTCGACTTCTTGTAAATCCACTCTGAAATCAAAATCAAGTGTGGCTTTCATGTCATCAAAGATAGCCTTTAATTCATCAGAATGTTTAGAGTTAAGAACAGCATCAATAAAGGTCGCATTTTTGTCCATTAACTCAGCATAAATGAATGAACCACCGCCAGACCAGTTGACTGTTTTAGAAATTCCACTACTTTCACCTTGAATAACTCTTTCCAATCTAGCAATGCTATCATTTTCCCCATAATCCAACTGTTCAAAGCCTATATACTGTCTATTTAATTTATGAGCCACCGCTGCAGTTGTTCCTGAACCAAGATGATAATCAAGAACCAAATCCCCCCTGTCGGTGGCTAATTCGATAATTCGACGAATTAATTTTTCTGGTTTTTTCCCGCCCTTCAAGGTGACTCCGCCTTCTTTAGCAATTCCTTCATAAGGAGTATCCATCCAAATATTTGACAGTTGGATACTAGGAACACGTTCTCCATCAATCTCTCTTATTTTTTTAGAATATAAGGTTAGTTCTTGACCATTTTTTACATAAACATCATAATTATTTTCCCTAGATTGGAAAAAAATTGTTTCTGTATCGTATTTAGACTTGTTTCTCAAATCAACCAAAACGCTACTTGCATTGTCATTAATTGAAGTCTCACGGTAAATAGACTCCGCATTTTTTAAAGCAAAATCTGCTACTAAATTATCAAAAATTACTCCTCCAAGATTTTGTTTCGCTTCTCTTTTATTTTTAAAACCTTGTTTTTTGGCAATATAGTCACCAATATTTTCGATTTCCCAATTTGAGTGGTCTTCGTTTTTATTGAGAATGTAAAATTTATAATTTGGATCATAGTCAGAACGCACATACTGAGTGTTATACTTCCATTTTGTTTTATCTTTTGCAAAAGAAAGAATATACTCTGCTGTTTCGAATACACCTGGGTTAACACTAGCAAATCCTGAAGGAGACTTTGTTTTTAAGGTGATCTTATTAATAAAATTCTCTTTCTTGAAAATTTCTTTTAACAAAACATGAAGTTCTCCAACGCCATCGTCACTTATCTGAACAAAAATGGCTCCATCATCAGACAATAAATCTTTGGCAATTTCCAATCGATTTTTCATAAAAGTCAGCCAAGTAGATAATTTAAAGTTGGAATTATATGGAAATGTATCTTCTTTCTTTTTTTTAGTAAAATAATACGGTGGATCGATATAAATCAATTTCACCTTCCCTGCAAATCGTTTTTTCAAACTGTGGAGTGCTAACAGGTTGTTTCCCTTGATAATCAGGTTATCCGTATCCTTGATTTCTGATACAGGAGAAGAGCCGTTTTTGTCATATTTCTTAGCATTTTTTAAAATCTTTTCATCAAGGAGGACATCAATCTCCTCTCTAGCAACTATCTCATTTAAAAAAGATTCTTCAGCATCTTCCCTCGATACATCATCTTTAGTCATACCAGCTTTTAAGATACCATCTTTGTAGGGGAAATTTAGGACAACATCTGTCACTTCATCCAAATAACGATTATTCGTGAATAGTCCAATTTTGTTAGTGTAACGTGTGTAAGAGTTTGACCAATATTCATCAACTTCAAGCATTTGAATGATATCATTGATTTTCAAAATTGTCGCACCAGCAATCTCCTCGGTAAATGCTTCATTTAGAATTGCATTTGTCAAAATCTTTTCAACCAACTCAGGTTTATAATTATCTAAATCTACTATAATAGCATCTTTTTTTAGCAGTCCCTCAGCTACATACTGTTCATCAAAGCTTTCTACCACCTCTCGTAGGGCTTGTTGAATCGCTGTTTCGAATGTCTGACTCATACAAGTCCCTCACTTTCATACACAACAGAAAAGACCTTCTCACAAAAATGTGAAAAAGTCTGTTTTAGGGCTTGACAAAAAATACGCTTGATTACATAATCAGCGTGAGCTGTGAGCTGTGAGCTGTGAGCTGTGAGCTGTGAGCTGTGAGCTGTGAGCTGTGAGCTGTGAGCTGTGAGCTGTGAGCTGTGGTTGGTGTAAACTGGTAGATAGCTCTCTTATTTTATTTATCAAAACCTTGTAAGTTTTTTTGGCGCTCTTCAGTTTGACCCTTGGCATCCAATTTATTACCATTGTAAACAGTGCTTTCCCATGATCCGTACATTGGGTTAGGGAAAATGATGAATTTCTCACCAAACTCTTTTTGTAATTCCTCTAATTTTTGGTCGCGCTCAGTTTCAGAGGTCTTTGAAAACTCTGCAAAGTCCACAAGATTGTCTCCTAGTAGCATGACTAAGTTGGTTTTTTCTTGGACTGCTTGTCTACGACCTTCTTTAGATTTGACGCCTTTTTCTAAGAACATGAGATGATCGCGGCTTTGTACAGGAATTCCTTCGTTTTCTAGGTTTTTGATCGTATCATCTACCTGATCTATCGTGCGGTCAGATACATAGTAAATTTGGACACCGTTTTTGTCTGCAAATTGGAGAAAGTCTTTAGCACCTGGTACAGCCTTGGTTGCAGCTTTTTTTACCCAGACATCCCAGTTTTCTGGGGTAAATGCTGTTCCGTCTTTAACATTTTGCGCTTGATAAGGGCTATTGTCTAATACGGTTTCGTCCAAGTCCAAAACGATAGAGTAGGGTTTATCTGTCTGTGTTTTTAGTAGTTCTTTCAAACGATCAGTAGCGACATTGTAACCTTGTAGATAGAGTGCCTTGGTCTCAGCCTGCTTTTTGATACCAAAGAGTTGACATAGTATTTTCTCTTGAACGCAACTGATCATAGGTCATTGTAACCTGATTGTCAGATGTACTACTTTGTGTTGTCTGTGAATTTGCCGAATTTGTGCCACAGCCAGTCAGTAAAATGACGGAAGCAAGTGTAGAAGCAATTGTAATGGTAACTTTGGATATTTTCATAATCCCATCCTCCTAATAATAGTCTATTAATATAGCAGCGTTTTCGTGGGATTTGTGCAAGGAAATATCGAGAGAAAAGAAATTTTTCAGTAGTAATTTGGTATTAGGATAAAATTATGTACTTAATTTTGGAATGAAGATGGATATAAAAAAATTCAATCAGCTTGATAGAAAATCTATATCAACTCCTTTTTGAAAAATAGATGAAAATAAAGTGAATCTTTGAAAGGCTAGTAACATCAAGCTTTTCAGGGATTTTTTTCTTTATAGATATAAAAATTTTCAATCGAGTTGATAGTCAATATATATTGGGAAAAGGGGAAAAGGAGTGGTAAGATGGTTTCAATCCAAATGGAAGGAGAAAGGTATGGCAAGTAAAAGAGATCTAGTCTTTAGAGCGATTCGAGGTGATGAAGTGGAAAGAGTTCCTGTGGGATTTTGGTTTCATTTTGTAACACTCGAAGAAAAGGGGCAGGGATTAAACAATCCACGTATCTTTCAAAAAAGTGTTGATGGGCATCGCAACTATGTGGAAAGGATTCGCCCTGATTTTGTCAAAATTATGAGCGACGGTTTTTTCCTTTATCCAAGTAATGTCTATAGTCCTAAGATCGCAAGCATTCAGGAGCTGACTTCTATTGAGTCGATTGGTGAGGAACACCCATGGATTCAGCAACAGGTGGAAGTGGTACAAGCAATTCGAGAGACCTTTACCGAAGAGATTGCTTCTTTCTACAATATCTTTTCACCGATCTCCTACCTCAAGCGCTGGTTCCGTACAGAAACTTCGCGAGGGGATAAGGAAGTAGCTGATCTATTGCTAGAAAATCCTGAGCAATTCAAAGCTATTCTAGATGTGATTGCAGGAGATATTGCTATCCTAACTCAGAAAATCATCCAGCAAGGCGGTGTTGACGGGATTTACCTCAGCACTCAGGAAATTCAAGATGAGCGCATCGCACCAGCACTCTACCAAACCTATATCGAACCGAGCAATATAGCGATTTTGGAGGCAGCCAATCAGGTTGGTGGGACCAATATCCTCCATATCTGTGGTTTTGAAGGTGCGAGCAATGATGTGACGCTATTTAAGGATTATCCAGCGCAAGTTGTCAACTGGGCGACTCATCATGAGGAGGTTAGTTTGACACAGGGTAAGGAGTTGTTTCCGGGTAAGGCCGTTTTAGGTGGATTTGAAAATGGCAAGAAAAGCTTGCTTTATCAAGGTTCCAAGGTGGAATTGCAAGATGAAACAAGACGGTTGCTGGCTGAAGCGGGTAGTAAAGGCGTTCTTCTGGGAGCTGACTGTACTGTTCCAGATAACTTTGACTTAGAGAGGTTGGACTGGATTCGGCAGGCAGCTGTTCTCTAAAAGGAGGAGCTATGAAAAGTAAAAGATGGGGTATCTTTATTGCAGTTGTCGGTTTGCTTGCCTTTGTCGCCATAAGCGTCGTAAAAAATGGGCACTGCAAAAATGGAGAGAGATGTCATGGAGTTCAGGATTTTTCCAAGTCCAGTCTCCCCTTTCTACGCTCGAATGATATCGCAAGCAGTTTATTAGTTGAAAAAGTAAGGAATGGAGAATAAGAATGTCAGAAAAAAGAGAATGGGTTTTAAAAGCATTTAGAGGTGAAAAGGTTGATCGTGTGCCAGTTGGCTTTTGGCATCATTTCACATCCGAAGACGAATGGCTACACGGTTTCTCAAATCCAGTCATTATCGAGAAGAATATCGAGGGCCATAAGCGCTTTATACGAGAAGTTCAGCCAGACTTTATCAAGTTAATGAGTGATGGCTACTTTGCTTATCCAAATCCAGCGATTGCCAAAGACAAATCACTTCAAGAATTGGCGACCATTCAACCACTTGGATCAGAGCACGCTTGGATAAAAGAGCAGGTGGCCTTGGTTAAGAAAATCAAGCAAGAGTTTACAGAAGATATTGTTGCTATTTACAATATTTTTGCTCCTGTGACCTATCTCAAGTGGCTACTAGGGGAAGTATCTGGTGGCGATGACCTTATCGCGGACTTTCTGGTGGAAGATCCTGAAGCCCTTAAAAAGGTGTTGGATGTGATTGCAGAGGATATTGCGAGTCTCAGTCGAGCTGTCATCGAAGAGGCTGGTGCAGATGGAATCTACCTCAGCGTGCAAAGCATCCAAGATCAACGAGTGTCAGCAGCAGATTATCAAGCCCTCATTGCACCTAGCGAGATAATTGTTCTGGAAGCAGCTAGTGCTGTTGATGGTGTTACTGTTCTTCATATCTGTGGCTACGAGGGAGCGCGAAATGATATTCACCTTTTTGCAGACTATCCAGCCCAAGTCTTTAACTGGGCTGTAGGACCAGATGGAATCACTCTCAAGGAAGGTCGTGAGATTTTCAAGGGGCGTACGGTTCTTGGAGGATTCGAAAATGGCAAGACAGGCTTACTGTATACTGGTAGCAAGGATGCCATTCAGGCTGAGGCAAAGAAACTAGTTGCAGAAGCTGGGGAACAGGGCTTGGTACTTGGGGCAGATTGTACCATTCCAAGTGATATCGCAGTTGAACGTATCCAGTGGGTGAGAGAAGCGCTTGAAAACTAAAGGAGAAAAAGATGAGTAAAAAAGCATGGATTATCGGTGGTGTAGCAGTTGTTGCAGTAATTGGGGCGACGATTATCGGGAGAAGTTTAGCTGGCGCTCCAGCCAAGGAGGGAGAAACGGCTTCGTCTGCTGAAGTCATAACCTTGAAGGTTGCCCATACACAAAACTATGTACCTTATGACTTTGTCAATGAAAAAGGGGAATCAGATGGTTATGAAGTAGCTGTTTTGAAGGCTGTTGATGAGAAATTGGCAAACTATCAATTTGAATATACGGGTACCAGTGATGACGACCTCTTGATTGGTCTAGAATCAGGTAAGTATGATATCGGAACCAAGGGAGCTTGGTACACAGACGAACGAGCTAAAAAGTTTGTCATTCCATCTGAACCAGTCGGAGCGAGCATCATCGGATTTACTGTCAGAAAAGAAGATGAACAGAAATACAAAACCATTGATGACTTTGCTAAGAATAAAGGGAAATTGGTTCCCATCTCTCCACAGAATGCCCAATGGAATGTTATCACCAGCTACAATGAAAAACATCAGGATGCACCGATTGAGCTAACAGCAGCTGAATCCTTTAAAGTGGCAGATGCCTATGCCTGGGTCTTGGAAGGACGTTATGACGCCTTCTTTGATATCAAACTGTCCTTTGAAAAAGCAGTTACTGCAGAAGATGGCCCTTACCACCAATATGCGGATAAACTCAGCTGGTTCCCATACAAGGGCATTCCAACTTATCCCTTGATTCACCGTGATGAAAAGGGTGAGAAATTCGCTAAAGAATATGAAAAAGCAATCAAAGAGTTGAAAGAAGATGGTACGCTTGCTAAGCTATCTCAGCAATACTTTAAAGAAGATGTCTTTAGTTATGTAGACAAAGACTAGGTCAGAAATTCCAAGACTAGAAAGGGTTTTGCATGGTTTCTTATGATTTTTCCAAGGTCTTTCAGTTTTTACCGAGCTTATGGCAGGCACTTCCTATGACCTTGTCCATTCTCTTTTTTACCACTCTTCTTGGTTCCCTTTTTGGAGGTCTCTTGGCCTGGGCACAAGTAGGAGAAGACAAGAGTTTTGCAGCGATTTCCAAAGGCTATATCTTTACCCTACGTTGTACACCGCCGATTGTCTTGCTTTTTCTAGTCTTTTATGGCTTGCCAGAATTTCTGAAATGGTGGCTTGGTTTGGATATCAACAACTGGTCTAAAACTATTTTTGTTCTCCTGACGATGATTCTCCTGTTTGCAGCTATTGTTGCCGAGGTTTTCAAGGCGGCCTATCAAGCTATTCCAAAGGGACAGAAAGAGGCCGGGCTTAGTATTGGTTTGACTCCAAGTCAGACTTTTTGGAGAATCATTTTTCCCCAAGCTTTTCAAGTTGCTCTTCCCAATATAACGACCGCTATACTCAATCTCATGCGGGATGCTGCCTTGGCTTATACGATTGGTTTTGTTGATGTTATGGGGGCGGGGAATCTCTTGATCAGTCGCAATTTAGGGAACTACTCTCTGGAAACCTATACGGCAGTCGCACTTCTTTACTGGGGGATTGCCCTGGTTATTTCTAGCTTGAGTCGTTTGCTTGAGAAGTCTTTGGAAACAAAAGGGAGGTAAGAAATGGATATAGACTATATTGTAAAGACCTTTCTGGAGACCTTGAAGGGTGTGCCAATCACCTTGATTATCATGATTGTGGCTATGGTCTTAAGCTTTTTACCGGCTCTATTTTTAGCCTTGGGGCAGATTTACAAGGTTCGAGGTGTGAGGAGTTTTTCTCTGGTCTATCTGGCATTTATCCGAGCGACTCCTCCGATTTTATTGATTCTCTTCTTTTATAGTTTGTTTCCAAGCCTGCTGAATCAATTTCTCAAAAGCATAGGAAGTGACTTTGATATTTTCCAGCTTGATCCTCTCTACTATGCCTTTATCATTTATAGTTTGATGACAGTCGGGAGTTTATCGGAGATTTTGCGTTCAGCGATCTTGACGGTGGACAAGGGACAACTAGAGGCGGCGCATGCGATTGGGCTGACTACGCCCCAGGCCTATCTAAGGATTGTTTTTCCTCAAGCCTTGCGCTCAGCCTTGCCTAACTTGGCCAATCTGGTGATTAATATCGTCAAAGGGACCTCTCTGGTCTTTGTAATGACTATCAAGGATATCACCGCTATTGCTCGTGTAGAAGCGTCCTACGGTTATCAGTATTTTGAGTCTTATTTTGTAATATTTTTGCAGTATATTTTGATTTGTGGTTTGATTCAGTGGAGCTTTTCTATATTAGAAAAAGGCTATGTGAAAAAAGAAAAGAGAGCGAAAGCATCTAGCGCGCGTTTTGTATAGGAGGACAGGATGTTACAAGTAGAACATATCGCAAAAACATTTGGTGAGAGGCAAGTCCTGGAGGATGTCAATCTCCAGGTCAACCAAGGGGATGTCGTCGTTATTTTAGGACCATCAGGTTCGGGGAAAACGACTTTTCTCCGTTGTCTCAACCACTTAGAAAAAGCTGATAGCGGCCGTTTGACCTTGGCAGGAAAGACCTATGACTTAGCCAAATTAAGCAAGAAAGACATTCTAGAAATTCGCCAAAAAACAGCCTTTGTTTTCCAACACTACAATCTCTTTGCAAATAAAACTGCTCTGGAAAATATTCTAGAAGGCCTCATTATAGCTCGTAAAGTTCCCAAGGAAGAAGCGCTCAAACGTGCAGAATCTGCCTTAGAAAAAGTTGGTTTACTGGCCTATAAGGACTACTACCCTTCTCAGCTATCTGGAGGGCAACAACAACGAATAGGAATTGCGCGTGCCATTGCCGTTAAGCCCGAGGTCATTTTGCTAGATGAACCAACATCGGCACTAGACCCTGAGTTGGTTGGAGATGTTTTGGATGTTCTGAAACAGTTGGCGGGAGAAGGTGTGACCATGGTGGTCGTCACGCATGAAATGGGATTTGCTAGAGATGTCGCTAACCACGTTATTTTTATGGATGGAGGCCGTATCGTAGAGGAGAACAATCCCCACGATTTCTTTAGTCGTCCACAAGAAGAACGAACCAAGCAGTTCCTGGCTCGCATCTTATCAGATGCTAGCTATAGTGTAGAATATATGATTTGATAGACAAGTGTATCATAAAAACAACACCCCATAACTAGAAGATTCTTCTGACCATGGGGTGTTTTCTCTATAGGAGGGTTAGGTTATATTCTTTGAAAATATCTTCAAACCAGGTCAACTTCGCCTTATCTACAACCTCAAAGCTGTGCTTTGAGCAGCCTGTGGCTAGCTTTCTAGTTTACTCTTTGATTATCATTGAGTATCAGTTTTCTTTCTTGTTTTTTATCAACCATCCAAGTCCGAGAAGGGCAAGGATACTGAATCCAGCAAGGGCAAGAAGTGATTTGCTCTCAGTTCCTGTGTTTGGAAGGAGGTTCTGAGAGTGAGCCTCTGCAGCAGTTTCTTGAGTTTCAGGATTGGCTGCTAGGTTTTGAGCTCGGCCTTGTTCTGGTTCAACTTCTAAGCTAGAAAGATCAAATTCTGGTTTTTCTTCCACAGCTGGGGCGACAATAGCACCGCCTTGAGACAAGCGGAGAACAACGGCAGTGAGAGCGTTCAATTTCAAGCCTTTTTCAGTCCATTCGAGACCTTGAGGTTTAGCGATTCCTACTGGTCTGGCTTGATTTTCATCTGCGAGGACTTCGGCCTTTCTCAAGTGAGCAAAGGCAGTTCCCAAGTTGAATTCGCGAGCCTTATCATCCGCATTGACAAAGACAGCGTAGATATCACCGTTTGGAGCAGTAATTTGGTAGCCGATGACCACGTCTTCTTTTTCAACGCCATTTTGTCCTGGCACAGTAATGAGGTGGACGCGCTCCTTGATATCTTGCAGACTCTTGAGTCGGAAGGCGTCTGTAGATTGACGAAGAGCGATCAATCCTTTCATGTAGTCACGACTCTTGACATTTTCAGGATATGCTTTGCCATCTGTAGCCTTGGTCCAGTCAAACTTGTTGACAGCATCACTAGAGTCATAAGAGTCATGGATAAAGTAAGGATAGACAAATGGCTTGCCGTCCTTGTCGCGCAACAAGTGAGACTTGTTTGGAACCTTATCTTCAGGAACAGGAGTCTTATAGGCTGGATCAAGGAATTGTTTGGTACGTCCATATTCCTGCCCAGAGTGGATAAACGGAGTTCCTTGAGCAGTCAAGACCATGAGGTTTCCAAGTCGCAAACGACGATGGATCTCAGCGTAGTTTTCAGCCTTGCTTGGGTCTTTTTTGATCGACTGGGCAATGATGTCAAAGAGGGTCAAGTTATCATGGGCTGCGATATACTGGATAACATCTCCAGGGCTGTCTGCTTCAAAGTTAGTTGGTTGAGCAATCAGATTTTTAAAGATAGTGTTGATATCTCGCTTGCCACCTGTGATAAAGGCAGGTTGGCCTTCATTTGGATAACCAGATTTGAGGTTGTTACGGATATCATCTGAAAAGACAGCGACAGTATCTGTGTGTTTCATCCAATCCTGATCAGCAGGTTTAGTAGGCGTATTTTCATCACCAGCATAGGTTCTCCAACCTTCACCTAGCATGATCAGGTTTGGATTGAGGGCGCGTGCAGCCTTGTATGCTTCTTCGATTGAAGCCGCATCATGATCTCCCATCATATCGAAACGGAAGCCATCCACTTTGTAAGTTTCAACCAGGTACTTGATAGAGTCAACTAGGACTCGTTTAGACATGTAGTGGGTTGTTCCTAAACGACCGCCTCCAAAGCTAGTACGTGGAGTTCCGTCTGCGTCCATGAAGTGGTAGTAGTTTGGCTCAATATCCTCAAAAATATCAACATTGGCAGTATGGTTGTAAACTACGTCTAAGATAGCACCCATGCCACGTTTATGAATCTCGTTGACGAGGTTTTTAAATTCTGCGATACGTTTTTCTGGGTCCTTAGGATTACTTGAGTACATACCAGTCAAGGAGAAATAGTTTTGAGGGTCATAACCCCAGTTGTAGTTGCTGTTGCTTGAAGCATAGGCAGACAAACGTTCTTGGTTTTTCAATTCATTAACATAGTAGTAAGACAAGACTGGGAGGAGCTGGATATGAGTCACGCCCAAGTCTTTGAGGTAGTCTAGTTTTTCGATAAAGGCTTCAAAGGTACCAAATGGTTTAGTTAAATCTTTTGCGATGGCAGGATCTGAAGTAAAGTCGCGGACATGTGCCTCGTAGATGACAGCATCTTCACGTGATTTGAAGTTGCGAATCTTACCATAGGTCAAGTCTTGTGGACCTAGTTTTGCTGGGTCCACAAAGGCAGCTTTAGCAACTTTATGGGCGGGGTCTGTTTTTGCTAGATCACTGTTCCAAGCCGCTAATGATTTGGCATAAGGGTCAAGAACGAGAACGGTTTTACCTTGGCGCTCGATCTGGTAGTGGTAGTAATAGCCAGTGTAGTTGCTGATACCTAGACCAGAGTTTGCGTCCAAAGTTTGTTTCCAGGTTCCTTTTTCTCCCTTTTCAAGAGCGACTGTTCCGACAACTTTTTCAGGATCTTTCTTGTCGTAGACGACAACTGAAACCTTATCAGCACTTGGAGACCAGAGGGTAAGGTCGACACGCTTGCCATCTTCTTTTAGGGTTGCGCCGAGTGGACCGTCATAACTGTAGGTCTCATCCTTGAGGCGCCAACTTGAACGTGTGGTAAAACGGTCTGAATCGTAGGCAACTGTATAAGGATTTTGAGTATCAAAGAAATCACCAATGTAGGTTACTTTTTTTCCAGCTTCATCGAGTTCAACATCTGCTATATCAACCTTGTTTCCTTGATGGTCCGTAATGTTTGAACGTTTGAGGATATCTTCTTTCTTGGCTCCAACTAGTGTAGAGAAACTACTTTCGATACGAGATTTTGCCACGTGTTGGGCACCAGTCATGCGAATATCGTGGGCATAGTATGGGTTGGTGTAGATGGTTTCATCATCATCCTTAAGGAAAATTTGACTATGGTTTTTCAGATCAGTGAATTTATAGTCTTCTTTTCTGATTTTCACGTCATCGCCTTTCTTGCTTTCATCTAATAGTAAAAATCCAAATTCTCTAGCAGCTTCATTGAGAGGAATATCAATGTAACGACCGTGTTTTCCAGTTGCTGTAAAGTCTGTTCCATCAGGCCATTCACCATTACTTGGGTTCTTGACATCTCCCCAGTACCAGAGAGATTTCTTATCATAATTACCATCAGTACGGTAGTAGTTGACGCGGACGGTTCCCGCAGGCTGAGGTTGATAGTTGTAAACTTTGTAGTTTTCATCTAGCCAAGCTTCATTCATTTTTGGAGATAGACGCTCTACAGAACGATCTCCAGTAAGATTATCGCCTTTTGTATTGTTGATGAGGAAGCTGACTTTCTTGGCTTGTTCATTTTTGAGTTTGACATCTAGGTAATAGCCGTAGTCATCTTGCTTGGCATCCTTGAAGGACTTGGCTCCATTTGGCCAGTTTTCAGATGGTTTTTCAACATCGTCCCATGTCCAAAGACCTTGAGAATCCTTGTTTTCTTCAGGGAGTTTTTTTACATGGATGCGGAAGTAGTTGTCTGCGATGGCTTCTTCAGAATATGTGTCAGCTTGTGGTTTTTGATCTGAAGTTGGCGTTGAAGTGCTGGCATCTACTTTCTCTTCCTTGCTGTTAGCCTGGCTTGTGCTAGCATCTTCTGTTTTAGGTGTTTCTAGTGCTGTAGTAGTTTCCGCAGCTGGAGCTTCCTTTTTAGAATCAAGGGAAGCGTTTGCATTCTTTTGTTCAGAAATAGGCGTTTCCTTTTGAGTTTGACTCGTTTCAGTCTCAGTAGGGGCCTTGGTCACAGCGCTGGTATTTTCCTGAGTTTGAGGAAGGTTTTCATTGGCCGAAATAGTTGGCATTGTAGCAGAAAGCAGGACAATGCTGGCACCAATGAGGACAGAACCAGTTCCGTTTTTCAAGGAACGGATACCGTAAATCATTTTTTTCTCAGTTTGAGATGGGATCTTTTTCATCACAATTCTCCTTTTGTAGTTGTTCCCTAACAGTATAGCACGAGGTAAACATTAGTGCAAGCGTTTTCCTAACTTTTAAGAGAAAATATAATGCTTCATTCTCTTGAAATTTTAAAATAATATATAGGAAAAGATTGTTTAAAAAGTAGTAAAAAAACCTTGAAAAATCTGGCTAAATAAGGTATAATAAGAACAATCATTTGTCGTAGGTTTTGTCTGAAATATTGTCCAGACAAGGCTCACAGCAGTTAAATCTTCTGAAAAAGTCAGATTTAGCTGCTCTTTTTGTGCTTTTTTTCAGGTTTTTGAGTGCTTGTAACAAAGATTTAAAGATTCTGAAAATTCGTCAAAGGGACACGGTGATAGGGGTTTTTAAAACCATATGACGATTAGAAAAGCCTGATTGACAAGGCTTGGAATTTATTTACAAAGGAGAATCATCTTGGCAGGACATGACGTTCAATACGGGAAACATCGTACCCGTCGTAGTTTTTCAAGAATCAAAGAAGTTCTTGACTTACCAAATTTGATTGAAATTCAAACGGATTCATTCAAAGATTTCCTAGATCACGGTCTTAAGGAAGTATTTGAAGATGTATTGCCAATTTCAAACTTCACAGAAACTATGGAGTTGGAATTTGTTGGCTATGAAATCAAGGAACCAAAATACACGCTCGAAGAAGCACGTATCCACGATGCTAGCTACTCAGCACCAATTTTTGTAACCTTCCGCTTGATCAATAAAGAAACAGGCGAAATCAAGACACAAGAAGTCTTCTTTGGTGATTTCCCAATCATGACCGAAATGGGTACTTTCATCATCAATGGTGGTGAACGTATTATCGTTTCTCAGTTGGTCCGCTCACCAGGTGTTTACTTTAACGACAAAGTAGACAAGAACGGTAAAGTGGGATACGGCTCAACTGTTATCCCTAACCGTGGAGCTTGGTTGGAACTTGAAAGCGACTCAAAAGACATCGCTTATACTCGTATCGACCGTACTCGTAAGATTCCATTTACGACCTTGGTTCGTGCACTTGGTTTCTCAGGTGATGATGAAATCTTTGATATCTTCGGTGACAGCGAATTGGTTCGCAATACTGTTGAAAAAGATATCCACAAGAATCCAATGGACTCTCGTACAGACGAAGCCTTGAAAGAAATCTACGAACGCCTTCGTCCAGGTGAGCCCAAGACTGCTGAAAGCTCACGTAGCTTGCTTGTAGCTCGTTTCTTTGACCCACGTCGCTATGACTTGGCAGCAGTTGGTCGTTACAAGATCAATAAAAAACTCAATGTTAAAACACGTTTGCTCAACCAAACCATTGCGGAGCCATTGGTAGACCCTGAAACTGGTGAAATCTTGGTAGAAGCTGGTACCATTATGACTCGTAGCGTGATTGAAAGTATCGAGAGTCACTTGGATGGCGACTTGAACAAGATCGTTTATATTCCAAACGATGCAGCTGTTTTGACAGAACCAGTTGTCCTTCAAAAATTCAAGGTTGTTGCTCCAACGGACCCAGACCGTGTTGTAACCATCATCGGAAATGCCAATCCAGACGACAAGATTCGTGTTGTAACTCCTGCGGATATCCTTGCAGAGATGAGCTACTTCCTCAACTTGGCTGAAGGTATCGGACGTGTGGATGATATCGACCACCTTGGAAACCGTCGTATCCGTGCAGTTGGTGAATTGCTTGCCAACCAAGTACGTCTTGGGCTTTCTCGTATGGAACGTAATGTCCGTGAACGTATGTCTGTTCAGGACAATGAAGTTTTAACACCACAACAAATCATCAATATCCGTCCTGTAACAGCTGCGGTTAAAGAATTCTTTGGTTCATCACAGTTGTCACAGTTCATGGACCAACACAACCCGCTTTCTGAGTTGTCTCACAAACGCCGTTTGTCAGCCTTGGGACCTGGTGGTTTGACTCGTGACCGTGCTGGATATGAAGTTCGTGACGTGCACTATACTCACTATGGTCGTATGTGTCCAATCGAGACACCTGAAGGACCTAACATCGGTTTGATCAATAACTTGTCATCATATGGTCACTTGAACAAGTATGGATTTGTTCAAACACCATACCGTAAGGTTGACCGTGAAACAGGTGTAGTCACAAACGAAATCGTTTGGTTGACAGCCGATGAAGAAGATGAATTTACTGTAGCGCAGGCTAACTCTCGCCTCAACGAAGACGGTACTTTTGCTGAGAAAGTTGTCATGGGACGTCACCAAGGGGTCAACCAAGAGTATCCAGCAGAAGTGGTTGACTACATGGACGTGTCACCAAAACAGGTAGTTGCCGTTGCGACAGCATGTATTCCTTTCTTGGAAAACGATGACTCCAACCGTGCCCTCATGGGTGCCAACATGCAACGTCAGGCTGTGCCTTTGATTGATCCCAAAGCACCTTACGTTGGTACTGGTATGGAATACCAAGCAGCCCATGATTCTGGAGCGGCTGTTATTGCCCAGTATGATGGTAAAGTTACATACGCAGATGCTGACAAGGTAGAAGTACGCCGTGAAGATGGTTCATTGGACGTTTACCACATCCAAAAATTCCGTCGTTCAAACTCAGGTACTGCTTACAACCAACGCACGCTTGTTAAAGTTGGCGATGTCGTTGAAAAAGGCGACTTTATCGCTGACGGACCTTCTATGGAAAAAGGGGAAATGGCGCTTGGACAAAACCCAATCGTTGCCTACATGACATGGGAAGGTTACAACTTCGAGGATGCCGTTATCATGAGCGAACGCTTGGTCAAAGACGATGTCTATACATCTGTCCACCTCGAAGAATACGAATCAGAAACGCGTGATACAAAGCTTGGGCCTGAAGAAATTACTCGTGAAATTCCAAACGTTGGTGAAGATGCTCTTAAAGACCTTGACGAAATGGGTATTATCCGTATCGGTGCTGAGGTTAAAGAAGGGGATATCCTGGTAGGTAAAGTCACACCTAAGGGTGAGAAAGACCTTTCAGCTGAAGAACGTCTCTTGCACGCTATCTTCGGAGATAAGTCTCGTGAAGTCCGTGACACTTCTCTTCGTGTACCTCACGGTGCCGATGGTGTCGTTCGTGATGTTAAGATCTTTACCCGTGCAAATGGAGATGAGTTGCAATCAGGTGTTAACATGCTAGTTCGTGTCTACATCGCTCAAAAACGTAAGATCAAGGTCGGAGATAAGATGGCCGGACGTCACGGAAACAAAGGGGTTGTCTCTCGTATCGTTCCTGTAGAAGACATGCCTTATCTTCCAGACGGAACTCCAGTCGATATCATGTTGAACCCACTTGGGGTTCCATCACGTATGAATATCGGTCAGGTTATGGAACTCCACCTTGGTATGGCTGCTCGTACCCTTGGTATCCACATCGCGACACCAGTCTTTGACGGAGCAAGTTCGGATGACCTTTGGGAAACTGTTAAAGAAGCAGGTATGGATAGTGATGCCAAAACAATCCTTTACGATGGACGTACAGGAGAGCCGTTTGACAACCGTGTATCAGTTGGTGTCATGTACATGATCAAACTCCACCACATGGTTGATGATAAATTGCACGCTCGTTCAGTCGGACCATACTCAACCGTTACCCAACAACCACTCGGAGGTAAAGCTCAATTTGGTGGACAACGTTTCGGTGAGATGGAAGTTTGGGCTCTTGAAGCCTATGGTGCGTCAAACGTCCTTCAAGAAATCTTGACTTACAAGTCTGACGATATCAACGGACGTTTGAAAGCTTATGAAGCTATTACAAAAGGAAAACCAATTCCAAAACCAGGTGTTCCAGAATCCTTCCGAGTTCTTGTCAAAGAATTGCAATCTCTTGGTCTTGACATGCGTGTCCTTGACGAAGATGACCAAGAAGTGGAACTTCGCGACTTGGATGAAGGAATGGACGAAGATGTCATCCACGTAGATGACCTTGAAAAAGCCCGCGAAAAAGCAGCCCAAGAGGCTAAAGCAGCCTTTGAAGCTGAAGAAGCTGAGAAAGCAACAAAAGCGGAAGCAACAGAAGAAGCTGCTGAACAAGAATAAGCAGTTCACTTAGAATAGAAAGGGAAGAAATAGTGGTTGATGTAAATCGTTTTAAAAGTATGCAAATCACCCTAGCTTCTCCAAGCAAAGTCCGTTCATGGTCTTATGGAGAAGTCAAAAAACCTGAAACAATCAATTACCGTACCTTGAAACCAGAACGTGAAGGACTCTTTGACGAAGTCATCTTTGGTCCTACAAAAGACTGGGAATGTGCTTGTGGGAAGTACAAACGCATTCGTTACAGAGGGATTGTTTGTGACCGCTGTGGGGTTGAAGTAACGCGTACAAAAGTTCGTCGTGAGCGTATGGGGCACATCGAGTTGAAAGCTCCTGTATCTCACATCTGGTATTTCAAGGGGATTCCAAGCCGTATGGGCTTGACCCTTGATATGAGCCCTCGTGCCCTCGAGGAAGTTATCTACTTTGCGGCTTATGTGGTGATTGATCCGAAGGATACACCGCTTGAGCACAAGTCTATCATGACAGAGCGCGAATACCGTGAGCGCTTGCGTGAATATGGTTATGGTTCATTCGTTGCCAAAATGGGTGCCGAAGCCATCCAAGACCTTTTGAAACAAGTAGATCTTGAAAAAGAAATTGCTGAACTCAAAGAAGAGTTGAAAACAGCTACTGGACAAAAACGTGTCAAAGCCATCCGCCGTTTGGATGTTTTGGATGCCTTTTACAAGTCTGGAAACAAACCTGAATGGATGATTCTCAACATCCTTCCGGTTATTCCACCAGACCTTCGTCCAATGTTGCAGTTGGATGGTGGCCGTTTTGCCTCATCTGACTTGAACGACCTTTACCGTCGTGTTATCAACCGTAACAACCGCTTGGCTCGTTTGCTTGAGTTGAATGCACCAGGTATCATCGTTCAAAATGAGAAGCGTATGCTGCAAGAAGCGGTTGACGCTTTGATTGACAACGGTCGTCGTGGTCGTCCGATTACAGGACCAGGTAGCCGTCCACTGAAATCATTAAGCCACATGCTTAAAGGGAAACAAGGACGCTTCCGTCAAAACTTGCTCGGTAAACGTGTTGACTTCTCAGGACGTTCTGTTATCGCCGTTGGTCCAACGCTTAAGATGTATCAATGTGGTGTGCCACGTGAAATGGCGATCGAGCTCTTTAAACCATTCGTGATGCGCGAAATCGTTGCCCGTGACATCGTGCAAAACGTTAAGGCAGCTAAACGCTTGGTGGAACGTGGAGACGAACGCATCTGGGATATCCTGGAAGAAGTTATCAAAGAACACCCAGTTCTTTTGAACCGCGCACCGACCCTTCACCGTTTGGGTATCCAAGCCTTCGAGCCAGTCTTGATTGATGGTAAGGCCCTTCGCTTGCACCCGCTTGTCTGTGAAGCCTACAATGCCGACTTTGACGGGGACCAAATGGCCATCCACGTACCGCTTTCAGAAGAAGCCCAAGCAGAAGCTCGTATCCTCATGCTAGCTGCTGAGCATATCTTGAACCCGAAAGACGGTAAACCAGTTGTTACTCCATCTCAGGACATGGTTTTGGGTAACTACTATTTGACTATGGAAGAAGCTGGTCGTGAAGGGGAAGGAATGGTCTTCAAAGACCGTGACGAAGCTGTTATGGCTTACCGTAATGGTTATGTTCACCTCCACTCACGTGTAGGTATCGCGACAGATAGCCTTAACAAACCATGGACAGAAGAGCAAAAACACAAGGTCTTGCTTACAACAGTTGGTAAAATCCTCTTCAACGACATCATGCCAGAGGGTCTGCCTTACTTGCAAGAACCAACAAATGCCAACTTAACAGAAGGTGTTCCAGCTAAATACTTCTTGCCACTAGGTGGAGATATCAAGGAAGCAATCAGCAATCTTGAACTCAACCCTCCATTCAAGAAGAAAAATCTTGGGAATATCATCGCTGAAATCTTCAAACGTTTCCGTACGACAGAAACTTCTGCCCTACTTGACCGCATGAAGAACCTCGGTTACCACCACTCAACTCTTGCAGGTTTGACAGTGGGTATTGCCGATATCCCAGTTGTTGAAGACAAGGCTGAAATCATCGAAGAATCACACAAACGTGTAGAACAAATCACCAAACAATTCCGTCGTGGTATGATCACAGACGACGAGCGCTACAACGCTGTTACAGCTGAATGGCGTGCAGCCCGTGAAAAATTGGAGAAACGTTTGGTTGCCAACCAAGATCCTAAGAACCCAATCGTTATGATGATGGACTCTGGAGCCCGTGGTAACATCTCAAACTTCTCACAGCTTGCCGGTATGCGTGGTCTGATGGCCGCTCCGAACGGACGTATCATGGAATTGCCAATCCTTTCAAACTTCCGCGAAGGTTTGTCAGTACTCGAAATGTTCTTCTCAACTCACGGTGCCCGTAAAGGTATGACCGATACGGCCCTTAAGACAGCCGACTCAGGTTACTTGACTCGTCGTTTGGTTGACGTTGCCCAAGACGTTATCATCCGTGAGGACGACTGTGGAACAGACCGTGGTCTCTTGATCCGTTCTATCGCAGAAGGAAAAGAGATGATCGAGTCTCTCGAAGAACGCCTCAACGGTCGTTACACTAAGAAAACTGTTAAACATCCAGAAACTGGTGCAGTGATCATCGGTCCAAATGAGTTGATTACAGAAGACAAGGCGCGTGAAATTGTCAATGCTGGTGTGGAAGAAGTGACTATCCGTTCCGTATTTACATGTAACACTCGTCATGGTGTCTGCCGTCACTGTTACGGTATCAACTTGGCGACTGGTGATGCGGTTGAAGTTGGTGAAGCAGTTGGTACAATCGCTGCCCAATCTATCGGGGAACCTGGTACACAGCTTACAATGCGTACCTTCCACACGGGTGGGGTTGCCTCAAATACCGATATCACTCAGGGTCTTCCTCGTGTCCAAGAAATCTTTGAAGCCCGCAATCCTAAAGGGGAAGCGATCATCACAGAGGTCAAAGGACAAGTTACAGCTATCGAAGAAGACGCGTCAACTCGTACCAAGAAAGTCTTTGTTAAGGGTGAAACTGGCGAAGGTGAGTACGTGGTTCCATTTACAGCACGTATGCGTGTCGAAGTTGGAGACCAAGTCTCTCGTGGTGCAGCATTGACAGAAGGTTCTATCCAACCTAAACGTCTCCTTGCTGTTCGTGATGTCTTATCAGTTGAAACCTACCTTCTCGGTGAAGTACAAAAAGTTTACCGTAGCCAAGGGGTAGAAATCGGTGACAAACACATCGAGGTAATGGTTCGTCAAATGATCCGTAAAGTTCGTGTCATGGATCCAGGTGACACAGATCTCCTCATGGGTACCCTCATGGATATCAATGACTTTACAGATGCCAACAAGGATGTTCTTATCGCAGGTGGAGTTCCAGCGACTGGTCGTCCAGTCCTTATGGGAATTACCAAAGCCTCACTTGAAACCAACAGTTTCTTGTCAGCGGCTTCCTTCCAGGAAACAACTCGTGTCCTTACAGATGCGGCCATCCGTGGTAAGAAAGACCATCTCCTTGGACTCAAGGAAAATGTTATTATCGGTAAAATCATCCCAGCAGGTACTGGTATGGCTCGCTACCGTAACCTTGAACCACAAGCTATCAATGAAGCAGAATATCTGGCTCCAGAACAAGAAGAGGCAGAACTTGCTCCTGTAGAGGAAGTTGTGGAAATTCAAGTTGAAGAAACAGTAGAATAAAAGCAAACAAGAGAACCCAAAGGTTCTCTTTGCTTTATTTCAGAAAATTTTCCCACTTTTTCATAAAGTATGGTAGAATAGAAGAACTAAAATGCCAAGGAGGTGTCCGTATGGAACAAACATTCTTTATCATTAAGCCAGATGGTGTGAAAAGAGGTCTGATTGGTCAGGTTCTGAAAAGAATCGAGGAGCGTGGTTTCAAAATCGAAAAATTAGAGTTGCTTTCAAAAGTTTCAGAAGATTTGATTGACCAACACTATCAAGACTTGGTTGAAAAAAGTTTTTATCCTCCTATCCGTCAGTTTATGACTTCAGGACCAGTAGTGGTGGGCATTCTATCAGGTCCGAAAGTGATTGAAACTTGGCGAACCATGATGGGGGCTACTCGTCCAGAAGAAGCTCTGCCAGGAACTATCCGAGGAGATTTTGCCAAGGCTGCAGGAGATAATCAAGCCATTCAAAATGTAGTTCATGGCTCCGATTCGGAAGCTTCTGCGAAACGCGAAATTGCTCTCTGGTTTAAGGATTAGACTGGTAAAAGAACAGTTCTGTACACAACAGAGCTGTTTTTTGGTCAGTTGAGCACAAAAAAAGGACACTTGAGGCGGAAACAATCATTTCAAACTCCTCACAAGGTATAATCCCATATAGGGAGGGAAAAGAAATGGTAAAATCAATTCGCCTATTGTTACTGATTGCAGTCATCCAGATTAGTTTTAGTAGTTGTCTATTATGGAAAGAATCCTTTTTATCTTTAAAACAGGCTAATGCTTATTTTTTGATTTTGATAGTAGGAATTTCTGTTCTTTGTGCTGGGATAAATTATTTCCATACAGCAGACCAGTCTAGACATAGTATTTTACATGTTCAAAAGAAAGTGAGTCTTGTTTATTGCCTCCTTTTAGTAGTCAATCTTCTTGCAACCTGTCTGGTTCTCTCAGAAAGCATCCAAACCACTAGCAAATTGCAGCAGGAACTGGTTGACCTCTTTTTACCCTCCTTCTTTTTCTTGCTCGGAGTAGATCTATTGATTTTCTTACCTTTTGATAAAATTTTTCGCGATATAGAAAATCGCCTAAATAAAAAGAAAACAGTCGTCATTTCCGTTCTAGCTACGATGGTTTTCTTGAGGAATCCCTTAGTGATTTCCTCGATTTTCCTTTATATCAGTGTTGGTTTTCTATGCGCACGTTTCCTTTTTCCCAAATGTATCCAAAGGGAAATCTCCTTTTATGGACACCTGATTCGGGATATCCTGTTTGTTTTTTCAATAGTTGTATTCTTTTAAGTGGAGGAAAAATTTTCAAAATTATTATAGTAAATCCATAAAGAAAATTCACACAAAAGAAAACTTTCTGGTATAATAGTAGCATGCACACAAAAAATGAAGAAGAGCTTCTAGCTCTCGGAGAAAGATTAGGTCATTTGCTTCAAAAAGACGATGTTCTGATCTTGACTGGAGAGTTGGGAGCGGGTAAAACAACCTTTACAAAAGGCCTTGCTAAGGGCTTGGATATCCGTCAGATGATTAAAAGTCCAACCTATACCATTGTCAGAGAGTACGAAGGGCGTTTGCCACTTTACCACTTGGATGTCTACCGTATCGAAGGTGATGCTGATTCTATTGACTTGGATGAGTTTCTCTTTGGTGGCGGTGTGACTGTTATTGAGTGGGGGCATCTTTTGGATGAAGATTTACCAGATTCTTACTTGAAGTTGGAAATTTTGAAAGAAGCAGATGGTCGTTGTCTTCATTTTACAGCTCATGGTTCTCGGGCTGAACAACTCATCAAGGAGCTTCAAGATGGAGTATGAGTTGTGTATTCGTGAGGCAGAGATTTCAGATGCTACAGCCTTAATTGCATTTTTAGATTGTGTCGGTCAAGAGACAGATTTTACCAGCTTGGATGAAAATGGCATCATGATGACAGCTTCTGAAATGGCTCTTTTTATCGAAAAACAAGCTGGATCAGAGAATCAAATTACTCTCCTCGCCTTACTGAATGATGAGATTGCAGGAGTTTTAAATATCACAGCGGACCAACATTTAAGAGTTCGACATATCGGTGATGTTTTTTTAGCAGTTCGCAAGAAATTTTGGAACCAAGGCTTGGCAACTATACTTCTAGAAGAAGGCATCGAGTGGGCTAAAACCAGTGGTGTCTTGCGCCGTTTGCAACTTAGTGTACAAAAACGAAACGAGGCTGCGATCCACCTCTACTCAAAAATGGGATTTATCACAGAAGGCTTACAAGAAAGAGGAGCCTATTTAGCAGAAGGGATATTTTTAGATGTTTGTCTTATGGGCAAGCTGATAAATAAATAACGAGATGATTAAAAAATTAATTGGAATGATGCTAGGTTTCCTGGCAGTAACAGTTTTAGGTGTAGCGGTTTATGGCTATACCATCTACCAACAGGGAACAGAAACTCTAAGTAAAAATACTTACAAAAAAATCGGGGAAGAAACCAACGTTATCGAAGCGACGGAGCCTCTGACCATCCTCTTGATGGGGGTAGATACGGGAAATGTGGAACGTACAGACCCGTGGGCGGGAAATAGTGATTCTATGATTCTCTTGACGGTTAATCCTAAAACAAAGAAAACCACAATGATGAGTTTGGAACGGGATATTTTGACCAAGATTGAGACTGGAAACGGTCAAGTTCAGGAAGCTAAACTCAATGCGGCCTATGCTAATGGTGGTGCGGAACTTGCAATTTCTACTATTCAAAAGATGATGAATATCCACATTGACCGCTATGTGATGGTTAACATGCAGGGGCTTCAACAATTGGTGGATGCAGTTGGTGGGATCACCGTCAACAATACACTCGGTTTCCCAATTTCGATTGCTGACCAAGAAGAGTTTAATAAGATTTCCATCGGTGTTGGAGAACAAACCTTGAATGGTGAGGAAGCTCTGGTGTATTCACGGATGCGTTACCAAGACCCAGAGGGAGACTATGGTCGTCAAAAACGTCAACGTGAAGTCATTCAAAAAATCGTTGAGAAGGTTTTGAGCCTAAACAGTGTGAGTCATTATCAAGGCATCCTCAAAGCTTTGAGTGATAACATGCAGACCAATGTAGACTTATCAGCTAAGAGCATTCCACAATTGCTTGGCTATCAAGATTCTTTCAAGAACATCGAAACGCATCAATTGCGAGGAGAAGACGCTGAGCTACAGGGAATTTCTTATCAGATTGTCACTTCAGAACATATGCTCGAGATGCAAAATCTCTTGCGTCGTTCACTAGGTAAAGAGCCAGTGACAGAATTGGAAACCAATGCGGTACTGTACGAAACAGCCTTTGGTCGGACAGCACCTTCAACCAGTACGAACGCTTCAAACGAAGAAGCAGAATAAGAAAAGAATCAAATCGTGGGAAATTTCCTGCGATTTTTTCAAAAAAATTCGAATAGATAAGTAGGAGGAAACATGAAAGCAGAAATTATTGCTGTTGGAACAGAAATTTTAACGGGGCAGATTGTCAATACCAATGCTCAGTTTTTATCAGAGAAACTAGCCGAAATCGGGGTAGATGTCTACTTCCAAACAGCTGTTGGAGATAATGAAGCTCGTCTTTTGTCCTTGCTTGAGATTGCGAGTCAACGTAGTAATCTTGTGATTTTGACAGGGGGCTTGGGACCAACTGAGGATGATTTGACCAAACAAACTCTAGCAAAATTTTTGGGAAAAGATCTAGTGTTTGACCCTCAAGCGCAAGAGAAACTGGATATTTTCTTTGCTCATAGACCTGACTATGCTCGGACACCGAATAATGAGCGCCAAGCTCAAATTGTAGAAGGGGCGACTCCACTGCCAAATGAGACAGGTTTAGCAGTAGGAGGGGTGTCGGAAGTGGATGGCGTAACCTACGTGGTCCTTCCAGGACCGCCGAGTGAATTGAAACCCATGGTCTTAAATCAACTCTTGCCCATGCTGATGACAGGAACCAAACTGTACTCACGAGTGCTCCGTTTCTTTGGAATTGGGGAGAGTCAGTTGGTGACCATTTTGGCGGATTTGATTGACCATCAAACCGATCCGACTTTGGCGCCGTATGCTAAGACGGGAGAAGTGACCTTACGCTTGTCTACAAAAGCAGTCAATCAAGAAAAGGCTGATCAAGCACTGGACATCCTAGAAAATCAAATCTTGAGTCGCCAAACTTTCGAGGGAATTTCTCTACGAGACATCTGTTATGGATATGGGGAAGAAACCAGTCTCGCAAGTGTCGTTGTAGAAGAGCTAAAGAAGAGACAGAAAAGCATTACTGCGGCAGAAAGCTTGACGGCAGGTCTCTTTCAGGCTACTTTAGCAGACTTTTCAGGTGTTTCAGCTATCTTTAATGGCGGTTTTGTCACTTACAGCCTAGAAGAAAAGTCTAAGATGCTGGATATTTCTGAGAAAGAGCTAAAAGAACACGGGGTCGTTTCTGAGTTTACGGCTCAAAAAATGGCAGAGCAGGCACGACTTAAGACTCAGTCTGACTACGGAGTTAGTTTGACGGGTGTGGCAGGGCCAGATAGCCTAGAGGGGCATCCAGCTGGTACAGTTTTTATTGGACTCGCACATGCAAAAGGGACAGAGGTGATCAAGGCTAATATCGCAGGACGGAGTCGAGCAGATGTTCGACATATTGCGGTCATGCATGCCTTTAACCTAGTTCGCAAGGCTTTATTAAGTGACTAAATTTTGGTATAATAAAAGATAGGTCTAAGGACCAGTAGAATATAGGAGAACAAAATGGCGAAAAAACCAACAAAAAAATTAGATGAAATTGGGAAAAAATTTGGAGCAGACCGTGAAAAAGCATTGAACGATGCTCTTAAATTGATTGAGAAAGACTTTGGTAAAGGCTCAATCATGCGTTTGGGTGAGCGCGCGGAGCAAAAAGTTCAAGTGATGAGCTCAGGCTCATTGGCTCTTGACATTGCCCTTGGCTCAGGTGGTTATCCTAAAGGACGTATCATCGAAATCTATGGACCAGAATCATCTGGTAAGACAACGGTTGCCCTTCACGCTGTTGCGCAAGCACAGAAAGAAGGTGGTATTGCAGCCTTTATCGATGCGGAACATGCTCTTGACCCAGCCTATGCTGCAGCCCTTGGTGTGAACATTGACGAATTGCTCTTGTCACAACCAGACTCAGGAGAGCAAGGTCTTGAAATTGCAGGAAAATTGATTGACTCAGGTGCAGTTGACCTTGTTGTTATTGACTCAGTTGCGGCCCTTGTACCTCGTGCAGAAATCGATGGGGACATTGGAGACAGCCACGTTGGTTTGCAAGCTCGTATGATGAGCCAGGCCATGCGTAAACTTGGTGCTTCTATCAATAAAACCAAAACAATTGCCATCTTTATCAACCAATTGCGTGAAAAAGTTGGGGTCATGTTTGGAAATCCAGAAATAACTCCTGGTGGACGTGCTCTGAAATTCTACGCTTCAGTCCGTTTGGATGTTCGTGGAAGCACACAAATCAAGGGAACTGGTGACCAAAAAGATACCAATGTCGGTAAGGAAACCAAGATCAAAGTCGTGAAAAACAAGGTGGCTCCACCATTTAAGGAAGCCTTTGTTGAAATCATGTATGGAGAAGGGATTTCTAAGACTGGTGAGCTCTTGAAGATCGCAAGTGATCTCGATATCATCCAAAAAGCGGGAGCATGGTACTCTTACAAGGGTGAAAAAATCGGACAAGGATCTGAAAATGCTAAGAAATACTTGGCGGATCACCCAGAGATTTTTGATGCCATTGACCACCAAGTCCGTGTTCAATATGGTTTGATTGAAGATGAAGAAGGGACAACTCCTACCTCTGTTGCGGAAAATCTAGCACCTAACCAAGAAGTAACGCTTGACCTAGGCGATGGACTTGAAATCGAAATTGAAGATTAAAAATGAAAGCGGAGAAGTCCTTCTCTGCTTTTTATGTTTAATTATTAAGTCTCCATAAGCTTCAAAAGCGTAATAAAAGAGTATTTAATCAAAAAAATTAAAAAAACTGTTGCAAATTTTTTAATTTGATGATAAAATTAAATCATTCTATAAAAAGGAGACTACTATAATGGAAAAACGCCTTGTTCGTAACGTACAAGACAAAAAGATTGCTGGTGTTTGTGCAGGTATCGGTGACTACTTTAACATGGACCACACACTTGTTCGTGCACTTTGGATCATCTTCACTCTACTTGGTGGTTCTGGAATCTTAGCTTATGCTGTTCTCTACTTCCTTCTTCCAGAAGGCAATGCAGAAGCTTAAGCCATAGGGAGAATAAAAGTTTATTCTGATCAGTTGAAAATAAAAAATGCATGTAATCGTGGATTACATGCATTTTTATATGTAGCTTCTATCGAAAAAGAGAGGTTCTTCACCAGATGGACAAGTCTTGTTTAATGGTCACTAAAACGACGATACTCTATATGAAAGTCAAAATAATGTTCATTCTGTAACTTTTGGAAGATATCGCGATAGGCCTCTTCGTCAAAATGGTCGCCACGGTAGAGAATTTCAAAACTCAAACCATCGTACTCTAGAAAAGCATTGGCTGATTTAAAGCCATTTTGGCGATAGAAGTCCATGCGGGCCTTCCTTTGCTCCAAGTTATCGCATTCTTCATCTAATCGCTCGACTTCCAGCAACATGGTTCGCTGGTAAAAATCGGTTAGCTTTTCGATAATTTCCTTTCCGTACCCGTGGCTTCTCAGGTGGGGCATGATGGCAAAAAAACTGATATAGAAAGCTTTTGGGTTGGAAATAGAGAAAGCAAAGCCGACAAACTCTTCCTGGTTATAAAAGGCAAAGAAGTGGGCATCATCTCGGTCCTGATAGCGCAAGAACTCAGACAGAGGAACTCGTTCTTCCTCGGGGAATGCTTCCTTGTTTAGCTTTTCAACCTTATCTAGATCAGGAAATACATCAGTTATTAATTGACTGGTCAAACTCATAAATGACCTCCTTTTCTTGATTATAGCAAATTGTTTCTCTGTAAGCAATTGATTTCAAACTTAGTGGATAGAGCCTTGTCGCTCCTTTAGAAAGCTGATATAATAGCTTTATGAATAAGAAACGATCCGTGGACTTAATACATGGTCCTATTCTTCCTGCGCTGTTAAGCTTTGCCTTTCCAATCTTGCTGTCAAATATCTTTCAGCAACTCTATAATACAGCTGACGTCTTGATTGTTGGGCGTTTTCTTGGTCAAGATTCCTTGGCAGCAGTAGGGGCGACAACTGCCATTTTTGACTTGATTATAGGCTTTACGCTTGGTGTTGGCAATGGCATGGGGATCGTCATTGCCCGCTATTATGGGGCTCGGAATTTTACAAAGATCAAGGAAGCAGTAGCAGCAACTTGGATTTTAGGTGCTCTTTTGAGTATTTTGGTCATGCTGATGGGATTTGTCGGTCTGTATCCTCTCTTGCAATACTTAGATACTCCTGCAGAAATCCTTTCTCAGTCCTATCAATATATTTCTATGATTGTGACCTGTGTAGGCGTCAGCTTTGCCTATAACCTCTTTGCAGGTTTGTTGCGGTCTATTGGTGACAGTCTGGCTGCGCTTGGTTTTCTGATTTTTTCTGCCTTGGTCAATGTGGTTCTGGATTTGTATTTCATTACGCAACTGCATCTAGGAGTTCAATCTGCGGGGCTTGCTACCATTATCTCGCAAGGGTTGTCAGCGGTTCTCTGCTTTTATTATATCTGTAAGAGTGTTCCAGAACTGATCCCTCAACTCAAGCATTTTAAATGGAACAAGGCCTTGTACGCGGATCTTTTAGAGCAAGGTTTGGCCATGGGTCTGATGAGTTCTATTGTGTCTATTGGTAGCGTGATTTTACAGTTTTCTGTCAATACCTTTGGAGCAGTGATTATTAGCGCACAGACGGCGGCTAGACGCATTATGGCCTTTGCTCTCCTTCCGATGACGGCTATTTCTTCTGCTATGACGACCTTTGCCTCTCAAAATCTCGGGGCTAAGCAACCAGACCGCATAGTTCAAGGTCTTGGTATTGGGAGTCGTTTGAGCATGTCCTGGGCAGGTTTTGTTTGTGTCTTCCTCTTTTTTACCAGTCCAGCCTTGGTTTCCTTCTTGGCCAGTTCAACAGATACTTACTTGGTAGAAAATAGTAGTCTTTACCTGCAAATCAGTTCAGTCTTTTATCCGATTTTGAGCCTTTTGCTGATTTATCGGAATTGTTTACAGGGCTTGGGGCAAAAAATCTTACCACTTGTTTCCAGCTTTATAGAACTAATCGGGAAAATCGTTTTTGTGGTCTTGATTATCCCTTGGGCAGGCTATAGGGGGGTCATCCTTTGCGAACCCCTTATCTGGGTTGCCATGACTACACAACTGTACTTTTCACTTTTTCGCCATCCCCTGATAAAAGAAGGCAAGGCAATCTTGGCAGCCAGAGGACAATCCTAGCTGGATTTGCTGAATAAAATCCATTTCCTCTAGTGAAAATCGAAAAAACTTGTGTTATAATAAGAAAGATTAAAATGAGAAAAAAGGAGATTCCTAATGGGACGTAAATGGGCCAATATCGTAGCCAAGAAAACGGCTAAAGATGGAGCTAACTCTAAAGTATATGCAAAATTTGGTGTAGAAATCTATGTAGCAGCTAAAAAAGGTGATCCAGACCCAGAATCAAACACTGCTTTGAAATTCGTTATCGACCGTGCTAAACAAGCCCAAGTGCCAAAACACGTTATCGATAAAGCGATTGATAAAGCAAAAGGAAACACAGACGAAACCTTTACAGAAGGACGTTACGAAGGATTTGGACCAAATGGTTCTATGCTGATCGTTGATACCTTGACTTCAAACGTCAACCGTACCGCAGCTAATGTTCGTGCAGCTTTTGGTAAAAACGGCGGAAACATGGGTGCTTCAGGTTCGGTTTCATACCTCTTTGACAATAAGGGTGTTATTGTATTTGCAGGTGAGGACGCTGACGCAGTCTTTGAGCAATTGCTCGAAGCAGATGTGGATGTGGACGATGTAGAAGCAGAAGAAGGAACAATCACTGTTTACACAGCTCCAACAGACCTTCACAAGGCTATTGTTACCCTTCGTGAGTCAGGCATCGAAGAATTCCAAGTGACTGAACTGGAAATGATTCCTCAGTCAGAAGTGGAATTGTCAGGGGAAGACCTTGAAACCTTTGAAAAACTGTACAGTGTTCTTGAAGACGACGAAGACGTACAAAAGATCTACACAAACGTAGATGGATTCTAATAGAAAAACGAACAGTTTTACTAGCTGTTCGTTTTTTTGATATTTGAACTTAGACTCTGGTTTCAGAATCGTTTTGTTGCTTGCTTTTTTCTAGACCTAGACCGACTGCATGTTTTTGGACGAGCAAGAGTTGCCCATTGTCATCTTTTGCAAAAGTTAAGGTAACAGTCTTAATCTTGTCTCCAATAGAGATATAGGTGATTTTTCTCGTATTGTAACCCCCAATAGTGGAGTCAAACTCGGAGTCTGGTAGCCCGTGTTTTTTGATAATATCCTTGTAGTTGGTACCACCTTTTCCTTTGTTGTCAAGGTCACCTTCGATTAAGGCATCGAACTGTTCTTGGGTCCAGGTGAAGGAATCCTCTTCCTCCTCTTCAGGGATGAAATCACTGCTATCATCTGTCAAGTCGCTTTCTTCTTCGCGTTCCATTGAGGCACTGGCCTCTCTGTAGGAGCGGTTAAATTCCCTGACAAAATCATTGTAGACATTAGCGTACAGTACCTGGGTCGTAAAGAAAAGGACAATAGAAGCAACTGCGAGGGATGTTCCGATAATGGCCATTGTTTTTCTTTTTTTGAGGTTGACGATAAGGCCGATAATCCCCAAGATAAATGCGACAATGGCGATGAAAAATGATAGATAGTTAATAAACGGGATCCAGGATCCTAAAAGTGCGATGGCTCCAAAAATGGTTGCTAAGATTCCTAAAACTCGTTGTTCTTCTGGTTTCATTTGAACGTTTTCTCCCTTCATCGAATGAATGGATTTCTATCCACAGTAGTTAGTGCTTATTATAGAAAAAATATTGCCTAATGTCAATTTAAACTAAAATAGTTCTCTTGGAAACTTTTTTCTTGACATCTTTTCTGAAAATGATAAAATAGTTCTCATGGAAACTAAAATAGTTCTTGTGAGAACTATATTTATCATGAGAAAGGAGCAATCATGGACAAACCGATGTTGATATTTAAACGCTTTGGGCACCAGGTTCACCTGATGGTACAGAAAGAAGCCAAGCGATGTGGCATTGAATTTATGGGTGGACCGCAAGGGCAGGTTCTGCGTTTTTTAGATCATTGTGAACAAAAAGAGAAACTGGTCCTGATTAAGGATATCGAGCAGGAGCTTAATATTACCAAATCTGTGGCGAGTAATTTGGTCAAGCGCATGGTACAAAATGGTTTGGTCGAGTTAGAGGCGAGCCCGAGCGATAAGCGGGCAAAATTTGTTCGCCTGACGGAGAAATCGCGTTCGCAGATGCAAGAAGTTAAGGCTTTTTTTGATCGGATTGATCAGAGCCTACTAGAGGGTGTTTCAAAGTCAGACTTGGCAATCTTTGAAAAGGTACTCGGGCAATTGCAAGAAAATGTTGAGAAAATAGGAGGAGAGAATGAAGAAACTCGCTAAACGTATTACAGGAAAAGAGTGGGGAATGATTGTCCTTACGATTCTTTTCACTTGTTTCTCGGTCTATCTCGAGTTAGAGGTACCGACCTACATTTCACAAATTACAGAGTTACTGGGAACGTCTGGAACGCAGTTGGGTGAACTCTGGTTACCAGCTGCGAAGATGATTGGTTTGTCTTTGTTGGCTTTCTTTTCATCTGTTATGGTTGGTTTCTTTGCTGCTCGCGTTGCAGCATCTTATACAACCCATCTACGTAGAGATGTTTTTCATCGTGTTTTGGATTTTTCGCAGACAGAGATCAAACGTTTTTCAATCCCAAGTCTCTTGACTCGGACGACCAATGATATTACACAGGTACAGATGCTCTTTACCATGGGATTACAGGTAGTGACTCGTGGGCCGATTATGGCTATCTGGGCCATTGGAAAAATACTTGGGAAATCGGAATACTGGCTCTGGGCAGTGGTTGTGGCTGTTATTGTGAATGTCTTGATGACCACCGTTCTCATGACTCTGGCCTTTCCAAAACAATCTGTCATCCAAAAATTGACAGATAAACTCAATAGCATCACTCGTGAAAGCTTGACTGGGATTCGAGTTGTTCGTGCATACAATGCGGAAGATTACCAAGATGAAAAATTTGAAGCAGCCAATGATGAAGTGACGCGTCTCAATCTCTTTGTCAATCGCTTGATGGCTATTATGAACCCGATTATGATGGCGATTTCAAGTGGATTGAGTTTAGCCATTTACTGGATTGGTGCCTATATTATCAACGATGCTAGTCTGACTGAACGTCTACCACTCTTTAGTGATATGGTGGTCTTCATGTCTTATGCCATGCAGGTCGTAATGGGCTTCTTGCTCATGGGAGCTCTCTTTATCGTCCTTCCTCGTACCTTGGTTTCGGCAGGGCGTATCAATCAAGTATTGGATCTGCATTCTTCTATTGAAAATCCTAGTCATGCACAGACAGCGGATCCTTCAGTTCAGGGACAAGTGGAATTCCGTGATGTGACTTTCCGCTACTCTAAAAATTCTGAAGCAGTCGTGGAACAGGTCACTTTCAAAGCAGAAGCAGGTCAAACCGTAGCCTTTATCGGATCGACTGGATCAGGTAAGTCCACTCTAGTCAACCTCTTGCCTCGTTTTTACGACGTTTCAGATGGAGAAATCCTAGTGGACGGAGTTAATGTTCAAGATTATGACTTGGAAGATTTGCGCAATAAGGTCGGCTATATTCCGCAAAAAGCTGTACTCTTTTCTGGAGATGTCAAGGAGAACTTGGACTTTGGTAAGAGCAAAGAAACTCCTCTAAGCGAAGCTGCTATGTGGCAAGCCCTTGAATTGGCCCAGTCTAAAAGCTTTATCGAGGATAAGGAAGCAGGACTTGCATCAGAAGTAGCCCAAGGTGGAACCAACTTCTCAGGAGGTCAAAGACAGCGTTTGGCCATTGCGCGTGCCTTGGCTCGTAAACCAGAGATTCTCATCTTTGATGACTCTTTCTCAGCCTTGGACTACAAGACAGATCGCGTCCTACGCCAAGAGCTAGCTGAGAAAACCAAATCCATGACCAAGCTCATCGTAGCACAGCGGATTTCTACCATTATGGATGCAGACTTGATCTTAGTATTGGATCAAGGAAAAGTCGTGGGACAAGGCACCCACAAGGAACTTCTAGCCATCAACGAAGTCTACCAAGAAATTGCCTACTCACAACTATCGAAGGAGGAATTGGAACATGGAAAATAAAAAAGTGTCGGTCTGGGAACAGTGCAAACCTTATATGGCAGGCCTCCAACTCCCTCTCCTAATAGCAGTTGTGGCTGCAGTTATTTCAAGCATCATTACCGTTTATGGTCCAACTAAGATTAAAGAAATTACTAACTTGATTTCAGATGGCTTGATGACAGGAATTGATTTAGAGGCTGTTTCAAGTATTGCTAGCTTTTTAGTGATTCTCTATGTATTTGGTGCCATCCTTAACTATACACAGGCCTATATCTTTTCAACAAGTATCCAACATTTTTCAAAACGCTTGCGGACAGCAATCGCTGAAAAAATCAATCGTTTGCCACTTGGCTATTTTGACCGTCATTCACAAGGAGACACTCTATCTCGTGTGACCAACGATGTGGATACGGCGGCGCAATCTCTCAACCAAAGTTTAGGGACAGTTCTTTCAGCTAGTTTCTTGTTGATTGCTGTCTTGGTGACTATGTTTGGGATGAACTGGATTTTGGCATTGGTAACAGTTGTATCAACCCTTGTTGGTTTTGCGGCGGTTTCCGTAATCATGGCCAAGTCACAGGGTTATTTTAAAGCCCAACAAAATAATCTGGCGGCCGTCAATGGTTACGTAGAAGAAATGTACTCTGGCCATAATGTAGTGACCAGCTACAACGCAGTAGATGCTTCCAAAGTGAGATTCGCAGGTTTAAACCAAGACTTGCATGATAGTATCTGGAAATCTCAGTTTATCTCTGGTATCATGATGCCAGCCATGTTCTTTGTTGGGAACTTTAGTTATGTCTTAGTCATCATCGTTGGGGCCGCGCTGGCGTTAGAAGGACATATCACGATAGGGATTATTGTAGCCTTTATGGTTTACGTACGGACCTTCTCCCAACCTCTGTCACAGATTGCCCAAGGGATTACGAGCTTGCAACAAGCGAGTGCAGCCATGACTCGTGTATTAGAATTTCTAGCTGAAGCTGAGATGCAAGATGAATCTCATAAGGAAAGACAATTGAACAACATAAAAGGGGAAGTAGTCTTTGATCATGTGTCATTTGGCTATACACCAGAGCGCACCATCATCCATGACTTCTCTGCGACAGCTCATGCTGGTCAAAAGGTTGCCATTGTTGGACCGACTGGAGCTGGTAAGACAACCATTGTCAATCTTTTGATGAAATTCTATGAGATTGATAAGGGAAGTATCCGTATCGATGGCGTGGATACTAAGGACATGAAGCGTTCGGAAGTGCATGATGCCTTTTCAATGGTCTTGCAAGATACTTGGCTCTTTGAAGGAACCATTCGGGAAAATCTCATCTACAATCAAACGGGCATCAGCGATGAGCGGATGATGGAAGCTAGCAAGGCTGTAGGAATCCATCACTTTATCATGACTTTGCCAGATGGCTACGATACTCTTTTGGATGACACAGTGACCTTGTCTGTCGGACAAAAACAACTCTTAACCATTGCTCGTGCCCTTCTTAAGGATGCACCACTCTTGATTTTGGATGAAGCAACATCCTCAGTCGACACACGTACAGAGGAATTGATCCAAAAAGCCATGGACCGTTTGATGGAAGGCAGAACTTCCTTTGTCATCGCCCACCGCTTGTCAACTATTCGTAATGCAGATTTGATTCTTGTCATGAAAGATGGCAATATCATCGAACAAGGCAATCACGAGGAGCTGATGGCCCAAGGTGGCTTCTATGCGGATCTCTACAATAGCCAATTTACAGAAGATGATGCAGAAGAATAAACCAAAAGAAGGCTTGACGGCCTTCTTTTTCTGCACTATACTAGAAGACAAACGTCTCACCTGTAGACGAAAAAAAGGTAATGAATGAGAATTATAAATGAAAAATTATCAAGAATGGTATCAAAATATCAGCTCCAGACTCACCAGCCATCCAACCCTTTTATTTCTATTGCTTAGTTTTAATCGTTTGATGACAGTCGCCATGCCTCTGGTCTATCTAACCTTGCTAGTCACCACTTACCTGCAACTAGGACTTGGTCAGCAAGTTGGGGTCTATTTGCTTGTTCCTGCTACAGGCTTTGTCATTTTGTCCCTCTTTCGTAAGAAAATCAATCACCCACGCCCCTACGAAACTTGGGACATTGCCCCCTTACTTGACAAGGATAGTTTGGGACAGTCTATGCCCAGTCGCCATGTTTTTTCGGCAACCATCATCTCCATGGCCAGTCTGCATGCTAGTCTACCTGTTGGTTTAGTATGTTTGCTCTTTTCAGCTTTGCTGGGCTTGGTGAGGGTTTTAGGGGGTGTTCATTATCCCAAGGATGTCATCGCTGGCTATGCTTGTGGTCTGGTGTGGGGATTCCTTTTCTTCCTATTCTGACATGTAAGTTAAGCTAGTCTTACAACCACTTACTGCTTCAAATTGACCACTTGCTTTTTTGCCCTTGTATTCCTAACTTAGCTTTGATATAGTAGAGTCAGAAAGGAGATGTGATGAAGTTACGAATTGAGATTGACGGCAATTTAGAAGAAACTGAAATTGTCATCAAGACCCCCACTTTGACAGATGAAATTGCCGACTTGCAACGGTTCTTGCAAGAGTCGACAACTCCGAGGTTAACTTTTTACAAGGGAACAGGTGAATATTATCTAGACCTATCAGAGATTCTTTTCTTTGAAACCGACGGTAGCAAAATCTACGCCCACACTCAGAAAGAAGCCTATGAAGTCCGTCTCAAACTCTATGAGTTGGAGACCATCTTGCCTCGCTATTTTAGCCGAGTGTCCAAGTCAACTATCGCAAACATCCGTCAGATTTACTCAGTGGACAAGTCCTTTTCAGGAACGGGCACCATTTCCTTTTATCAGACCCACAAGGAGGTTCATGTGTCACGACATTACCAGTCCCTCCTAAAAGAAAATCTAAGAAACATGAGGTAAAAGACATGAAAAAGAAAGCATTTGGTATTGTTTTATTGGTTTTAGCAGCCTGGATCTTGCTGCAAGGAAATTTTGGCATTCCTTCTTTGGATGGTAAGATATGGCCTTTGCTAGGAATTGTTTTTTTTGCTTATAAGTCCATTGAGTCCATCCTTAGACGCCATCTAACTGCGGCAGTTTTTACAGGTTTACTGGCGCTCATCATTGCAAATTACGCTTATGACTTGTTGCCGGTGCCTAATCATTCTCTCATCTGGGCTAGTATCTTAGTGGTACTCGGTGTTGGTTATCTGACGCATTCAAGTAAGTTCTGGAATGAAAAAAAATGGTGGTACAATGGGAAAAAAACAGTCGTCACGGATAAGGAAGTCGCTTTTGGTAGCGGGACCTTCTATAAGCAAGATCAAGATATTGTAGACGACCAAGTGGAAGTCGCTTTTGGGGACGCTAAAATCTACTATGACAATGCAGAGATGTTAGGTGATTTTGCGACTTTAAATATTGAAGTGGCCTTCGGAAATGCAACAGTCTATGTCCCACAACACTGGCGAGTCGATTTGAAAGTAGAAACCTCCTTTGGTGCAGCTAAGGCAGATGCTCCTGTAGCGCCAACAAACAAAACCTTGATTATCCGTGGGGAAGTCGCTTTTGGTAAACTTGGAGTTGTTTACGTTAAATAAAAAAATAGTTTAGGCCCTTGATAAATTCGAGAAAGTGTGATAACATAGTACGGTATGTGGTGCTAGCACATCCGCTATATTAGATCTAATAGGAGGAAAACACAATGGCTAAAGTATGTTACTTTACAGGTCGTAAGACTGTATCAGGAAACAACCGTTCACACGCGATGAACCAAACAAAACGTGCCGTAAAACCAAACCTTCAAAAAGTTACTGTTCTTATCGATGGTAAACCTAAAAAAGTTTGGGCTTCAGCTCGTGCTTTGAAATCAGGTAAAGTTGAACGCGTTTAATAAAAATGAAAAGACCTAACTGGTCTTTTTCTTTTGCTCTAAGGATAAAATCATTTGAAAAATAGAGTAAATATCCGCCGATACAGCATTCTGCTTTTACACTTGGGCTGAAATATGATAAAATAGAGTATCAACTAGTTGAGGTAAAAAAAATGACTGTAAAAATTAATACAAAAGATGGTCAAATCGAACTGACAGATGAAGTGATTGCAACCGTAGTAGGTGGTGCCGCAACTGAGATTTTTGGTGTGGTCGGTATGGCTAGTAAAAATGCCCTCAAAGACAATTTCCAAGCCCTTCTTGGTAAGGAAAATTATTCTAAGGGTGTTGTTATAAAAGCAGCCGAAGATGGTAGCATTGCAGTTGATGTTTATACCGTATTGAGCTACGGAGTAAAGATAAGCGAAGTGTCAAAAAACATTCAAGAGCGTGTTCGTTTTAGTTTAGAAAATCAACTAGGAATTACTGCTCAGACTGTGAATGTCTACATTCAAAATATCAAAGTTGTAGGAGAATAATCGTGTCAAAAATTACTACCAGTTTATTCCAAGAGATGGTGCAGGCTGCATCAACTCGTTTGAATAAGCAAGCAGAATATGTCAATTCATTGAACGTCTTTCCAGTTCCAGATGGAGATACTGGGACAAACATGGGAATGACCATTGAAAATGGTGCCAAAGAAGTAGCAGACAAGCCTGCTTCTACAGTTGGAGAAGTAGCGAGCATTCTTGCTAAAGGGCTCTTGATGGGTGCGCGTGGAAACTCAGGAGTTATCACTTCTCAGCTCTTCCGTGGCTTCTCTCAGGCTATCAAGGAAAAAGATGAATTAACAGGTCAAGACTTGGCTCTTGCCTTCCAATCTGGTGTCGAAGTAGCTTATAAAGCGGTTATGAAACCAGTTGAAGGAACCATTTTGACTGTTTCTCGTGGTGCTGCCATTGGGGCTAAGAAAAAAGCCGAAGAGACAGATGATGCTGTTGAGGTCATGCGTGCAGCCTTGGAAGGCGCGAAAGCAGCTTTGGCTAAGACACCAGAAATGCTTCCAGTCCTTAAGGAAGTTGGTGTGGTAGACTCAGGTGGTCAAGGTTTGGTCTTCATCTACGAAGGATTCCTTTCAGCTCTTACTGGTGAATACAGTGCTTCTGAAGACTTTGTAGCGACTCCTGCCAACATGAGTGAAATGATCAATGCAGAGCACCACAAGTCAGTAGCAGGTCATGTGGCAACTGAGGATATTACCTTCGGTTACTGTACTGAGATTATGGTTGCTCTTAAACAAGGTCCAACTTATTCTAAGGACTTCGACTACGATGAATTCCGTAACTACTTGAATGACTTAGGCGACTCTCTGCTTGTTGTCAACGATGATGAGATCGTCAAAGTTCACGTCCATACAGAAGATCCAGGTCTTGTCATGCAAGAAGGTCTCAAATACGGTAGCTTGATCAAGGTAAAAGTGGACAACATGCGTAACCAACACGAGGCGCAAGTTGAAAAAGAAGCAACTCAAGGCAACAAGCCTGCTGAAACAAAAGAGTATGCCCTTATCGCAGTAGTAGCTGGTCAAGGTTTAGCAGATATCTTCCGTGCCCAAGGTGTGGATTATGTTATCGAAGGTGGTCAGACAATGAATCCTTCAACAGAAGACTTTATCAAGGCTGTTGAACAGGTCGATGCTCGCAACATTATCTTCTTGCCAAACAACAAAAATATCTTTATGGCAGCTCAGTCTGCGGCTGAAGTGCTTGAACAACCAGCTGTTGTAGTAGAAGCACGTACAATTCCTCAAGGGTTGACCAGTCTTCTTGCCTTTGATCCAAGCAAATCAATCGAAGAAAACAAAGAACGTATGACTGCAGCCCTCGGTGATGTCATCAGCGGTAGTGTAACAACAGCCGTTCGTGATACAACTATCGATGGATTAGCAATTCATGAAAATGACAATCTTGGTATGGTAGATGGGAAAATCCTCGTGTCAAACCCTGACATGCACCAAACCTTGACAGAAACATTGAAACATATGTTGGACGAAGACAGTGAAATCGTGACTTTCTATGTCGGTGAAGACGGAAGCGAAGAACTTGCCAATGAAATTGCCCAAGAAATCGCAGAAGAATTCGAAGATGTTGAAGTAGAGATTCACCAAGGTCAACAACCTGTATATCCATATCTTTTCAGTGTGGAATAAAAATTAAATAGATTAAAAAGAAAGTTGATTTTGCAGCTTTCTTTTTTATGACATTTGTCATATTTCCTAGTGACAGAAGCATCTAGCTCCGTTTACTTCAAAGGACTATAATTGAAGTATGAAATGGAGGAAGAAGAAATGAAAAATAAAATGATTGTCGCAGTGAGTTTAGTAGCAGCAGGAGTTATGACCTATCTCATGTTTTCAGGATTGGACGAGGGTTTCTATCATTTTCCTTGGGAGCTCTTTGCTGGCTTTGGAATGATGTCTTGGCTTGTCAGAGAAGGTTTAAAATTAGTCAGAGATGTAAAAAAGGAGTTTGAGGAATGAAAAAAGCAATCATCTGTCTCTTTATCGGCCTGTCACTCTTGGTATGGTTAGTGGAAATGTTTACTGGTTGGTTTGACCAAACCTTGCTTCGCCAATTTATTCGTGGTGCTTGGGGTTTTGGATTTATGATTTTCATTGTTTTCCCTATGGGAATGAAGTGGTTGAAAGGAGAATCTCATGACTGTGATTAAAGTTGAGAAATTGAGTAAGAAAATAAAAGACAAGGAGATCTTGCGGAACATCTCCTTTGAAATCAACGATGGTGAATGTGTCGCCTTGATCGGGCCTAACGGAGCAGGAAAAACAACCTTGATTGATTGCCTCTTGGGCGATAAGTTCATGAGCTCAGGTCAGATAGCCATTCAAGGGTTTGCACCAACAGATCCTCGATTAAAACAGCTTATTTCTGTCTTGCCTCAAGAAAATGCAGTTGTTCAAAGCTTGAAAGTAAAAGAACTTCTATCATTTTTCAAGTCACTTTATCCCGACAGTCTTTCAGACAAAGAAATTGATGACTTGCTTAGATTCTCAGACAAGCAGAAAAATCAGCTAGCGGGCAAGTTGTCTGGGGGGCAAAAACGTTTGTTCTCTTTTGTGTTGTCTTTAATAGGTCGTCCGAAAATTCTATTTTTAGATGAGCCGACTGCTGCAATGGATACCTCGACACGTCAGCATTTTTGGGAAATTGTCAATCAGTTAAAGAAAAATGGTGTCACCATTGTCTATTCTTCTCACTATATCGAAGAGGTAGAGCATACGGCTGACCGCATTTTGGTTCTCCACAAGGGAGAATTGATTCGAGATACGACGCCTTATGCCATGCGTGGTGAAGAACAAGAAAAACATTTTACGGTACCTCTAACTTATCATGAAGTTATCAGAACTTTAGACCAAGTTCAAGAGATTGAAATCAAGCAAAATGCTCTTTCCTTCACAACCAAAGAAGCCAGCCAGGTATGGAAAGTCTTGCAAGAACAGGGCTGCATGATCGAAGAAATTGAAGTTCGCAATCGAACTCTCTTAGACAGTATCTTCGAAACGACTCAAGACTAAAGGAGATTGACGATGAAAAATATGACAAGTCTCATGAAAGTGGAAATCATTCTGATGAAACGGCAAGCAGTCTACTACTTGCTATCCATCGGACTTCCAAGTGTGTTTTACCTTATCTTTTCTGGTATGATGTCAGGGTCAGATATTCCAGAAATTGCTCTTCAAGCCTATCTTTTTGCCATGACGCTCTTTAGTATCATGTCAAGTGCTTTTTTCAGTATCCCAAGCACACTCGAGTCTGATAAGACAAACAACTGGCAAAAATTGATTCAACATTCTCCCGTATCTATGGTAGAATATTATGTATCAAAACTGTTCAGTACCCTACTGACTTTCTTGTTATCAATTACAGTTGTCTTTTCAGTTGGTCATTTTGTACGTGGAGTGACTCTGCCTTGGCTTGACTGGATGGTAATTGGTGCTATTTTGCTGATCGGAAGCGTGGTCTTTATCAGCATGGGGGTCTTGGTGAGCTTGCTACCCAGTGCTCAACTGATGACGGTTGTTGGAAATATTGCCTATATTGCTTTGGCTGTTCTAGGTGGACTGTGGTTCCCCTTGGATTCCTTCCCAGAATGGCTCCAATCTATTGGAAAGCTGACTCCAACCTATCAACTGATGCAGGTCGTCTCTTCCTATTTGGAACACCATGAATTTAATATTCTTGCTGCCTTAGTTGTGCTAGGTTATACAGTTTTCTTTGGTGTATTGGTCATCCAACTGAAAAAACGGATCGAGGTAAAATAAATCTATGTTGGAAAAATTAAAAAACACTCATTATATGTTTCATATTTCAATAGTGTTTATCATCTTTCCTATAGCGGGTGTCATCGTTGGAGAGTACCCGCTTTTAACCTTGTTATGGACCTTACTATTTGTTCTTGCCTTCTACTCGGTTTTAATCAGTCAGAATCGCACCGTGCAGTGGCTAGCTTGGTGGATTATGCTTGCTTATATTTTTTACAGTTCCGTTTGGCTGAATGCGAGCTTCGCTTGGTTTATCTTTTATTTATCTAATCTCCTTATTTATGAGCTGGATGAGGTTTCTTTCCACTCTTGGCGTTTTGTCAGTTTTGTTGTCTTACAACCGATGATTTTAACTGGAATCTCTATGGTTGGTCAAGTTAGTCCCTGGCAACTGCTCTTTTTCTTGGTGACTTTTGTCTTTTCTGATGCCTTGACTTTTGGTCTCTATCGAATTCGGATGGCAGAAGAGTTAAAAGAAGAAAAGATGAAACAAAATGCCAAGCTTAATCTTTTCTTGGCTGAAAATGAACGCAGTCGTATTGGCCAGGACCTTCATGACAGTCTAGGCCATACCTTTGCCATGTTGAGTGTGAAGACAGAACTTGCCCTCCAGCTTCTTCAAATGCAGGCCTATCCTCAAGTGGAAAAAGAATTAAAAGAAATTCATCAGATCAGTAAAGAATCCATGAATGAAGTTCGTACAATTATCGAAAATCTTAAAACCAGAACTCTAGCTTCCGAATTTGCGACTGTTAAAAAAATGCTGGAAATTGCAGGAATTGAAACGGAAATCAATCACCAACTAGATACAGCTAGCCTAACTCAGGAATTAGAGTCAACAGCCTCCATGATTTTGCTTGAGTTAGTGACCAATATTATCAAACATGCCAAAGCTTCGAAAGCCTACTTAAAATTAGAACGAACAGAGAAAGAACTCATTTTAACAGTGAGAGATGATGGCTGTGGCTTTGCTTCTCTAAAAGGAGATGAGCTCCATACTGTCCGCGATCGTGTCCTTCCTTTTTCAGGAGAAGTAAAGGTGATCAGTCAGAAGCAGCCTACTGAAGTGCAGGTTCGACTACCTTATAAGGAGAGAAACTAAGATGAAACTACTTGTTGCAGAAGATCAAAGTATGTTGCGAGATGCCATGTGCCAGTTGCTTACCTTTCAACCAGATGTAGAGTCTGTCCTACAAGCCAAGAATGGACAAGAAGCAATCCAACTCTTAGAAAAGGAGTCCGTAGATATCGCCATTCTTGATGTAGAGATGCCTGTTAAGACAGGCCTCGAAGTCTTGGAGTGGATACGAGCAGAAAAGCCAGAAACAAAGGTGGTAGTGGTGACGACCTTCAAGCGCCCTGGCTATTTTGAACGTGCGGTCAAAGCTGGAGTGGATGCTTATGTCTTAAAAGAAAGAAGCATTGCAGACCTCATGCAAACCTTGCACACTGTTCTAAAAGGACGTAAGGAATACTCACCTGAATTGATGGAAGTAGTGATGACCCATCCCAATCCATTGACAGAACAAGAGATTGCTGTCTTAAAGGGAATTGCTCAGGGCTTGTCTAACCAAGAAATCGCAGATCAGCTTTATCTATCAAATGGAACCGTCCGAAACTATGTTACCAATATTCTTTCCAAACTAGATGCAGGCAATCGAACAGAGGCAGCCAACATCGCAAAAGAATCTGGTTGGCTTTGATAAGAAGGGTTAAAAAATTCCGAAATGACAACTTGAATCAAAGGGAAACCATACTAGAAAGGAGGAGGCAAATTGCCTTCTTTTCTGATTTAGAAAAGCGGTGAAAGCTAGTGTCAAAGAGTTGAAAGATCTGAATAAAAATGAAAAATATCTTGACAATGAAGGAAAAATTGTGTTACAATAATAAACGGTACTTTTTACTTTTGGTCTCTCAAAAGTGTACAGGGACGTGCTGACAAATGTTGCAAAAGTACACACAGATGGTAGCTGTCACCAAGTGTATCATCACCAAAAATAAAAAAACACAGGAGAATGTAGATGCCTACAATTAACCAATTGGTTCGCAAACCGCGTAAATCAAAAGTAGAAAAATCTAAATCACCAGCTTTGAACGTTGGTTACAACAGTCATAAAAAAGTTCAAACAAACGTTTCTTCACCACAAAAACGTGGTGTTGCAACTCGTGTGGGAACAATGACACCTAAAAAACCTAACTCTGCCCTTCGTAAATTCGCTCGTGTACGTTTGAGCAACCTTATCGAAGTTACTGCCTACATCCCAGGTATCGGACACAACTTGCAAGAGCACAGCGTGGTGCTTCTTCGTGGTGGACGTGTAAAAGACCTTCCAGGGGTACGTTACCATATCGTCCGTGGTGCACTTGATACTGCAGGTGTTAACGATCGTAAACAAGGCCGTTCTAAATACGGTACTAAACGTCCAAAAGCATAAGGAAAGGGGATAAAGAGAAATGAGTCGTAAAAATAGAGCTCCAAAACGTGACGTATTGCCAGATCCGCTTTACAATTCACAACTAGTTACTCGTCTTATCAACCGCGTTATGCTTGATGGTAAACGTGGTACAGCTGCTTCAATCGTTTACGGTGCTTTTGAGCAAATCAAAGAAGCTACTGGAAACGATGCACTTGAAGTATTTGAAACAGCTATGGAAAACATCATGCCTGTACTTGAAGTACGTGCACGTCGTGTTGGTGGATCTAACTACCAAGTCCCAGTTGAAGTTCGTCCAGAACGCCGTACAACACTTGGACTTCGTTGGTTGGTAACCATCGCTCGCCTTCGTGGTGAACACACAATGCAAGACCGTCTTGCAAAAGAAATCTTGGATGCTGCGAACAACACAGGTGCAGCAGTTAAGAAACGTGAAGACACTCACCGTATGGCTGAAGCTAACCGTGCCTTCGCACACTTCCGTTGGTAAGAATAAGATACTGAGGGCGTTAAAAAAGCGACTGAAAATTAGGAAGCTTGACGCGGAATCAAAGATTCTAGAAAAGCTTATCTATTTTCCAAGCTTTCAGCCCGAGTTCAATTGGCCTCGGTCCGCTCTTAAGTTCAATTCAACTTCCCATCTCACAAGTTGAAACCAACAAAAACAAGATAAACATTGAGAACGGGTAGGTCCTGCCTATCCGTTTTTATTAAAATCGTGTTATAATAGAATAGAAATTAAAATAAATAGGAGAAACAAACCTCATGGCACGCGAATTTTCACTTGAAAAAACTCGTAATATCGGTATCATGGCTCACGTCGATGCCGGTAAAACAACAACTACTGAGCGTATTCTTTACTACACTGGTAAAATCCACAAAATCGGTGAAACTCACGAAGGTGCGTCACAAATGGACTGGATGGAGCAAGAGCAAGAACGTGGTATCACTATCACATCTGCTGCGACAACAGCTCAATGGAACAACCACCGTGTAAACATCATCGACACACCAGGACACGTGGACTTCACAATCGAAGTACAACGTTCTCTTCGTGTATTGGACGGTGCGGTTACTGTTCTTGACTCACAATCAGGTGTTGAGCCTCAAACTGAAACAGTTTGGCGTCAAGCAACTGAGTACGGAGTTCCACGTATCGTATTTGCTAACAAAATGGACAAAATCGGTGCTGACTTCCTTTACTCAGTAAGCACACTTCACGACCGTCTTCAAGCAAACGCACACCCAATCCAATTGCCAATCGGTGCTGAAGATGACTTCCGCGGTATCATCGACTTGATCAAGATGAAAGCTGAAATCTATACCAATGACCTTGGTACAGATATCCTTGAAGAAGACATCCCAGCTGAATACCTTGACCAAGCTCAAGAATACCGTGAAAAATTGGTTGAAGCAGTTGCTGAAACTGATGAAGACTTGATGATGAAATACCTTGAAGGTGAAGAAATCACTAACGAAGAATTGAAAGCTGCTATCCGTAAAGCAACTATCAACGTTGAATTCTTCCCAGTATTGTGTGGATCAGCCTTTAAGAACAAAGGTGTTCAATTGATGCTTGATGCGGTTATCGACTACCTTCCAAGCCCACTTGATATCCCAGCGATCAAAGGTATCAACCCAGATACAGATGAAGAAGAAACTCGTCCAGCATCTGACGAAGAGCCATTCGCAGCTCTTGCCTTCAAGATCATGACGGACCCATTCGTAGGTCGTTTGACATTCTTCCGTGTATACTCAGGTGTTCTTCAATCAGGTTCTTACGTATTGAACACTTCTAAAGGTAAACGTGAACGTATCGGACGCATCCTTCAAATGCACGCTAACAGCCGTCAAGAAATCGACACTGTTTACTCAGGTGATATCGCTGCTGCCGTTGGTTTGAAAGATACAACTACTGGTGACTCATTGACAGATGAAAAAGCTAAAATCATCCTTGAGTCAATCAACGTTCCAGAACCAGTTATCCAATTGATGGTTGAGCCAAAATCTAAAGCTGACCAAGACAAGATGGGTATCGCCCTTCAGAAATTGGCTGAAGAAGATCCAACATTCCGCGTTGAAACAAACGTTGAAACTGGTGAAACAGTTATCTCAGGTATGGGTGAGCTTCACCTTGACGTCCTTGTTGACCGTATGCGTCGTGAGTTCAAAGTTGAAGCGAACGTAGGTGCTCCTCAAGTATCTTACCGTGAAACATTCCGCGCTTCTACTCAAGCACGTGGATTCTTCAAACGTCAGTCTGGTGGTAAAGGTCAATTCGGTGATGTTTGGATTGAATTTACTCCAAACGAAGAAGGTAAAGGATTCGAATTCGAAAATGCAATCGTCGGTGGTGTGGTTCCTCGTGAATTTATCCCAGCGGTTGAAAAAGGTTTGGTAGAATCTATGGCTAACGGTGTTCTTGCAGGTTACCCAATGGTTGACGTTAAAGCTAAGCTTTACGATGGTTCATACCACGATGTCGACTCATCTGAAACTGCCTTCAAGATCGCGGCTTCACTTGCCCTCAAAGAAGCTGCTAAGTCAGCACAACCAGCTATCCTTGAACCAATGATGCTTGTAACAATCACTGTTCCAGAAGAAAACCTTGGTGATGTTATGGGTCACGTAACTGCTCGTCGTGGACGTGTAGATGGTATGGAAGCACACGGTAACAGCCAAATCGTTCGTGCTTACGTTCCACTTGCTGAAATGTTCGGTTATGCAACAGTTCTTCGTTCTGCATCTCAAGGACGTGGTACATTCATGATGGTATTTGACCACTACGAAGATGTACCTAAGTCAGTACAAGAAGAAATCATTAAGAAAAACAAAGGTGAAGACTAATCAGTCCTCACTCTAGAAGGAAGTCACTTAGTGGCTTCCTTTTTGTCTTTAACTATTCATTTTTACTGAATATAGTATACGAATTTGATCGCTAAGTGATAGAATTACTAATTCTATCCAGAAAGAAAATATACTAATGTGATAAATTAAAGTAAATAAAGCTTCCTAATTCCGTAAAAATGTTAATAAAAATGAGGGAAAAATTCATAAATACACTTTTAGATAGAAAATTCAGAAAATTGACTCTTTTGCCTTGAAAATTTTTGAAAAAATGGTATGATAGTAACAAGCTATTTTTTTAAGAGAAGAGAAAGGGGAACAATGGAGAAAATCAGTTTAGAATCTCCTAAGACGGGGTCGGACCTGGTTTTGGAAACACTTCGGGACTTAGGGATTGATACCATTTTTGGTTATCCTGGTGGTGCGGTCTTACCTTTGTATGATGCGATATACAATTTTAAAGGTATTCGCCACATCTTAGGACGCCATGAACAAGGTTGTTTGCACGAAGCTGAAGGATATGCCAAATCAACTGGAAAGTTGGGCGTTGCCGTCGTCACGAGTGGACCAGGAGCAACAAATGCCATTACAGGGATTGCAGATGCCATGAGCGATAGCGTTCCCCTTTTGGTCTTTACAGGTCAGGTTGCGCGAGCTGGAATTGGGAAAGATGCTTTTCAGGAGGCGGACATCGTGGGTATTACCATGCCCATTACTAAATACAATTACCAAGTTCGTGAGACAGCAGATATTCCCCGTATCATTACGGAAGCTGTTCATATTGCAACGACTGGTCGTCCAGGTCCAGTTGTGATTGACTTACCCAAGGATGTATCAGCTCTAGAAACAGATTTCATCTATTCACCAGAGGTGAATTTACCAAGTTACCAACCAACACTTGATCCAAATGACATGCAAATCAAGAAAATCTTGAAGCAATTGTCAAAAGCCAAGAAACCTGTTTTGTTAGCAGGCGGTGGTATCAGCTATGCGGAAGCTTCTAAGGAGCTCAATGAATTTGCTGAACGTTACCAAATTCCAGTAGTCACTAGTCTTTTGGGGCAAGGAACCATTGCAACGAGTCATCCGCTCTTCCTAGGGATGGGAGGCATGCACGGTTCTTTCGCAGCCAACATTGCAATGACGGAAGCGGACTTTATGATTAGTATTGGTTGCCGTTTCGATGACCGCTTGACTGGGAACCCTAAGACCTTCGCTAAAAATGCCAAGGTTGCCCATATCGATGTTGACCCAGCTGAGATTGGTAAGATTATCAGTGCAGATATTCCTGTAGTGGGGGATGCTAAGAAAGCCTTGCAGATGCTACTGGCAGAACCAACTGTTCATAACAATACTGAAAAGTGGATTGAAAAAGTTACCAAGGACAAGAATCGAGTTCGTTCTTATGATAAGAAAGAACGTGTGGTTCAACCTCAGGCCGTTATTGAACGCATCGGTGAGTTGACGAATGGAGATGCCATTGTTGTCACAGACGTAGGGCAACACCAAATGTGGACAGCTCAGTATTATCCTTACCAAAATGAGCGTCAGTTAGTCACTTCAGGTGGTTTGGGTACCATGGGGTTCGGAGTTCCTGCAGCTATCGGAGCCAAGATTGCCAATCCAGAAAAAGAAGTTATCCTTTTTGTTGGTGATGGTGGCTATCAAATGACAAACCAAGAGATGGCTATTCTCAATATCTATAAGATTCCGATTAAAGTTATCATGCTAAACAATCATTCACTAGGAATGGTGCGCCAGTGGCAGGAATCCTTCTATGAGGGTAGAACTTCCGAGTCAGTCTTTGATACACTTCCTGACTTCCAGCTGATGGCACAGGCTTACGGCATCAAAAACTATAAATTTGATAATCCAGAGACGATAGAGAAGGATCTAGAAGTCATTCTAGAGGATGTGCCCATGTTTATCGAGGTGGATATTTCTCGTAAGGAACAGGTCTTACCGATGGTACCAGCTGGTAAGAGTAATCATGAGATGTTGGGGGTGAAGTTCCATGCGTAGAATGTTAACAGCTAGATTGCAAAACCGTTCAGGAGTTTTGAATCGTTTTACAGGTGTCCTTTCTCGTCGTCAAGTCAATATTGAGAGTATCTCAGTTGGTGCGACAGAGAACCCCAATGTATCTCGCATCACCATCATTATTGATGTGGCTTCTCATGATGAAGTAGAGCAAATCATTAAACAGCTCAATCGTCAGATTGATGTGATTCGCATTCGAGATATCACAGATAAACCACACTTGGAAAGAGAAGTTATCTTGGTGAAGGTATCTGCTCCTGCTGAAAAGCGTGCAGAAATCTTGGCCATTATCCAACCTTTCCGTGCAACGGTAGTAGATGTGGCTCCAAGCTCAATCACCATCCAGATGACAGGAAATGCTGAAAAGAGTGAAGCTTTATTGCGAGTGATTCGACCATATGGTATTAAAAATATCGCTCGTACGGGTGCAACTGGATTTACCCGCGACTAATACTCTTAGTATAAAATCCAGCATAAATTTGTTAAACCAGCCTATAAGGCAATAAAAATAGAAAAGAGAGAAAAACTATGGCAGTTCAAATGGAATACGAAAAAGATGTTAAAGTAGCAGCGCTTGATGGTAAAAAAATCGCCGTAATCGGTTATGGTTCACAAGGACATGCGCATGCGCAAAACTTGCGTGACTCAGGTCGTGATGTCATCATCGGTGTGCGTCCAGGTAAATCTTTTGACAAAGCAAAAGAAGATGGATTTGACACTTACACAGTAGCAGAAGCAACTAAATTGGCTGACGTTATCATGATCTTGGCACCAGACGAAATCCAACAAGAATTGTACGAAGCAGAAATCGCTCCAAACTTGGAAGCTGGAAATGCAGTTGGATTTGCTCATGGTTTCAATATCCACTTTGAATTTATCAAAGTTCCTGCAGATGTAGATGTCTTCATGTGTGCTCCTAAAGGACCAGGACACTTGGTACGTCGTACTTACGAAGAAGGATTTGGTGTACCAGCTCTTTACGCAGTTTACCAAGATGCAACAGGAAATGCTAAAAACATTGCTATGGACTGGTGTAAAGGTGTTGGGGCAGCTCGTGTTGGTTTGCTTGAAACAACTTACAAAGAAGAAACTGAAGAAGATTTGTTTGGTGAACAAGCTGTACTTTGTGGTGGTTTGACTGCCCTTATCGAAGCAGGTTTTGAAGTCTTGACAGAAGCAGGCTATGCCCCAGAATTGGCTTACTTTGAAGTTCTTCATGAAATGAAATTGATCGTTGACTTGATTTATGAAGGTGGATTCAAGAAAATGCGTCAATCTATTTCAAACACTGCTGAATACGGTGACTATGTATCAGGTCCACGTGTGATTACTGAGCAAGTGAAAGAAAACATGAAAGCTGTTTTGGCAGATATCCAAAATGGTAAATTTGCAAATGACTTTGTGAATGACTACAAGGCTGGTCGTCCAAAATTAACTGCTTACCGTGAACAAGCAGCTAACCTTGAAATTGAAAAAGTTGGTGCAGAATTGCGTAAAGCAATGCCTTTCGTTGGTAAAAACGACGACGACGCATTCAAAATCTACAATTAATTCTTGTAAAGAAAGACAGAAGGCGAGTTGGGGGTACCTAACTCGTTTTTTATCTTGAAAAGTATTTGAGGAGGAGACAATGCTAAGTGCAAAAGATGTGGTGAAAGCCCACAAAGTTTTGAGTGGTGTAGTAGTTGATACACCACTAGAATATGATCATTATTTATCAGAAAAATACCAAGCAAAGATTTATCTCAAAAAGGAGAATGCGCAACGAGTTCGCTCTTTTAAAATTCGTGGAGCCTATTATGCCATTTCTCAACTATCAAAAGAAGAACGCGAGCGTGGTGTAGTCTGTGCCTCTGCGGGAAATCATGCCCAAGGTGTCGCCTATACTTGTAATGAGATGAAGATTCCTGCAACGATCTTTATGCCCATCACAACACCGCAACAAAAGATTGGGCAGGTTCGCTTTTTCGGTGGAGAGTTTGTGACAATCAAGTTGGTTGGGGATACCTTTGATGCTTCTGCTAAGGCAGCACAAGAATTTACATTAACAGAAAACCGCACCTTCATCGATCCTTTTGATGATGCGCATGTTCAGGCTGGTCAAGGGACTGTAGCCTATGAGATTCTTGAAGAAGCCCGTAAAGAGTCTATTGATTTTGATACAGTACTTGTACCAGTAGGTGGTGGCGGATTGATTGCCGGTGTTTCTACTTATATTAAGGAAACCAACCCGACCATTGAAGTGATTGGGGTAGAAGCTAATGGAGCCCGCTCTATGAAAGCTGCCTTTGAGGCTGGGGGACCAGTTAAACTCAAAGAAATTGATAAGTTTGCTGATGGGATAGCTGTACAGAAAGTTGGACAGTTGACCTACGAAGCGACCCGTAAGAATGTTGAAACGCTGATTGGGGTGGACGAGGGATTGATTTCTGAAACCTTGATTGATCTTTATTCCAAGCAAGGAATTGTAGCGGAACCAGCAGGGGCTGCTAGTGTTGCAGCCTTGGAAGTTTTATCAGACTATATCAAAGGCAAGACGATTTGTTGTATTATTTCTGGAGGAAATAACGATATCAACCGCATGCCAGAGATGGAAGAACGTGCCTTGATTTACGATGGAATCAAGCATTACTTTGTAGTGAATTTCCCACAACGTCCAGGAGCTCTCCGAGAGTTTGTAAATGACATTTTGGGGCCAAATGATGACATCACTCGTTTTGAATACATCAAACGAGCAAGCAAGGGGACAGGCCCTGTATTGATTGGGGTAGCCCTTGCCAATAAGCATGATTATGCTGGATTGATTCATCGAATGGAAAAGTTTGACCCATCTTATATTAATTTGAATGGGAACGAAACGTTGTATAATATGCTAGTTTAAGCTAAAATAAAATTCTTATCATATTATTTGCGTAATGGTAATGATGGTGTTATAATGAGGGTGATGAAAGGGGGAGATTCCCATGGTTTTACAAATTTTACTTGTTTTATTGTTTTTAGTGGTGATTGCATCAGTGATCATGGTTAGTTCTGTGTATGTGGTTCGACAACAATCTGTCGCTATCATAGAACGTTTTGGGAAATACCAAAAGTTGAGCAATAGTGGTATTCATTTACGAGCTCCTTTTGGAATTGATAGGATTGCGGCAAGAGTTCAACTACGCTTGTTGCAAAGTGAGATTGTTGTAGAGACAAAGACGCAAGATAATGTATTTGTAACGATGAATGTGGCAACTCAGTATCGAGTGAATGAAAACAATGTCACAGATGCTTATTATAAATTGATGCGTCCAGAAGCCCAAATTAAATCCTATATTGAAGATGCTTTGCGTTCATCTGTACCAAAGCTAACCCTAGATGAGTTGTTTGAGAAGAAGGATGAAATCGCCTTAGAAGTTCAAAAACAAGTGGCTGAAGAAATGTCTACGTATGGGTATATCATTGTCAAAACGCTGATTACTAAGGTTGAACCTGATGCTGAAGTAAAACAATCAATGAATGAAATTAACGCGGCTCAACGTAAGAGAGTTGCGGCGCAAGAACTTGCTGAAGCAGATAAGATTAAAATCGTGACCGCAGCAGAAGCAGAAGCAGAAAAAGATCGCCTACATGGTGTAGGGATTGCAGAGCAGCGTAAAGCAATTGTTGACGGACTAGCTGATTCTATCCAAGAGTTAAAAGGAGCCAATGTTGAGCTAACTGAAGAACAAATCATGTCTATCCTATTAACGAACCAGTATTTAGATACGTTGAATAATTTTGCAGATAAAGAGGGTAATAATACAATCTTCCTACCAGCAAATCCTAATGGAGTCGAGGACATAAGAACTCATATATTATCGGCTTTAAAAGCCAAATAAAAATATGCAGAATAATATAGTTACGACGAATATATGTTTTTTTATTGACAAATGAAATAAAAACGTATACAATTAAGTATTGTAAAGAATAATTTAGGAGAAGAACATGGCTAAGTCGAACTTTGAAAAAGTAGAAGCAGTTGTTGGCTGGGTTCGTGATAAGAAAATCACAGGCTACCGTATCTCTAAAGAAACGAATGCGCGTGAAATGTCTATCATTGCTCTAGCACAAGGACGCGCAAAAGTTAAAAATATTTCATTTGAAACAGCTCTTGGTTTAATCGATTTCTATGAAAAAAATCATGAAAAATTTGAAGATTAAACTGTGGTCACAGGCAGATTCCTGAATCGAGTCTGCCTTTTCTTTACAATTACAAATTAAAAAGACTGCATAAAGAATGCAGTCTTTGTTTATTAGCTGAGATAACGTTGAAGAAATTCTTTTGTTCGTTCTTCTTTAGGGTTCGTGAAGAGTTCTTCTGGTTTGCCTTCTTCAGCAATGACACCCTTATCCATAAAGATGACACGGTGCGAGACATCGCGAGCGAATTCCATTTCGTGGGTTACGACGATCATGGTCAAGCCTTCTTGAGCCAAATCCTGCATAATTTTGAGGACTTCTCCAACCATTTCAGGGTCAAGAGCAGATGTTGGTTCGTCGAAGAGAATGGCATCAGGATTCATGGAGAGAGCGCGGGCGATAGCCACGCGTTGTTTCTGACCACCTGAGAGTTGTTTAGGCTTGGCTTGCCAGTAGCGTTCTCCCATGCCAACTTTTTCGAGATTTTCTTTGGCAATTTTTTCAGCTTCAGAGTGGTCGCGTTTGAGTACAGTCGTTTGGGCAACAATCGTATTTTCAAGGACATTCAGATTTTCAAAGAGATTGAAAGATTGGAAAACCATACCGAGCTTTTCACGATAATGGGTGAGGTTATAGCCTTTTTCTAAGACGTTTTCTCCTTGATAGAGAATCTCTCCCTCTGTAGGAGTTTCTAGTAAATTAATCGAACGAAGGAAGGTTGATTTTCCGCTTCCTGAGCTCCCGATGATGGAAATAACCTCTCCTTTATGGACGGTGAGAGAAATATCTTTTAGCACTTCGTTTTGCCCATAGGATTTTTTGAGGTGTTTGATTTCAAGGATTGGTTGTGTCATTTTTTCAAATCCTCCGTTTGCATTTGGTTAGCACCTGTAGTGTAAGTATCCATATCCATACGACGTTCGATGAAGCGTAGGATACGGGTCACAGTAAAGGTGAGGACAAAGTAAATCACGGCGATGATGGTAAAGGTCTGGAAGTATTGATAGGTTTGTGTTGCTACAGTATTTCCTGAGAAATAAAGCTCAACAACTGAAATAACGTTCAATACAGAGGTATCTTTGATATTGATGACAAACTCATTACCAGTAGCAGGTAGAATATTACGGACAACCTGAGGAAGGACAATCTTACGCATGGTTTGATTGTGGGTCATACCAAGAGCAGTTGCGGCTTCAAATTGTCCCTTGTCAACTGCTAGGATACCACCACGGACGATCTCTGTCATGTAGGCACCCGTATTGATTGAGACGATGAAGATAGCAGCTAGTGTGCGGTCAAGGTTGATACCAAAAGCTTGGGCAGTTCCATAGTAGATAACCATGGATTGAACAATCATCGGTGTACCACGGAAGATCTCGATATAGACATTGAGAATCCAACCGACTAGTTTCTGTAGGGCGTACATTGCCTTGTTCTCAGATAGTGGAGCGGTACGGAAGACCCCAATCGCTAGTCCGATAAGGAGACCTGTGATGGTTCCGATAATGGAGATTAAGAGTGTGATACCAGCACCACGCAAGAGTTGTTGCCAGTTTTCAGAAAGTATCTTAGCGACTTGACTAAAGAAACTACTTTCTTCCTCTGTTGTTGTAGACTCCACAGGTTGCTCTTTGATCATACGATCCATGAGGGCTACTTGTTCATCCTTAGAGATGGTTTCGATGCTGGCATTGATTTGGCTGATGCGGCTGTCATCTTTACGAAGTCCAATGGCAATAGCTGTATCTTCTTCGCCAGTTTTGAAACCTGGTTGAGGTTGGATCATTTTGAACTTAGCGTTAGCAGACTCAGCGGTCATTGCTTCAGGTCGTTCAGAAACATAGGCATCAATAACACCGGCCTCCAAAGCTTGACGCATCTGAGCGAAGTCACCCATAGCAGTTTCTTTTTTGGCACCTGGAATTTGGGAAATCAGGTCATAAAGATAAACACCTTGTTGAGACGTGATTTTTGCTCCGCTGAAATCCTCCAAAGAGTTGGCATTCGCATAGGCAGAGTCCTTTTTGACCAATAGAACCGGTTCGCTAGTATAGTAACTGCTTGAAAAAGCAATTTCTTGTTTGCGTTCAGCGGTTGGGCTCATACCGGCAATGATCATATCGATTTTGCCAGAAGTAAGGGCAGGAACAAGTCCTTCCCATTTGGTTTTCACAACCAAAGGTTCCTTGCCAAGGTCTTTGGCAATCTTTTTAGCAATTTGAACATCGTAGCCGTTGGCATATTGGTTGGTACCGTCGATTTTGACGGCGCCGTTACTATCGTCGTCTTGAGTCCAGTTGAAGGGAGCGTAAGCTGCCTCCATCCCGATGCGTAAATATTCGTCGGCTTGGACTTGGCTAACTAGTCCTAAGGTAAGGGCTAGGCTAGCAAGGATAGATAAGCATAATTTTTTCATGTTTTCTCCTATTTCTAGTCTAAAAATGACTCTCTCTATTGTATCTAAAAATAGTGAGATTTTCAATACAAGTAAGCCTTTACTTATAAAAAATGATATAATGGTAAAAAGATTGAAAGGGAACCGATTATGAAAAAAAGATGGCTGTTGGCTTTGGTATTTACTTATTTATTATTTATACCGAGCCTGGTTTTTGCAGTAGACTTTGATATCTTATCCTATCAGGGTGATTTGAATATTCATGCAGATAATAGTGCAATTTTTAAGGAAACAATTACCTACCGCTTTGGAGATGATTATAATGGTCAGTTAGTTGGACTCGGGAAAGCTGGGAAAATGCCAGAAGGATTTGACATTGATCCCGACCCGACCGTTCAGGTCTCTAAAAATGGAAGAATTGTTCAAAATGTTTCCTTCTATACTATGGAGGAAGAGGACGGCTACAAGGTAAAAATTTACAATGCTGGATATGCCGGAGATACTGTTCGGGTAACGGTTACCTGGAAACTAACAAACCTTCTCTTCTTATATAAGGATATCGCAGAGCTAAATTGGCAACCCTTGACAGATAGTACTGGAGACATCAAAGAGATTGAGTTTAAGGTCAGCTCTGATACTCCAGCAGAGAAACTCTATTTTCATGCAGGGCAACTCCTAAGGGACTCGAGTGTTGAAAAAGTAAATAATCTCTATCATGTCAAAATGAAAGACCTTCCTAGAAAGCGACAGATCGAATTACACGCATACTGGCCTAGAAGTGCTTTTGCAGGAGCTCCAGATCAAGGATTAGAGGAAGAACGTTTAACCGATTTTAACCGGATTGAAAGCAATATAGCAACAGAAAAAGCGCAAAGTGAGATTTTGATGAAATGGGTATTTCCCGTCATTTTTATGAGTCTCTTACTTCTAGTTCCTATCTTCTATAGGATGTTTCGTCAGAGTACAAGCATTAAAAAGGTCTTTCCAAAAGATCATCGACTCTACGAACCACCGATGGATTTGCCTCCAATGGTTTTAGCAGAAGCAGTGTATTCAAGTTCCTTAGAGGAAGTCAATCCTCTAAACAAATCAGGGTTTGGTAAATTTACTTTTGAACGTTTGATTCAGGCAACCTTGTTGGATTTAGTAGATCGAGGTCATTTATCTATTTTCCAAGGGGATGAGGAACCTTATCTACGAATTATCAGTGAAAAAGGCTTATCAAATTTTGAGAAGGAATGCCTGCGCATGACTTTGTCAAATAAGAAAGAATTGGCTATTTCAGAGCTCTTCCCTGATTACCAAGTTTCATCTTCCCTTTACCGTGGTGCCAAAGAGTCAGATGAAAAACAAATCCGAGAAACAGGCTCGCGCCTCAAACGCTCCTTTGAAGGAAGACTTCAACGCATTCAGTCCTGTGTCAAGGATAAGGTCCATGTACTTCGTATCCCAAGCTACTATCGTCTCTTGACAAGTGAGGAACGTCGCCTTGCTCTTGGGATGCGGGTCTGTTCAGCCATAACAGCTCTAGGCGGACTGCTTTTCTTTTACTATAGCTGGAAAACACATGGCTTCTTTTCAATCCCATTTCTACTCTTAGGATTGACAGGATTAGGGGCTAGTTTCTGGGTTTATCTTGCCACGCGAGGAGCCTATCGCGATGGAGTTCTAACAGAGGAAGGAGCAGAAATCTTCTATCTCTGGACGAGTTTTGAAAATATGCTTCGCGACATCGCTCATCTGGATCAGGCCGAGCTAGAGAGCATCATTCTTTGGAACCGTCTATTGGTCTATGCGACTCTCTTTGGTTATGCTAAGAAGGTGAGCAAGTTAATGAAAGTTCGCCATATTCAGCTTGAAAATCCAGATTTGAATCTTTATGTAGCCTATGGTTGGCACTCACAGTTCTACACCTCAACTGCACAAATCAAGCAATATACTGCTGTCGCAAATACAGCTAGCAATTACTCTGTATCTTCTGGAAGTGGAAGTTCAGGTGGAGGATTTTCAGGAGGCGGAGGCGGTGGTAGCATCGGCGCCTTCTAAAAAATCTATCGCAACATCTGAAATTATGTTATAATAGAGGACAGAAAAAGGAGTAATGTATGTATTTTATTGAAATTTTGAAGTCAATCTTTTTTGGGATTGTTGAAGGAATTACAGAATGGTTGCCCATTTCAAGTACTGGCCACTTGATCTTGGTTGAAGAATTTGTACAATACAAGGACCAAAATGAAGCCTTCATGTCCATGTTTAATGTTGTCATCCAGCTTGGTGCCATTTTAGCAGTTATGGTCATTTACTTTAACAAGCTTAACCCCTTCAAACCTGGTAAAACTAAGGTCGAAGTTCGTAGAACTTGGCAATTGTGGTCAAAAGTCTTGGTTGCAACCTTGCCTTTGCTATTGGTCTTTAAATTAGATGATTGGTTTGATGCTAACTTCCATAACATGGTTTCAGTTGCGATCATGTTGATTATCTATGGTGTTGCCTTTATCTATCTTGAAAAACGAAATAAGGCGCAAGCCATTGAACCAACAGTAACAGATTTAGACAAGTTGCCTTATAAAACAGCCCTTTACATTGGGCTCTTCCAAGTCCTCGCTCTCTTCCCGGGAACGAGCCGTTCAGGTGCGACGATTGTTGGTGGTTTGTTGAATGGAACGAGCCGCTCTGTCGTAACAGAGTTTACCTTCTATCTCGGAATTCCTGTTATGTTCGGAGCTAGTGCTTTAAAGATTTTCAAATTTATCAAAGCAGGTCAACTCTTGAGTTTTGGACAACTGTTCTTGCTCTTGGTTGCTATGGGTGTTGCCTTTGCGGTCAGCATGGTTGCCATTCGTTTCTTGACCAGCTATGTGAAGAAGCACGACTTTACACTCTTTGGTAAATACCGTATTGTACTCGGTAGTGTCTTGTTGCTCTATAGTTTTGTGCGTTTATTTGTATAAGAAAAAGCTTGAAGGAAGATTCCTTCAAGCTTTTTAAAATCCTGTCACTGTAATTCCTAGTAAACGGATACCTTTTTCTTTGTCAGCTAGTTCTTCGTAGAGTTGAAGGGCAGTTTGAGAAATCTGACTAACGTCCTGTGTTGCTTGTGGGAGGCTTTTTCGTCTAGTCAGAGTGGAGAAGTCAGCGTATCGTATTTTGAGGATAATGATTTTTCCAGCTTTGTCCTGCTTGCTGAGATTGTGAGCTACCTTTTCGGAGAGAAGAGTCAGCTCTTTTTTGATGTCTTCTTCTACTTGTAGGATTTTTCCATAGGTTTTTTCCTTGCCAATGGACTTACGAATGCGGTCGGGTTTGACCGGTGAGTTATGAATACCTCTTGCCTTTCGATAAAGGTCAAAACCGAGTCTGCCGAACCGATCGATTAAAGTGACTTCTGAGACATCCAATAAGTCTGCACCAGTATAAATGCCCATTTCATGAAGACGTTCAACTGTTTTTTTGCCCACACCATGGAATTTAGCAATGTCCATTTGTTTGAGAAAATCCTCAGCCTGATCTGGGAGGATAACTGTTAAACCATGCGGTTTTCGATAGTCACTAGCCATTTTAGCTAAGAATTTGTTATAAGAAACGCCTGCAGAAGCAGTCAGGTGTAGTTCCTGCCAGATATCCTCTTGGATGAGACGAGCTATTTTGACGGCTGACTTGATACCGAGTTTATTTTCCGTCACATCTAAGTATGCCTCGTCGATACTCATAGGTTCAATCAAATCAGTGTAGCGTTTAAAAATAGCTCGAATCTCAAGTCCCACAGTCTTATACTTTTCATAATTTCCAGAGATAAAGACAGCTTGGGGACAGCGCTCATAAGCTTCTTTAGAACTCATGGCTGAATGAACACCAAAAGCTCGTGCCTCATAGCTACAGGTAGAAACGACACCACGCCCACCAGTTTGTCTGGGGTCGCTTCCGATAATGACAGGTTTGCCCTTTAACTTGGGATTATCTCTTATTTCCACTGCAGCAAAAAAGGCATCCATGTCAATATGGATGATTTTTCTGGACAGATCATTTATCAATGGAAATATGAGCATTATTAACCCTTTCTAGTGTCATTTTCTATTTATTATACCCTTTTTTCTGAAAAAATGGGAAAGTTCAATCTGACTTTCAAAAATATAATACAGATAAGAGCATAAAAGAGACTGTATTATAAAAGAAAGCGTCTAAAATGCCGGTTTTCTCTTGTTGAAATCGGTTACTGTATGGTATACTTGTCTCAAGAATGTAACAGATGACTGTTACTAGAAAAAAGAGGACATTAACATGGTTGTTAAGACAGTTGTTGAAGCACAAGACATTTTTGATAAAGCTTGGGAAGGCTTCAAAGGCGTAGATTGGAAAGAAAAAGCAAGTATTTCTCGCTTTGTTCAAGCTAACTACACACCTTACGATGGAGATGAAAGTTTCCTTGCTGGACCAACAGAACGTTCACTTCACATCAAAAAAATCGTAGAAGAAACAAAAGCACACTACGAAGAAACTCGTTTCCCAATGGACACTCGTCCAACATCTATTGCTGATATTCCTGCTGGATTTATCGACAAAGAAAACGAAGTGATTTTTGGTATCCAAAACGATGAACTCTTCAAATTGAACTTCATGCCAAAAGGTGGTATCCGTATGGCTGAAACTACTTTGAAAGAAAATGGATACGAACCAGATCCAGCTGTTCACGAAATCTTCACTAAATACGTAACAACAGTTAACGATGGTATCTTCCGTGCATACACTTCAAACATTCGTCGCGCTCGTCACGCTCACACTGTAACTGGTCTTCCAGATGCCTACTCACGTGGACGTATCATCGGTGTTTACGCACGTCTTGCTCTTTACGGTGCAGACTACTTGATGCAAGAAAAGGTAAACGACTGGAATGCGATCAAAGAAATTGATGAAGAAACAATCCGTCTTCGTGAAGAAGTAAACCTTCAATACCAAGCATTGCAACAAGTTGTTCGCTTGGGTGACCTTTACGGAGTTGATGTCCGCAAACCAGCGATGAACACGAAAGAAGCCATCCAATGGGTTAACATCGCCTTCATGGCTGTCTGCCGTGTTATCAACGGTGCTGCTACATCTCTAGGACGTGTGCCAATCGTACTTGATATCTTTGCAGAGCGTGACCTTGCTCGTGGTACATTTACTGAATCAGAAATCCAAGAGTTCGTTGATGATTTCGTTATGAAACTTCGTACAGTTAAATTTGCTCGTACAAAAGCTTACGACCAATTGTACTCAGGTGACCCAACCTTCATCACAACTTCTATGGCTGGTATGGGTAACGACGGTCGTCACCGTGTTACTAAGATGGACTACCGTTTCTTGAACACCCTTGACAACATCGGTAACTCTCCAGAGCCAAACTTGACAGTTCTTTGGACTGACAAATTGCCATACAACTTCCGTCGCTACTGTATGCATATGAGCCACAAACACTCTTCTATCCAATACGAAGGTGTAACAACAATGGCTAAAGACGGATACGGAGAAATGAGCTGTATCTCATGCTGTGTGTCACCACTTGACCCAGAAAACGAAGATCAACGCCACAACATCCAGTACTTCGGTGCTCGTGTAAACGTTCTTAAAGCGCTTCTTACTGGTTTGAACGGTGGTTACGACGATGTTCACAAAGACTACAAAGTATTTGACATCGATCCTATCCGTGACGAAGTTCTTGAATTCGAATCAGTTAAAGCGAACTTCGAAAAATCTCTTGATTGGTTGACTGACACTTACGTAGATGCTTTGAACATCATCCACTACATGACTGACAAGTACAACTACGAAGCTGTTCAAATGGCCTTCTTGCCAACTAAACAGCGTGCCAACATGGGATTCGGTATCTGTGGATTTGCTAACACTGTTGATACATTGTCAGCTATTAAATACGCCACTGTTAAACCAATCCGTGATGAAGATGGCTACATCTACGATTACGAAACAATTGGTGAATACCCACGTTGGGGTGAAGATGACCCACGTTCAAACGAATTGGCAGAATGGTTGATCGAAGCTTACACAACTCGTCTACGTAGCCACAAACTATACAAAGACGCAGAAGCTACTGTATCACTTTTGACAATCACATCTAACGTTGCTTACTCTAAACAAACTGGTAACTCACCAGTCCACAAAGGTGTATACCTCAACGAAGATGGTTCTGTGAACTTGTCTAAACTTGAATTCTTCTCACCAGGTGCTAACCCATCAAACAAAGCTAAAGGTGGATGGTTGCAAAACTTGAACTCACTTGCTAGCCTTGACTTTGGTTACGCAGCTGATGGTATCTCATTGACAACTCAAGTTTCTCCACGTGCTCTTGGTAAGACTCGTGACGAACAAGTTGATAACTTGGTAACGATCCTTGATGGTTACTTCGAAAATGGTGGACAACACGTTAACTTGAACGTTATGGACTTGAACGATGTTTACGAAAAGATCATGTCAGGTGAAGACGTTATCGTACGTATCTCTGGATACTGTGTAAACACTAAATACCTCACTCCAGAACAAAAAATTGAATTGACACAACGTGTCTTCCACGAAGTTCTTTCAATGGATGACGCATTGAGCTAAGATTCAATTAGAATGGAAAGAAAGCTAGTCTATAGGACTGGCTTTTTTGTGTACTTACATTATCTATTCAAGACTTCAAAAAAATTTTTTAAAAAATAGTCAAATTTGGTCAAAAAGTTATTGATTTTTACTGACCAATGTGATATAGTAGAAACATAAGGAAAATGAATTCCTTAGAAAACTTCATTTTTAATGATTTTATTGCTTGAAAATGTACGATAGATACCCTAGAAAGGGGTGAGGCCTATGTTGAATCTAACAGACTTTGAAAAGAAGATGATAAAAGGCTCATTTAAGGAAGAAAAAACAGAAATTATACGTAGGGTAGCTAGTTAGCTAGTCTAAAATTTTTAAAACAAAGGTCAAAGATAGTCAATGTCAGAGATCGCGAATAATCAATATTAAACGAGGTAAAAAATATGAACAACAACTTTAATAACTTTAACAACATGGATGATTTATTTAACCAATTGATGGGTGGTATGCGAGGATACAGCTCTGAAAACCGTCGTTACTTGATTAATGGACGTGAAGTGACACCTGAGGAATTTGCTCATTATCGTGCAACGGGGCAATTACCAGGAAATGCAGAATCTGATGCGCAAATGCAACAACACGCTTCAGGTATGAAACAAGACGGTGTCCTTGCTAAACTAGGTCGTAACTTGACAGCGGAAGCTCGTGAGGGCAAGTTGGATCCTGTTATCGGACGAAACAAGGAAATTCAAGAAACATCTGAAATCCTCTCACGTCGTACCAAAAACAATCCTGTTCTGGTTGGAGATGCAGGTGTTGGTAAGACAGCAGTTGTCGAAGGTCTAGCGCAAGCCATTGTGAACGGAGATGTTCCAGCTGCTATCAAGAACAAGGAAATCATTTCCATTGATATCTCAGGTCTCGAGGCTGGTACTCAATACCGTGGTAGCTTTGAAGAAAATGTGCAAAATCTAGTCAACGAAGTGAAAGAAGCAGGGAATATTATCCTCTTCTTTGATGAAATTCACCAAATCCTCGGTGCTGGTAGCACTGGTGGAGACAGTGGATCTAAAGGTCTTGCAGACATTCTCAAGCCAGCTCTCTCCCGTGGTGAGTTGACCGTTATTGGGGCAACAACTCAGGACGAATACCGTAACACGATTTTGAAGAATGCGGCTCTTGCTCGTCGTTTCAACGAAGTCAAGGTCAATGCTCCTTCAGCAGAGGATACTTTTAAAATCCTTCAAGGAATTCGTGATCTTTATCAACAACACCACAATGTTATCTTGCCAGATGAAGTCTTGAAAGCAGCAGTGGATTATTCCATCCAATATATTCCTCAACGTAGCTTGCCTGATAAGGCTATTGACCTTGTCGATGTAACGGCGGCTCACTTGGCGGCTCAACATCCTGTAACAGATGTTCATGCTGTTGAACGGGAAATTGAGGCAGAAAAAGACAAGCAAGAAAAAGCTGTTGAGGCAGAAGATTTTGAAGCAGCTCTTAATGCCAAGACACGTATTGCTGAATTAGAGAAAAAAGTCGAAAACCACACAGAAGACATGAAAGTGACTGCAAGCATCAACGATGTGGCTGAATCTGTGGAACGAATGACAGGTATCCCAGTATCACAAATGGGAGCATCAGACATCGAACGTTTGAAAGATATGGCTCATCGCTTGGAACACAAGGTAATCGGTCAAGATAAGGCGGTAGAAGCGGTAGCTCGTGCTATCCGTCGTAACCGTGCTGGTTTTGATGAAGGCAATCGCCCAATCGGTAGCTTCCTCTTTGTAGGTCCAACTGGGGTTGGTAAAACAGAACTTGCTAAGCAATTGGCGCTCGATATGTTTGGAACCAAGGATGCGATCATCCGCTTGGATATGTCCGAATATAGTGACCGCACAGCCGTTTCTAAATTGATCGGTACAACAGCAGGTTATGTGGGTTATGATGACAATAGCAATACCTTGACAGAACGTGTTCGTCGCAATCCATACTCTATCATTCTTTTGGACGAGATTGAAAAGGCTGATCCTCAAGTAATCACCCTTCTCCTCCAAGTCTTGGATGATGGTCGTTTGACTGATGGTCAAGGAAATACAGTGAACTTTAAGAACACGGTCATTATAGCAACATCAAATGCTGGATTTGGCTATGAAGCCAACTTGACAGAAGATGCGTACAAACCAGAATTGATGGATCGCTTGAAACCATTCTTCCGTCCAGAGTTTCTTAACCGCTTTAACGCAGTTATCGAGTTCTCACACTTGAATAAGGAAGACCTTTCTAAGATTGTGGACTTGATGTTGGCGGAAGTCAACCAAACTTTGGCTAAGAAAGACATTGATTTGGAAGTTAGTCAAGCAGCTAAGGACTTTATCACAGAAGAAGGTTATGACGAAGTTATGGGTGTTCGTCCTCTCCGTCGCGTGGTTGAACAACAAATTCGTGATAAGGTGACAGATTTCCACTTGGATCATCTAGATGCCAAACATCTGGAAGCAGATATGGAAGATGGCGTTTTGGTCATTCGTGAAAAAGCCTAACTCAAGATTTTGAGAATAAAAAAAGAAGGAACTAGCTAAAAAGCTGGTTCCTTTTTGTGTTTAGATGATATGGCGCTCAAAGGCATCATCTGAGATTCCTTGTTCCAAGATGAGTTTTGCCCATTCTTTAGCAGAAAAGAGGCTGTGGTCCTTGTAGTTTCCACAAGATTCGATGGTTGTCCCTGGGACATCTTCCCAAGTAGTGGTTTCAGCAATTTCCTTGAGCGAATCCTTGATAACAGCGGCAATCTCAGCACTGGTGTGACGTCCCCACATAATCATATGGAAACCAGTACGGCAACCGAAGGGTGAGCAGTCAATCATGCCGTCAATGCGGGTACGGATGAGTTTGGCCAAGAGGTGCTCGATAGTGTGAAGGCCAGCGGTAGGGATAGAGTCTTCATTTGGTTGCACCAAGCGAATATCAAAGTTGGAGATGACATCTCCCTTTGGCCCTGTTTCTTCCCCAATCAAGCGAACATAGGGTGCTTTAACGATAGTGTGGTCAAGCTCAAAACTTTCAACAATAACTTCTTTTGACATGGTAAATCCTTTCAGTTTTCTTCTTTCATTATATCATAAAGCCTGCTCTTGATGGAGTTTGATAAATGACTTTTTGGATAATAAAGTCTCCGTACATAAACCTCAGAATTATAAAAAAAGAATGGAGTAAAGGAAAAGAAAAACTGAGTTCTTTCTAATGAAGCTAGAGCGACTTTTGAAAAGTGGATCAACTTTTTCTGAAATTTCTGTTTAATCTCTGAACTAATTCTGAACTAGATTGGGTATACTGGAGAAAATAAAGATAAAGGAGTTCAGTATGGAACATATTGTAAAAATTGATCATGTTTCTAAAAAATATGGAGACAAGCAAATTTTAAAGGATATTTCTTTTACAGCTAGGAGTGGTCGCATTACGGCTTTTCTAGGACATAATGGTGCAGGAAAAAGCTCGACCTTGAGGATTCTCTTGGGCTTAGATCGGGCGACAGCAGGAACTGCGACTTTTGATGGACAAACCTATCAGTCAATGATTTATCCTCTCAAAACAGTAGGTGCAGCCTTTGATGGCATTGGCGGTCTGCCAAATCGAAAGGTCTATGACCACTTGAGAATTATTGCGGCGAGTAATGCTATTTCCAAGTCTCGGATCGATGAGGTTTTGGAGATGACTGGAATCGCTCATAAGAGGAAGGACCTCTTGTCAAGCCTGTCTCTGGGGGAAGGTCAACGCTTGGGTTTGGCAGCAGCTTTGCTGGGTGATCCTCAGTTTCTTATATTAGATGAGCCGACTAATGGGCTGGATCCAAGTGGGATTAAGTGGTTTAGAAGGTTCATTCGCCAGCAGGCTGATTTTGGGAAAACCGTCCTTCTATCCTCTCATATCCTGTCTGAGGTACAAATGGTAACAGATGATGTAGTCTTGATTCATCATGGGCAAATTATCGAACAGGGAACGCTAGAAGATGTATTACAAGGAACAGATAGTTTAGAAGAGCTCTTCTTCGACTTAACAGAGGAGGTTTAAGATGAAAGAGACGATGTCTTTATTGCATTCAGAGTGGTTGAAAATCCAATCAACCAAGGCTTTCAGGGTAAGTGTGGTCTTTATGCTGTTATTGGTACCTGTTGTGTCATGGCTAGAGGGACGTCAGTATCTGTCTATCGGTTTAGATGCGACCCCTGAGACGGTTCCCGGTCTGGCAGAAGCTATTGATCCGCTTGAATATCTAGGTCTTAATGGCGCTTCTATGGGTGGTATGGTTTTAGTCATCTTAGCTGGAATTTTGGGAGCAACGGAATTTCAGTCTCATAGCTTGCGAACCAGTCTATTGGCTTGTAATAACCGCTTGAAGCTATTTATGGGGAAAATATTGACCTTTGGTTTGTTTTCACTCATCATTAGCTTGTTATCCATTTATTTGAGCTATATTGTCATGCACTTGGCTTTAGGAAAAGAAGGGCTACATCCAATTTTACTTAATCAAGCTGCTTGGAGTCATCTTTTATGGAAGGCACTAGCTACTGCATTGCTAGGTCTCTTGTCCTTTTTATTGGGATTGCTTGGGCGGACGATGTTGCTTCCCTTACTCTTTCTTGTGCCCCAGCTCTATAATCTGGGAAACTACCTGGCAGCTCATACGAGTTGGGGTGCTTATCTGCCACAGCCCGCAGGAGAGTTATTTGTTGCAACGCCGACTTCCCAATATGCCAACAATCCCTTGCAAGGACTCTTGATACTAAGCGTATGGTTGCTAATCATCGGCGTCATGGCCTCTCTGCGCTTTTTGAAGACGGATTTAGGAGGACGCTACTGATGATAAAAGCTCTGCTTAAAAGTGAATGGATTAAGTTCCGTTCTTACTATCTCGCTCTTGGTGCAGCCTTGGTGGCTCTGGTAATCGTTCCATTTTTTCTAATGAATCTTGACTACAATCAGACAGCAGTTGGCCAGACAAAGGCTCTGAGTGAAGCTTTGCATGCTCTCTATCTGGCGCAGCCTGTCATCGTCATCTTTACTTCCCTCTATTTTGCCCAGGAGTTTGTCAAGTCTGGGATGCGAACGAATTTTCTAACCGTATCAAATAGAAAGGCTTGGTTGGCTGGGAAATTCCTTTTTCTGGCCGTTCTGCTCTTGGTTCTCTACAGTGTCATGATAGGCAGCTGTTTCTTTGTTATGCTGGCTCGATTTGACCTAGACTTTAGCTGGCCCTTACTGGGGAAATTCCTCTATTACAGCTCTTTTGGTCTTCTCAGCAATCTTTTTCTGGCTCTTTTAGCTGCTGGTCTCGCTTTGCTCTTTCAATCTTGGGTTGTGCCGGTGTCGGTGCTATTTCCTCTCTTGATTGGTCTTAGCCGTTTATTGGCAACTTTTATCAAAGAAGCAAAGTACCTGCCCGATCTGGCTACGCTAAATCTTTTTGAGTATGAAGGGCTTCAGCATTCAATAGATCTATCAGGGTTGGGAATACAGCTGTTCTGGCTAGCTTTGATTTGGAGCTCTGCTATATTCTTGACCTTGAAACGAGATGTTCGCTAGAGGTATGCTATAATGGAAATCATGAGACAGTATCGTATTTTGGTGGTTGATGACGACCGGAGCATTTTAAAGCTGGTGAAAAACGTCCTAGAGCTCGATGCTTATGACGTGACGACGCTTGATCGGATAGAAGAGCTAGAATTGACGGATTTTGTAGGATATGATTTGATTCTGCTAGATGTGATGATGGAGCCTGTTAATGGTTTTGAGCTGTGTTCCTACATTCGTCCTCATTTTTCATGTCCAATCATCTTTCTGACAGCTAAGGAGTTAGAGGCGGACAAGGTGGCAGGGCTCTTTCGCGGAGCAGATGACTATATTGTCAAGCCTTTTGGGACCAAAGAATTGCTGGCGCGTGTCAGAGCTCATCTTCGGCGGGAGGAAAGACGGGAGGAGCGATATTCTGAAATTGCTTCTTGTCAATTTTATCCAGAGCGCTATGAAGTTGCTTGTTTTGGTAAAGTCTTGAAATTTTCAGAGCGAGAGTTTAAGTTGCTGCATTTACTAGCTAGCAATCCCAAGCAGACCTTTTCAGCTGAACGCCTGCATACCTTGCTTTACCCAGAAAGCTCAGAAACACAGCTTCGCTCCATCTCAGAGTATGTATATCAGATTCGTCAAAAATGCAAACAAGAAGGGCTGCAAGCAATCGCAACAGTGAGAGGAGTAGGCTATAGATGGCAATTAGAACCCGAAATTTCAAAAGCCTAGTCTGGACAACCAGTTTAAAAATCGTATTTTTTCATGTTTTGATTTTTGTGCTTATAGGCTATGAATTTACACAAGGAAGTGATCACGTTTTTTTCACCTTGTTCTTTTGGGCGGGGAGCTTGCTGCTGATTACTTTTTATCATATTTTGAAATTGCTCCGAAAAATCAACAGGGAAATAAAAATGCTAAAGAGCGAGAAGCTTTTAGAAGAAAATCAAAGTCAGCTTTTTCGGATTGAGGAAATGCTAGAAGTTTATAGCGATTTACGGAGCAGCCACCAAGAAAATGCTCATCTTCTAGAAAGAGAGCAGCAGCATAATCAGGAGTTGATTTTACAGCTATCAGCGACATCGCACGATTTGAAGACGCCCCTAACTGTGATTAAAGGGAACGCTGAGCTCTTGGAATTGGCGCAGTTGGGCCATCCACAGGCAGACTATGCTGCTGAGATTTTGCAGGCTAGTCACAAGATGGAAGAGTATTGTGGCTCTTTGATTGATTACGCTAAGACTTTTCAGATTGATTCTAATCAGTTCATTCAGCTTTCCTTAGGGGATTTTTTGGCTTATCTACAGGATGATTGGGCACTGTTCAGCAAACAGGAAAGCCATCGTTTCTACCTCCAAGAAGATTGTGAGCTGAGTCTGATTTTGTCAATTCATTTGGACTATCTCAAGCGAGCTTTGCTCAATATTTTACTGAATGCGCTTGAACATGCAGACCAGAATCAAAAGGAAGTGAAGCTGATGGTATCAGTGCAGCAGGACCAGTTGGTTTTTGCTATCTGGAACAATGGCCCTGCATTTTCAGAGGAGATGCTGCTGGGAGCGGAACGCCTCTTTTATCAGAGTGACCAAAGCCGCAATTCAGCTAATCCCCATCATGGAATCGGCTTAGCCTTTTCTAAGCAAGTAGCTCTCTTGCACGGTGGTCGTCTGACCCTGCTCAATCCAGACCAAGTAGGAGCCTGTGTCGAGTTGACAATTTCATTGAAATAAATGAGAATGGAAAATCATAAAAACGCATAATACCAAGTGTCCAAAAGACTTGATATTATGCGTTTGATTTTTTTATTATGTAAAGATTTACTGGATTTTTATCTCGAATTGAGTTTTTGTCCAGCCTTGTTTATTTATTTGCGATACAAGCGATCGTATTGGTAGTATGGATCAAAGGTTACGTTGATGCCTAGTTTGCGAAGGACATTTTTGTCTTCATCGGTCAAGATGATGGTTGAGTGGGCTTCGCTTCCTTTGAGATTCCCAAGTTCTTCCATGGCACGCGCAGCATCAGGATTTTCCATAGCTGTGATGGCAAGTGCAATCAAAATTTCATTTGAGTGGAGGCGAGGATTGCGGCTACCTAGATGATTGATTTTAAGACCTTGAATTGGCTTGACGACTTCAGGCTCGATTAATTTTACTTCCTTAGCGATGTTAGCTGATTTTTTGATGGCATTGATCAAGGAAGCAGCTGTAGGACCAAAGAGTTCAGAGTTTTTACCAGTTACGATTTCCCCATTTGGCAATTCAAGTGCTAGGGCAGGGCCACCAGTTTCTTCTGCTTTTTGGCGTGCAGTAACAGCAACCTTACGGTCTGCAGGTGTGATACCGAGGTCGTTCATAAGAAGTTCAATCTTCTTGACAGCAGTTTCTCCGACTTTTTCAGCCTTAAAGTCAAGAACGGTTTGATAGTAGCGACGGATGATTTCTTGTTTTGAAGCTTCGATAGCAGCCTCATTATCTGTAATAGCGAAGCCAACCATGTTGACACCCATGTCTGTTGGTGAAGCGTATGGAGATTCACCGAGAATGCGTTCCAACATACGTTTGAGCACTGGGAAGATTTCGATATCACGGTTGTAGTTGACAGTGGTTTCTCCGTAGGTTTGGAGATGGAAGGGGTCAATCATATTGACATCATCAAGGTCCGCGGTTGCAGCCTCGTAGGCCAAATTGACTGGATGATGAAGGGGCAGATTCCAAACTGGGAAGGTTTCAAACTTAGCGTAACCAGACTTGATGCCATTAAGTTGGTCGTGGTACATATTGGACATACAAGTTGCCAATTTTCCAGAACCAGGTCCAGGAGCTGTTACGACGATCAAGTTGCGACTGGTTTTGATGTAGTCGTTTTTCCCCATGCCTTCGGGAGAAATGATGTGATCCATATCCGTCGGGTATCCTTTGATTGGATAATGAAGATAGGAATCAATCCCGTTTTTATCTAACTGGTTGCGGAAGGCATCTGCAGCAGGTTGTCCAGCGTACTGTGTGATGACAACTGAGCCAACAAAAATTCCCAGCTCATTGAATTTGTCAATCAAACGAAGAACTTCTTGGTCATAAGAAATGCCTAGGTCGCCACGCGCTTTAGAATGTTCGATGTTGCTAGCGTTAATGGCAATCACAACCTCAACCTGCTCTTTCAATTCTTGCAAGAGCTTGATTTTATTATCAGGCTCATAACCAGGCAGTACACGAGCAGCGTGGAAATCTTCTAACATTTTGCCACCAAACTCCAGGTAAAGCTTGCCGTCAAATTGGTTAATGCGCTCCAAAATGTGGTCGCGTTGTAGATTCAAATATTGTTCAGAACTAAAAGCTTGTTTTTTCATTTTTTTACCTCTGACCTCTATTATAATAAAAAAATGGAAGATAGGAAACTACGGAGTCAAAAAAGAAATTAAAAAGATTAGGCAAACGCTTGCACTAAGTTTTAAAAAGCGCTATCATAGACTGTAGAATATTAAAATAATGAGGTAAACAGATGCAAGAAAAATGGTGGCACAATGCCGTAGTCTATCAAGTCTATCCAAAGAGTTTTATGGATAGCAACGGAGATGGGATTGGTGATTTGCCAGGAATTACTAGTAAGTTGGACTATCTAGCTAAGTTAGGAATCACAGCGATTTGGCTTTCTCCTGTTTATGACAGTCCGATGGATGATAATGGCTATGATATTGCTGATTATCAAGCGATTGCAGCTATTTTTGGAACCATGGAGGACATGGAGCAACTCATCGCAGAAGCTAAGAAGCGTGATATTCGAATTATCATGGACTTGGTAGTCAATCATACCTCGGATGAACACGCCTGGTTTGTTGAGGCTTGTGAAAATCCTGATAGCCCTGAGCGAGACTACTATATCTGGCGGGATGAGCCCAATGATTTGGAGTCTATCTTTAGTGGATCCGCCTGGGAATACGATGAAAAGTCGGGTCAATACTATCTCCACTTTTTCAGTAAGAAACAGCCTGATCTCAACTGGGAAAATGAAAAACTGCGCCAGAAAATCTATGAGATGATGAACTTCTGGATTGATAAGGGCATTGGCGGTTTCCGTATGGATGTTATTGACATGATTGGGAAAATTCCTGATGAGAAGGTAGTCAATAACGGTCCTATGCTCCATCCCTATCTCAAGGAGATGAACCAAGCCACCTTTGGTGACAAAGATCTCTTGACGGTAGGAGAGACCTGGGGTGCAACGCCAGAGATTGCTAAGCTCTACTCGGATCCAAAGGGACAAGAATTGTCTATGGTCTTCCAGTTTGAACACATCTGTCTTCAGTATCAGGAAGGGCAACCTAAGTGGCACTACCAAAAAGAGTTAAATGTAGGGAAGTTAAAAGAGATTTTCAACAAATGGCAGACAGAGCTGGGAGTTGAGGACGGCTGGAATTCCCTCTTCTGGAACAACCATGACCTTCCTCGCATCGTCTCTATCTGGGGAAATGACCAAGAATACCGTGAGAAGTCTGCTAAAGCCTTTGCAATCTTGCTTCATCTCATGAGAGGGACTCCCTATATCTACCAAGGTGAGGAGATTGGGATGACCAACTATCCGTTTGAAACACTGAACCAAGTAGAAGATATTGAATCTCTCAACTATGCGCGTGAAGCTCTTGAAAAAGGCGTTCCGCTAGAGGAAATTATGGATAGTATCCGTGTCATTGGACGTGATAATGCCCGTACCCCGATGCAATGGGATGAGAGCAAAAATGCTGGTTTCTCAACAGGTCAACCTTGGTTGGCAGTTAATTCAAACTACGAAAAAATCAACGTTCAAGAAGCTCTGGCAAATCCAGATTCTATTTTCTATACTTATCAAAAACTCGTTCAAATCCGTAAGGAGAACAGCTGGCTGATTCGAGCTGACTTTGAATTGCTTGATACAGCTGACAAGATCTTTGCTTATATCCGTAAGGACGGTGAGCACCGCTTCTTAGTTGTAGCTAACTTGTCCAATGAAAAACAAAACTTTTCAGTAGAAGGAAGAGTTAAGTCAATCTTGATTGAAAACACTACTGCTAAAGAAGCAGTTGAAAAACAGACCTTAGCTCCATGGGATGCTTTCTGTGTGGAACTAACGGATTAAAATAAGTGAACAGCACCGCAAAAGTTAGATTTTTTATGTCTGACTTTTGCGGTGCTGTTTAATTTGTGGATGTTTTTTAATTTTACAGAGAGAAAAAGAGAAGACCAAATGGTCTTCTCAACGGGGGAACTGAGTCATTAGAAAGAATCAATCAAAGAGGGTTATTAGTCTTTGAAATTCTTTTGGAAAATGAGGAGAGACAAGATAGAAGTAATGGCTGCCAAGAAGAGGAAGGCAGTTGCTTCTTGTTCCCCAGTTGCAGGGAGTAGTCTTTCCTTGTCTTCTTTGACTGTAGCGGTAACAGGAGCTTTTTCATCTTTTGATGATGAATTATCTGTTACGACTGGAGCAGGTTTTTCAGTCTCTCTTGGTAGAACATACTCAGGAAGGGTCACAACCGGTGGCACTTCTGTTCCAACTGAGCTTTGTTTGCTACCTACCTCAATCACTCGATCTTGAGCTGGAGTTGCTTCTGTTTGGAGAACCTTGCGATTGTCACCGTCCACTTCAACATACTCGACTAAGAGACCGTCTTTCCCTTCTGATAGAACTTGCTCTTTTCCTGTGTCTAATTGTGGGTTTTCGCGACGAATCGTCTTGAACGGTACGACCTTATTGACGATTTCCAAGCTTGGAAGTGTAAAGACAAGGTCTTTAACCCCTTCCTCAGGACTTGAAGAAGTAATTGGTTTCTCAGGTTGCGCTGGAGTTTCTGGTTGCGCCGTTTTCTCAGGTTGAGCAGGTTTTTCCGGTTGAACTGGTTTCTCAGGTTGAGCAGGTTGTTCAGGTTGCGCCGGTTGTTCAGGTTGCGCCGGTTTCTCAGGTTGAGTCGGATTTTCAGGCTCGGCAGGTTTTTCAGGTTCAGCAGGTTTTTCAGGTTGTGCTGGTTTCTCAGGCTGAGCAGGTTTCTCAGGCTGAGCAGGTTTCTCAGGTTGCGCTGGTTTTTCAGGCTGAGTTGCTTCGAGCTTGCTGATTTGTGCGAGAGCAGTTTCTAGCGCTTGATTGACTGCTTCCTGAGTTTTAGCTTCTTGGATTGCAGCAATGGCTTGATCTGCAATTTCAACTAATTTCTTCTTAGCTTCCTTGTTGGATCCAAGCTCACCGACTTTTTTCTCGATAGCTTCAGTCAAGCTAGCCATGGCTTTATCATATTCAATTTCCGGTTGTTTTGGTTCAGCTGGCTGGTCAGGTTTAGAAGGTTCTTCAGGCTGTTCAGGTTGATCTGGACTAGGTTCCTCTTGGCCTCTTTGATAGTTCTCATCCTTGGATAGGATATCTTGTAAGGCGCTGACCGTCAACATGACTTCTTGAACATCCACTGCATCAGAACTGAGTTGGTTTCTCAATTTTTCTAGATTTGCTTGGAAAGCTTGGCGTGCGGTAGCCGTATTTTTCAAGCCTGCTGGGTCAAAGTTGGACAGATCATCTTTCCATTTTGAGATAGACTGGATGATATCGGCCTTGCTGTAGAGTTCACTACCTTCGCCATGAGTGATAAATTGATCTACCTGAATACCGATATTTCGAGACAAATCGTTTCGATCAGGATCGAGTTGAAGGGTGACTGCGTGCAAGTTTTCGTCCAGACCTTTTAGGCTAACCAGCGTTTGATTGCCTTGGCGTTGGGTAGCGTGACCGCTAAAGTATTTCTTACCATCAATAGTCGACGCATTTCCCATGCCCTCTTGATAAGGAACTTCTTTGCCATCTAGGAAGACTTTGTAGATATCATGATTTGGATCAACATAGCCCTTGATATCAAGTCCAGTACCGTAGAAGTAGGCTGTGACAGTTGTTTTTTTCTTTTGCTCATCAGTTAAGCGACCAAAGGAAGCCCAAGACTCCGTCTTTTGGTATTTATCTGCCGAATTGGTTTCATGGTGCCAGCCAGGACTATAATCCAACTGACTAGCTTGGTCATCATAACTTGTTTGGTCCTTGACCAGCAATTCAGCTTTCATCACTTGGATGGTTGCATCGGTAGCAAAACCGAGCAGGGCACCATCAGTGACAGAAGTGAGTTTGGCTTTGAAGTCAAAGACAGAGTCGGCTTGTTCTGTAAAGTCAATCGTTGGGATGGTCACAGTCTTTTCTGTTTCTCCATCTTTAAAGGTCACATCTTGAGTTGTATCTTGGTAAACTTTACCGTGAACTCCAGTTCCAGGCTCTGTGATAAAGCGAACAGTAGCAGCCCCCTTGCTTCCACCAACGCGTTTAATTTTAACAGTGACTGGTTTTCCTTTTTCGACTTCGTAGTTAGTAGACTCAAGTTCAAACATCCCTTTGCTATCATTGTTTAGGGTGTAGATCCCTTCTGTAGCAATTGGTTCGCCTGTTTTGTTTACAAGAGTAATAGTATGTTGGCCAGGTGCTAAATCGCCTGTCTCGAAGACTTTTTGGCTACGTTTACGGCTAGCATTCTTAGTTTGCACATCTGCAACCTTTTGACCATCAACGTAGACGGACATTTCTCCGTGCCCTGGATCGACTGTAGAGACGACATAGGCCTTGGTTCCTGTGAAGGTATAGCTTACTTTGGCATCTTTTTGATTGGTCCACATAGAAGTGCCACGAACACCTTCAGATTCATTGTACCAAGTTGTACCGGCTGTATCCGCTGTTGTATTTGAGTGGTATTCCAGTCCAAGAGGGTAGCCGTCTGTCTTTTCGATACTACTTGGTGTTTTGTAGACAGAGAAGTTGGTCAAGATTGGAGTTGCTTGAGCACCAGTGATAGTTACACGGATTTTTTGTGCTTCTACAGGTTTACCTTGAATCAAGCGACGGTAACCAACAGTTGAACCTTCCCCGTAAGTCACCCAGCGTCCGTTGATTTCGACTTCAATCTTGAAACCAGAGATACGTTGACCTTTGGCGATATCTTCTTTGAGTTCGACAACGTCAAAGCGTCTCTTTTGTCCTAAATCGACTGTGAAACTACCAGTTGTGGCATCATTTGAGAGCGCCCAGCTAGTATCATCTTTACCGTCAGTCAGGTGACTTTCTTTGTAGAGGTGGTTCTGACGAGTAGAACTTGCTGTTACAGTGGCCCCTTTGGCAAAGTCAGTCGCATACATTTGGTCTAGGGTTGCCTTGAATTCCTTCAAGCGAGCCACATCCGCATCTGCGAATTTTCCTTCTTTGTTTGGTGGAATGTTGAGAAGGAGAGGGGTTCTACGACCAACAGACTTGAAGTAGATGTCCATCAACTCTTTGAGTGATTTCGGCTGTTGATTGTCATGGTAGAACCAGCCCGAACGGATCGAAACGTCAGCTTCCCCTACAGAATACATATCACCATCTGGGTCACCATGGTTGAGGTATTCGTTTTTCACATCGTCTGTGATGTTAGCTCTCTTGACTTTATGCCAGACAGGGTCACCTGCGATACCACGTTCATTTCCGATCCAGCGAACGCTTGTCGGTTGAGCAGAGAAGATGGCGATATCTCCTTCAGCTTCTTTGATATATTTGAACCACTCATCAAAAGTATAGGTTACTTTTTGGGCACCGCTACCACGCGCACCGTCCATCCAAACTTCGATGAATTTTCCTTTATTTCCGTATTTCGGATTTCCAAGGATTTCTTTCAGTTGGTTGAGATAGTATTGGTTGTATTCTTTTTCGGTTGCAACATGGTATTTTGGATGATTGGCATCCCATGGTGACAAGTAAACACCCATATTCATGTCATACTTGCTAGCAGACTTGGAAACTTCTTCGAGAAGGTCACCCTTTCCATCTTTCCATGGGCTAGCAGCTACGGTATGGTTGGTGTACTTAGATGGATAAGCAACGAATCCGTCGTGGTGCTTAACAACCATAATGGTTCGTTTGAAGCCCGTTTCCTTCAGAGTGCGAATCCACTGGTCAGTATCCAAGTTGGTTGGATTGAAGTATCGGGGGTCTTCTTTCCCATTTCCCCATTCAGAATTGGTATAGGTGTTCATTCCGTAGTGAATGAAGGCTGCCAATTCTTCCTTGTGGTAATCAAGTTGGGCCTTGCTTGGAAGAGGTCCATGGTTGCCAATCTCAGTTTCTTTATCTTCTGGATGAGCCACTGGTGGAGTCGGTGTCGTCGGATTAGCTGTATCAGCGACTGGCTCGTATTCAAAGACGACCTCATTCACCCCTTTTTGCTGGATTCTTGCTTCCAAGCTAGCCTTAACTGGACGGTAGCCAGCAATGTCTTTGGCATGGAAGGTGTTGACAAAGGAAACGTCATACTCTTGACCGTCATTGTTATCAACTATCGCTTCCGCTAGTTCAGTAGTGGTTCCTTTTTGACGGTAGTAAACTTTGAAAGAGCCTTTGTTGACTTTATAGACCACCTTGATGACACGTGTACCGGCAGGCGCTTTGCTGACAACATTGTGCTCTTCAGTCCATGCATCTTTTAGTTGTTTATTGACCGCTACACCATCAATGGATACAATTTCGTATTTGTCTTTATTCTTCTGATAGAAGTCCGTTTTCTCGATTTCTTTTTTGAAATTGTAGTCAAATGGAGAATCCACAGCTGTCTGTTCGATAAAGGTATCATTATCTTTGACAGGATTTCCTTCTTCGTCTTCGTGTTGGATAACCACACGGCCGTATTCAACTCCCTTGGTCAAGGTAGCAATCCCATCTTGGTTGAAGGAATATTCGTTGCTTCCGATAACAGCAGTTTCATTCCGAAGCATACGTCCTTCATCGGTAAAGTAGTAACGATTTCCGTTATCACCTTGGTACCAGCCTTTCACGCCATGTTTGGCAATCATGTCCTTAACCCATTTCAGTTGTTCAGGTGAAAGGACGAGTCCGCCCCCAAAGCGATCCTTTTCAGTCACACCATTGTCAACGGTTCCGTGTTGGTGAACACCCAGAACTTTTCCTTGGCTATCCACAATCCCGCCACCAGACAAACCAGATACAGAAGTGGTTTTGTAGGTGATACCAGTCGTTCCCTTATCATCATAGGACTCAACAGATCGGATGGTCCCATCTGCCTTGTAAAGCTGACCGGCTAGGATAGGTTGTTTCAGTTCTTTTGAGCTTGAGTCAGTTGGGTAGCCAATCGTACTGATGGCTTCTCCCGGCTGATGTGTCTTGTGCTCCGCTAAAGGCGCAAAGGTTGCTGCTTTGTTTGGACTAGCAATCGGAAGAGGAATAGGAGCTTCTACAAGAGCAAGGTCGTTCTTATAGCCTTTTCCAAACTCCTTCTTGTTCCAGAAATGGATATCCTTTTCTCTGAATAAAACCGTAGTTCCAGAAGATGGTAGTGAGTTTTTCTTTTCGCTGTTTGAACCAACGTTATAGTAGAACTGGGCAGATTTTCCACCACGAATGTGACCCTCGCCAGTTTCTTTATTGGCCTCTAGGAAGTTATGAGCAACGGTAAGGATCAGGTTAGGGGCTACGAAGACACCTGATCCTGAAACGAGGTAGCGTTGTTCTCCTGCGTTGTAAGTGCTGTAAACCATAGTAGCAGCAGTTGCAGGTTGTCCCTCGTAGTCAATGTGTTTGAGGTCTTGTCCACCGTTAATGATGGCACGGTTTCCGGTCTCAGCTTCTTTTGGAGCTTCTTCTTTGTCCTTTAGAATGCTCTTAGTTTCTACTGTTGGACTAGCTTTCTGGTCAACGATAGTAGTCGTATCGAGTTCTTTTACAGGTGTGTCTGGGTAGGCACGGTCCTGAATGTCTTCAGGGAGCGAGTCAGCACTGTTGGTATCGGCAACAGGTGTTTCTTGTTTTTCAGCTCCTACACGGCCTTCTTCTTTGACTGGTTCAACCTTGGTCGCTTCTATATCTGCGACTTGTTCAATTTGCTGATCTAAATTGGATGTTGCGGCAGGAGACGTTTCGTCTGCACGCACGGTTCCAGAAGCAAAAAATGCCAGTCCCACGATAACAGATGCCACACCTACAGTCAACTTCCGAATGCTAAATGTTTGCCCTTTTTCAAAAAGGTATCGATTCATAATATACTCCTAGTTTTTAGAAAGGCAGTCAGCTACTACCCGAGCCCAAGCTTAACTTGGTTGCATCTATATTTTACGATAAATCAATTCTCTGATAATTTGTAAGCCTCTTACCTCCCTATTTATAAATCGCTTTCGTTTTAAGATAAAAAAATTTAAAAGGTCATTTCTCCCTTAAAATGACAAATAGTTTTTAATATACCAAATATACTAAATTAAAGAAAGAAAGCAATAGCAAAAAATAAATATAAATTAAAGAAAATCAGTTACTTTTTAAAGAAAAAACGCATCCTTTCAGGATTCAAACTAAATGAAAGGATACGTTTTAAAAAGAAATTAGAGTAATTTTTGGATACATTCTTGGATGGTTTTGGGGTCTGTTTTGGAAGAGAAGCGCTCAAGGACTTGACCATCTCGGCCAATGAGAAACTTAGCAAAATTCCATTCGATTCGTTTTCCTAGTGGGCCAGACTTCTGGTCTTTTAGCCAAACATAAAGAGGATCTGCTTCCTTGCCGTTGACCTTGATCTTGGCAAAGCGAGGGAAAGTTGTCTGATAGTGAAGGCTGCAGAAGCTATTGATTTCCTCTGCGCTGCCGGGTGCTTGTCCCATAAACTGATTGCAAGGGAAATCTAGGATTTCAAAGCCCTGATCTTGATAGCGTTCATAGAGTTCTTGAAGTCCCTGGTACTGGGACGTTAAACCACATCCAGTAGCAGTGTTGACAATCAAGAGCACTTTTCCACGATAGTTATCCAAGGAGATTACTTGGTTGTTTTGGTTTAAAACTGAAAAATCATAGAGTGAAGTCATGAGAGCCTCTTTTCTTTTTCTACATTGTAACAGTTTTTACTATTTTCGTCGAGTCGGATGGGGGAGGTTGCAAGAAATTAGAATTGTGATGATAGAAATCGTTTACAAACAACATTAAAAATGGTATGATTTAATCAAACCGGTTTACTTAATTGTTATAGATCTCCTTTTTGAGATTTAGTTCCTATTGATTTTACAATATGTTTATTGGAGTGTATACATGCAAACAAAAACAAAGAAGCTCATTGTGAGTCTGTCTTCTCTTATTTTATCAGGTTTTTTATTAAACCATTATATGACAGTTGGAGCGGAAGAAACAACTACGAATACCATTCAGCAAGGCCAGAAAAATCCCCAGCCTCAGCAAAGGGATGCTAAAAATTTAGTTGAAAATGGTGATTTTATTCAGACAGAGGACGGAACCAATCCTTGGACAGGAAGTAAAGCCAAGGGCTGGTCAGTTTGGATTGACCAGAAGAACAGTTCTGGTGACGCTTCAACTCGGGTCATTGAAGCTAAGGATGGGGCTGTTACGATCTCTAGTTCGGAGAAACTACGAGCTGTAGTTCACCGTATGGTCCCTATTGAAGCTAAGAAAAAGTATAAGCTGCGTTTCAAGATTAAGACAAACAATAAAGTGGGTATTGCCAAGGTTCGTATCATTGAGGAAAGTGGTAAGGACAAGCAATTGTGGAATTCTGCAACGACATCAGGAACAAAGGATTGGCAGACCATTGAAGCAGACTATAGCCCGACTTTAGAGGTGGATAAGATCAAGCTAGAGTTGTTCTACGAGACAGGAACTGGCACAGTTTCGTTTAAGGATATTGAGCTTGTAGAAGTAGAGAAGCAACCGTCTAACCCTTCTCAAACAGATAATAAAACGCTTGAAGAAAAGATTGATTTACCTCTAGGCAAGAAACATGTCTTCGCTGTTCAAGATTATACTTATAAGATTGAAAATCCAGACCTTGCCTCTGTCAAAAATGGCATTTTAGAACCTCTTAAAGAAGGAACAACCAATATCATTGTCAGCAAAGATGGAAAGGAAGTGAAAAAGGTTCCTTTGAAGGTTTTGGCGTCTGTTAGAGATGAGTATACAGACCGTCTCGATGACTGGAATGGGATTATCGCTGGGAATCAATACTATGATGCTCATAATGAACAGATGGCCAAATTAAATCAGGAACTGGAAGGAAAGGTGGCTGATAGCCTATCCAGTATTTCAAGTCAGGTGGACCGCACCTATTTGTGGGAAAAATTTTCAAATTATAAAACGTCTGCGAATCTAACTGCCACTTATCGGAAATTGGAGGAGATGGCCAAGCAAGTGACCAATCCTTCTTCTCGTTATTATCAAGATGAAACCGTTATTCGAACAGTTAGGGATTCCATGGAATGGATGCATAAACATGTCTACAATAGTGAAAAGAGTATTGCTGGGAACTGGTGGGATTATGAAATCGGTACACCTCGCGCAATCAACAATACCTTGTCTCTGATGAAAGAATACTTCTCAGATGAGGAAATCAAAAAATACACAGATGTGATTGAAAAATTTGTACCAGATCCAGAGCATTTCCGAAAGACGACTGAGAACCCATTTAAGGCCTTGGGCGGAAACTTAGTGGATATGGGAAGGGTAAAAGTTATAGCTGGTTTACTGCGCAAGGATGATCAGGAAATTTCGTCGACTATTCGATCGATTGAGCAAGTGTTCAAACTGGTAGATCAAGGAGAAGGTTTTTATCAAGATGGATCCTATATCGACCATACCAATGTTGCCTATACAGGTGCTTATGGGAATGTCTTGATTGATGGCTTGTCTCAACTATTGCCAGTCATTCAAAAGACCAAGAGCCCAATTGATAAAGATAAAATGCAAAGCATGTATCACTGGATTGATAAATCTTTTGCTCCTTTGCTGGTGAATGGAGAGCTGATGGATATGAGTCGTGGACGCTCTATCAGTCGTGCTAATAGCGAGGGGCACGTGGCAGCGGTAGAAGTACTGAGAGGGATTCATCGGATAGCAGATATGTCTGAAGGAGAAACCAAACAACGTTTGCAGAGCCTTGTAAAGACCATTGTTCAATCGGATACTTATTATGATGTCTTTAAGAATCTGAAGACCTATAAGGATATCAGCTTGATGCAATCCTTGTTAAGTGATGCAGGAGTTGCAAGTACTCCAAGGACAAGCTACCTATCAGCCTTTAACAAGATGGATAAAACAGCTATGTACAATGCAGAGAAAGGTTTTGGCTTTGGTCTGTCGCTCTTCTCCAGTCGTACCTTAAACTATGAACACATGAACAAAGAAAACAAACGTGGTTGGTATACGAGTGATGGGATGTTCTATCTCTATAATGGCGATTTAAGTCATTATAGCAACGGCTACTGGCCAACAGTCAACCCTTATAAGATGCCTGGTACAACAGAGACGGATGCTAAGAGATCGGATAGCGATACGGGTAAAGTTTTGCCATCTGCTTTCGTTGGGACGAGCAAACTAGATGAGGCCAATGCGACAGCAACCATGGATTTCAGCAACTGGAATCAGACCTTGAGCGCTCATAAGAGCTGGTTTATGCTAAAAGATAAAATAGCCTTCCTAGGAAGCAATATTCAAAACACCTCAACTGACGCTGCATCGACCACCATTGACCAAAGAAAGCTTGAATCAAGTGATCCTTATAAGGTATATGTCAATGATAAAGAAACTACACTCACAGCTCAAGACAAGGATTTTGCGGACACTCAAAGTGTATTTCTAGAATCATCTGATTCGAAAAAGAATATCGGCTATTTCTTCTTCAAGAAAAGTTCGATTAGTATGAGCAGAACCTTGCAAAAAGGTGCATGGAAGGATATCAATGAAGGACAGTCAGACAAGGAAGTTGAAAATGAATTCCTTACGATTAGTCAGGCTCACAAACAGAATGGAGACTCTTATGGATATATGCTTATTCCTAATGTGGACAGAGCGACCTTCAATCAAATGGTAAAAGAGCTGGAAGGTAGTCTTATTGAAAATAGCGAAAATCTTCAGTCTGTTTATGATGCCAAACAAGGGGTTTGGGGAGTCGTAAAATACGATGATTCGGTCTCTACTATTTCCAACCAATTCCAAGTCTTGAAACGTGGAGTCTATACCATTCGAAAAGAAGGGGATGACTATAAGGTTGCCTACTACAATCCTGAAACCCAGGAATCAGCGCCAGATCAAGAAGTTTTTAAAAAGCTAGAGCAAGCAACTCAACCACAAACTCAGGATTCAAAAGAAAAGGAAAAAACTGAAGAGGGAAACAAGCAGTCTGATCAAAAGAATCTCCCTCAGACAGGAGAAGGTCAGTCAATCTTGGCAAGTCTAGGTCTTTTGCTACTTGGTGCGGTTTATCTATTCCGCAGAGGAAAGAACAACTAATTTACTCATCATCCAGATGAGTCCCTTGGAACCATAAGAAAAAAGAAAAATCCGAAGAAAGTCAAACGTCTTCGGATTTTTCTTTTTAAAAAGGATAAGTTGTAGCTTATCCTTTTTCACTTCATTTTATCTGAGTGTAACATACTGCTGGGCAATCTCGCTAATGCGGTCAAAGTCGCCTTGGGAAGCGAGTTTATTGAGTTCACCACCAATCCCGACGGCGTCTGCACCAGCAGCGAACCATTGAGGGATGTTGTTTAGGCCTACTCCTCCGGTTACCATTACGGAAACTTGTGGGATCGGTGCCTTGACTGCAGAGATATATGCTGGATTGAGAGCACTACCTGGGAAGAGTTTGATGATTTCACTACCGGCTTCAAGTGCAGTCGTTATCTCTGTGAGGGTAATACAGCCTGGAATGTAGGGAGTGCTATAGAGATTGCACATTTTTGCAGTTTCAGCGTGGAAAGATGGAGAAACAACGTAATTTGCTCCGGCTAGAATAGCATCTCTAGCAGTTACGGCATCAAGCACAGTACCTGCCCCGATACAAACACTTTGATCGTCCTGATACAAGTCTACAAGTTCCTTGATGATTTGTCCTGCATACTGATTGGTATAGGCGATTTCAATAGCTTTGATACCGCCCTTGATACAAGCAATCGAGGCTTTCAGTCCTTCTTCCTTTGTATTTCCTCGAATAATAGCGACAATTTTTTGTTTTTTTAGTTCAATAATCGTATCCGATTTAGTCATGTGGTTCTCCTAACGAATGATATCTTGTGTATTTGCTAGTAATTTTTCAATACTAGTTTCCGAAGTGGAGAGATGGTCTCCTGGGAGAGTGCATTTGAGAGTGGCACTGGCAACTGCAAAGTCAATGGTAGTTTTTAAGGAGGAATGATTGAGTAGTTGATAGAGGGCTCCTGAGATAAAGGCATCCCCGCTACCAACGCGTTGATAGACTGCAGTTTTTAGTTGAACGGACTCTTCAAATGATTCTCCCAGAGCATAAGCCTGATAGACATTCTTATCTTGTTCATCACTAGAGCGCAGAGTATGGAAAATCGCTTTGAAATCGTAGCTTTCTTTTAACTGTCGCATGCGTTTTTCAACATCGTCTAGGCTAGCGGTTTCCCTTGAGAACATCTCCAGATTCTGCTCATCGATCATGAGAGGATCAATACCAAAGCAATAGTCGGCAAAACGAGCAAATTTAGAAAATTCATACTTGGCTTCTAGGACAGAGATCATCTTTGTTCGCAGGTTGAGATCCATGGAGATGACAATGCCCCGGCGCTTGGCTTCTTCCAAGAGTAGGACAAGGAGCGTACGGACCTCCTGGCCAACAGCTACGGTGATACCACTAAAATGAAAGTGGCTAATCTCCTGAAAGATAGAATTCATATCGAGCATGTCTGGTAGAATCTGGCTAATACTCGTATGCTTACGATCATAGAAAACTTCACTTTGACGACAACCAAAGCCGTTCTCCAAATAGTAGAGGCCGATTCGATCGCCAAGCCGATAGATTGAACTGGTATCGATTTGGTGCTGTTTCAAGAATGTAATAAAACGATCTCCAATCTCGTTGGCAGGGAGTGCGGTAAAGACTTTCGTTGAGATACCCAGGGCTTGCAAATTACAAGCGATATTAATTTCTGATCCGCCAAAATAAGTCGAACTGGCAACATGATCGCCGATACTGGTGGCATCTAATGGTGAGATTCGAATTAATGGTTCGCCAAACAGTAAGATTTTCGTCATCCATTAGTTCCTTTCTGGTTTAGAATAGCTTTACTTGGCTAATACTTCTTTCAAATAAGCAGCGACTTCATCATCTTGGCAGTTTTCAAAGAAGTATTCTTGGAAGTATTTGCCAGAGATGGTGTCTTTGAGGAAGTCTTGGTCGATTGTTTTAAGGATGGTCATCAAATCATTGTGGGTGATTTGTTTCACCTCGCTCAAGATACGAGCGTTGCGTTGTTCAGGGATTACACGTTCTCTTGGGTAGCCACCGCCCATTTCTTCAGCAAATAAGCGTTCAAACATCAATTTGAGGGTCAATTCTGCTCCCCAGCCAAAGCCTTTGGCATAAGGGATAGACAAGGCGTTACCTCCATTGATTTGAGAATAAAGGTAAGCGTCAGTTGGGTCCACTGCTAGACCACAGACAACACCAGGGAAGCTGTTTAAAGCAAGCATAGCCCCTACACCTGTACCACAGCCGGTAACAACAAAGTCGACTGCTTTTGTATTTAAAAGGATGGCAGCCATTAAGCCGTTTTGTACGTATGTTAATGGGTTTTCACCTTCTTCTCCACGCATACCATAGTTAAATAATTGGTAGCCTTTTTTATCTGTTACTTCTTTCAGACTATCGTAAATAATGTGATTCTTGCTGGCTTGACTATTTTCATTGATTAATGCGATTTTCATAAGATCTTCTTTCTATTGTTACTCAGGTTGTTTTCCGATGTAGGCTAAGATACCGCCATCTACATATAGGATGTGGCCATTGACAAAATTGCTGGCATCACTAGCGAGAAAGACAGCAGGGCCCATCAAATCTTCAGGATTTCCCCAACGTGCAGCAGGTGTTTTTGCAATGATGAACTGGTCAAATGGGTGGCGAGAACTATCTTCTTGCAACTCACGAAGAGGTGCTGTTTGAGGAGTGGCAATATAACCCGGTCCAATTCCGTTACATTGGATATTGGCTCCACCGTATTCAGACGCAATGTTGCGGGTCAACATTTTCAAGCCCCCTTTAGCGGCAGCATAAGCGCTAACTGTTTCACGTCCCAGTTCGCTCATCATCGAACAAATATTGATAATCTTTCCATGCCCTTTCTTTATCATAGAAGGAATAACTGCCTTTGAAACGATAAATGGTGCGTTTAAGTCAATATCGATGACCTTACGGAAATCAGCGGCGCTCATTTCGCACATTGGAACGCGGCGGATAATACCAGCATTATTAACGAGGATGTCAATGACACCAACCTCTTGTTCGATTTGCTTGACCATGGCTTGGATACCGTCCTCGTCTGTCACGTCACAGACATACCCATGGGATTCGATGCCAACTTCACGATAAGCTTCAATCCCTTTATTGACCAGGTCTTGATTGATATCGTTAAAGACAATAGTAGCGCCGGCCTCAGCGTAGGATTTGGCAATAGCAAATCCAATTCCATAAGAAGCGCCGGTGATGAGAGCAATTTTTCCTTTTAAAGAAAACTGCTCAATTGAGAATGATGTATTTGTCATTTGATACTTCCTTTCAAATTTGTTAAGACTTCTCTATAACCAAATTATATTCTAGTAAACCGGTTTTGTCAATAAATAAATGTTTTTATTTCTAAAAAGATTTGTTTTCCTAAAAAACGGAAGATTTTGAAATTTCTGTCTATTATAATGGTTAAATAAACAATGAAAGCGCTAATATTTTTTTAAAAAAACTATTGACAAGATAAAAATAAAGGGTTACAATGGGGAATGTAAAGTAAACCGGTAAACTCAAACAAGAAAGGAGAAAAGATGAAAATTGTACTTGTAGGGCATGGACATTTTGCCACAGGGATTTATAGTTCTTTACAATTGATTGCAGGCAATCAAGAAAATGTGGAGGCGATTGACTTTGTGGAAGGAATGTCAGCAGATGAACTCAAGCAAAAAATCTTACTTGCAATTTCAAATGAAGAAGAAGTTTTAATCCTAAGTGACCTCTTGGGAGGAACACCATTCAAGGTTTCTTCTACTATAATGGGAGAAAATCCAGCCAAAACAATGAATGTTCTCTCGGGTTTGAACTTAGCCATGTTAATGGAAGCAGTCTTTGCTAGAATGGCTCATAGCTTTGATGAGGTTGTTAATAAATCAGTAGCGGCGGCCCAGGGCGGAGTCGTAAATGGTAAAGAATTGTTTTCAACGGATGCAGAGGCAGAGGAAGAAGATTTCGAATCAGGTATTTAAAGGGTAAAAGAATGATAAAAAAGGTTACGATTGAAGAAATAAAATCGCCTGAGCGCTTCTTAGAAGTACCACTTCTGACGAAAGAAGAAGTCGGCCAGGCAATTGATAAGGTTATTCGGCAGTTAGAACTCAACCTTGACTATTTCAAGGAAGATTTCCCGACGCCAGCTACCTTTAATAATGTCTATCCAATCATGGATAACACGGAATGGACCAATGGTTTCTGGACAGGAGAACTGTGGTTGGCTTATGAATACAGTCAACAGGATGCATTTAAAAACATCGCTCATAAAAATGTTCTTTCTTTCCTGAATCGTATCAATAAGAGAGTAGAATTGGACCACCATGATCTCGGTTTCTTATACACACCATCTTGTATGGCTGAATATAAGATAAATGGAAATGGAGAGGCTAGAGAAGCGGCCTTGAAAGCTGCAGATAAGTTGATTGAACGCTATCAAGAAAAAGGTGGCTTTATTCAAGCCTGGGGAGATTTGGGCAAGAAAGAGCATTACCGTTTGATTATCGATTGCTTGCTCAACATTCAACTCTTGTTCTTTGCTTATCAAGAAACAGGCAATCAAAAATACTACGATATTGCAGAAAGCCATTTCTATGCTTCAGCTAATAATGTAATCCGTGATGACGCTTCGTCCTTCCACACCTTCTATTTTGATCCTGAGACAGGTCAACCCTTTAAAGGTGTAACGAGACAAGGGTATAGTGATGATTCATGCTGGGCACGTGGTCAATCATGGGGAGTCTATGGTATTCCTTTGACTTATCGTCACCTGAAAGACGAGTCCTGCTTTGACTTGTTTAAAGGTGTAACCAATTATTTCTTGAATCACCTGCCAAAAGATCATGTTTCTTATTGGGATTTGATTTTTAATGATGGTAGTGCTCAATCACGAGATTCTTCAGCAACAGCTATCGCCGTCTGTGGGATTCATGAAATGCTAAAACATCTCCCAGAGGTGGATGCTGACAAAGATATTTATAAACATGCTATGCATGCCATGCTTCGTTCCTTGATCGAACATTATGCAAATGATCAATTTACCCCTGGTGGGACAAGTCTCCTCCACGGTGTGTACTCATGGCATTCAGGTAAAGGAGTGGACGAAGGCAATATCTGGGGTGACTACTATTACCTAGAAGCCCTTATCCGTTTCTACAAAGACTGGAACCTATATTGGTAGGAGGAGAAATATGACAACGCCAAATATTATTATGACCCGTATTGATGAACGTTTGATTCACGGACAAGGACAACTTTGGGTAAAATACCTAGGTTGTAATACGGTCATTGTTGCCAATGACGAAGTGAGCACGGACAAGATGCAACAAACTCTGATGAAAACAGTTGTGCCAGACTCAGTTGCCATGCGTTTCTTCCCTTTGCAAAAGGTGATCGATATTATTCACAAGGCTAATCCTGCTCAAACAATCTTTATCGTTGTAAAGGATGTGAAGGATGCTTTAACCTTGGTAGAAGGTGGTGTTCCTATAACAGAAATCAATATTGGGAACATTCACAATGCCCCTGGTAAAGAGCAAGTGACACGCTCCATCTTCCTAGGTGAAGAGGACAAGGCAGCCCTCAAGGAATTGAACCAAACTTATCAAGTAACATTTAATACGAAAACAACTCCAACAGGAAATGATGGAGCTGTTGAAGTCAACATTCTGGACTATATTTAAAAGAGGAGATCGTTATGTCGATTAATGTATTTCAAGCGATTTTAATTGGATTATGGACAGCTTTCTGTTTTAGTGGAATGCTGTTAGGAATTTACACCAATAGATGTATTGTTCTGTCATTTGGTGTCGGAATTATTCTAGGTGATTTGCCTACTGCTCTTGCAATGGGAGCTATTGGTGAATTGGCTTATATGGGATTCGGTGTTGGTGCTGGAGGTACGGTTCCACCAAACCCAATCGGACCTGGTATCTTTGGTACCTTGATGGCTATCACTAGTGCTGGTAAAGTCAGTCCAGAAGCGGCTCTTGCCCTCTCTACTCCGATTGCTGTGGCGATTCAATTCTTACAAACTTTCGCCTACACTGTACGTGCTGGGGCGCCTGAAACAGCGATGAAGCACTTGAAAAACCATAATTTGAAGAAATTCAAGTTCACTCTAAATGCAACAATTTGGTTGTTTGCCTTTATTGGATTTACCTTGGGTTGCTTGGGTGCCCTTTCAATGGATACCTTGTTGAAACTCGTAGACTACATTCCACCAGTATTGCTTACAGGTTTGACAGTTGCTGGTAAAATGCTCCCAGCTATCGGTTTTGCGATGATCTTGTCAGTGATGGCTAAGAAAGAGTTGATTCCGTTTGTCTTGTTGGGATATGTTTGTGCAGCTTATCTAAACATCCCAACAATTGGTATTGCAATTGTAGGTACTATCTTTGCTTTGATTGAATTTTATAACAAGCCAAAAACAGCGGATCATGTGGTAGAGGAGGAAGCACACGATGACTGGATCTAACAAATTAACAAAACGTGATTATCTTAAAACGTCTTTGCGGGCATTCTTTTTACAAAATGGATTTAACTATAGTAACTATCAAGGGTTGGGATATGCCAATGTGATGTATCCTGCTTTGAAAAAACACTATGGAGAGGATCAGGAAGGTTTCTACCAAGCCTTGGAAGAAAACTGTGAATTCTATAATACCAACCCACACTTCCTGCCTTTTATTACCAGCTTGCACCTTGTAATGTTGGAAAATGGTCGCCCAGCAAAAGAAACACGTAGCATCAAGATGGCCTTGATGGGACCATTGGCAGGTATTGGGGATTCTCTCTCTCAATTTTGTTTAGCTCCATTGTTCTCAACCATCGCAGCTTCGTTTGCTCAAGAAGGCTTGGTTGTCGGTCCAATCTTATTCTTCCTTGCGATGAATACGATTTTGACTGCGATTAAATTGTCAACTGGTCTGTATGGTTATAAACTAGGAACAACCGTTATCGATAAGTTAAGTGAACAGATGGCAACGATTTCTCGTATTGCCAATATTATCGGTGTAACCGTAATTGCTGGTTTGGCAGCGACATCTGTTAAGATTATGGTGCCGATCACCTTTGCTGCAGGGGAAGTTAAAGCAGACGCTAAACAAAGTATCGTAAGTATTCAGGGAATGCTTGATAAGGTTGCTCCAGCTCTTCTACCAGCCCTATTTACACTTTTAGTTTACTACTTGATCAAAGAAAAGAAATGGACAACATATAAACTCGTTATTTTAACAGTTATCATCGGAATTATCGGAAGCTGGCTTAAGATTCTAGCTTAATGGATACGACATTGTTTTATGGAATAGTGATTGTCTTGGCAGTGAGCCCCCTTTTACTGTCAAGCTTTCATTCTATTCGTCAGCAAAAGTTGCTTCGCAAACAGATGGAGCAACGACAAGAGTATTTAGCTTCTTTAACATCTGGTGATGAAGTGTTGTTATTGTCTGGAATTCATGGAAAAATCATTTCTATCAAAGATGACGTGGTCTCTTTGCAGATTGCAAAAGGAGTCGTCATCTATGTAGAAAAGGAAAGTGTAATGGGAAAGACAAAAGAACTGCTTTTTAAGTAGTTCTTTTTCTGGTAATAGATAATGAAAGAAGAAAGAAGACAATTTTTTGAAAGAGTCGATGGGGACCAATGTCGTGATTATATCTTGTCCCACTGTTCAAAAGACTATGAGAAGGTCAAGTGTTCCCTTGAACGCTTGATGGACAATCGTTTTATGTTTGATAGTCCTTGGGATATGGAACCTTGTTCAAAAATCCATCAAATCCAGCCGATGGTATGGGATCAAGTATTTGAAGATGATATAGAATGGGCTTATATGCTCAATCGACAAGAATATCTCTTGCAGTTTGTGATAGGGTATCTGGTAGAAGGAGATAAGGGCTATATTCAAAAGTGCAAGTTCTTTCTATTTGATTGGATTGAGCAGGCGAGAGAGTTTTCTCCTCAATCTTTGATGACTAGGACCTTGGATACGGGCATTCGCTCCTTTACTTGGTTGAAACTGGTCTTGCTTCTCTTGAAATTTGATTTGCTAGAAGAGGAAGAACTAGAACAAATCCTGGCTAGTTTAGAAAAGCAGATTCATTTTATGAGAGAGCATTATCGAGCCAAATATACTCTCAGTAATTGGGGAATGTTGCAAACTATTCCGATGCTTGCGATTTATCATTTCTTTTCTGATAAGATGGATTTAGAAGAAGTTTACCATTTTGCTTCAGAGGAGTTGAAAAAGCAGATCGAGACACAGATTTTAGAAGATGGGACTCAGTTTGAACAGTCAATTCTCTATCATGTAGAGGTTTATAAAGCCTTACTGGACTTGTGTATATTGCTTCCAGACTTGCAAGAAAGTTTTCAAGAGTTGCTGGAAAAGATGGCAACCTATATTCAAATGATGACCGGCTTGGATGGACGGACCTTAGCTTTTGGAGATAGCGATTCGACAGAAACGACAGAGATTTTGAGCCTGTCTGCTGTTGTTTTGAACAAGGAAGACCTTCTTGATGGCCTAGATCTTAAAGTCGATTTGGTTAGTCTCTTGTTCGTGGGGCAAGAAAAGGTCAAGCGACTGCAGGGATTTGAAAAGAGAGCTTGGCAGGCAAAGTCCATGATTTTTGAAGACTCTGGACATGTCTGCATTAAGGATGAACATCGTTATCTATTTTTCAAAAACGGTCCGCTAGGAAGTGCCCATAGCCATAGTGACGAGAATAGTTTTTGCTTACAGTATCAAGGTCAACCGATTTTCATAGATGCGGGGCGTTATTCTTATCGGGAGATAGATGAACGCTACCTCTTAAAGAGTGCTTGGAGTCATTCGACCTGCATGGTAGATGGGAAAGCTCCAGGGAGAATTACGGGGTCCTGGGAATATGAACACTATCCTCACTCCCTATTTTGTCACCACAAAGAAAGGGAGGGAGTGCATTATATTGAGGGAGCTTACTTGTCAGTAGAGTCTGATTTGTCTTATCTTCACAAGAGAAAAATCGTCATGCTAGTGGAAGATGTATGGTTAGTGGTGGATGACATCAGATGTCAAGGTCGACATGAGGCATTGACCCAGTTTATTCTAGACAAGGAGATGACCTACCAAGGTGGGAAAATTAATCAGTTGAAGCTATGGAGTGCAGTTGATTTTGATTTGGAAGATACTATCATTTCTCCTAAATACAATGAGCTTGAAAAAAGTAGCAAACTCACCAAACGCCAATCCTTTGAGAATCAGATGCTGGATTATACAATCATTGCACATGAGAGTTTTAAAATCATCCGCCATTCTGTCTACCAGACAGATGGTCATAAAGTAGAAAATGCTCTGGCTTTTGAGGTGAAAAATGACAAAACAGACAAGCTGATTTTGTTATTAAGCGAAGATATTTGTATAGGTGAAAAATTGTGTCTTGTTGACGGAACAAAAATGCGTGGAAAATGTCTGGTATATGATAAAATAAATGAGAGAATGATTCGCTTGCAGTGCTAGAAATAGGTTTCCTGAATAGTGAATATGTTATAATGAGTATTAGTAGGAGGTGTTTTAGATTGGAGAAGAAACTGACCATAAAAGACATTGCAGAAATGGCTCAGACCTCAAAAACAACCGTGTCATTTTACCTAAACGGGAAATATGAAAAAATGTCCCAAGAGACACGTGAAAAGATTGAAAAAGTTATTCATGAAACAAATTACAAACCGAGCATTGTTGCTCGTAGCTTAAACTCCAAACGAACAAAATTAATTGGCGTTTTGATTGGTGATATTACCAACAGTTTCTCAAACCAGATCGTTAAGGGGATCGAGGATATCGCTAACCAGAATGGCTACCAAGTAATGATAGGGAATAGTAACTATAGCCAAGAGAGTGAGGATCAGTATATTGAAAGTATGCTTCTTTTGGGAGTGGACGGATTCATTATTCAGCCGACCTCTAATTTCCGAAAATACTCTCGTATCATTGATGAGAAAAAGAAAAAAATGGTCTTTTTTGATAGTCAGCTCTATGAACACCGGACTAGCTGGGTCAAAACCAATAACTATGACGCTGTTTATGATATGACCCAGTCTTGTATCGAAAAAGGTTACGAGCATTTCCTCTTGATTACAGCGGATACAAGTCGTTTGAGTACTCGCATTGAGCGGGCAAGTGGTTTTATGGATGCCTTAACAGATGCTAACATGCGCCATGCTACTTTAACCATCGAAGATAAGCATACAGACTTGGAGAAAATCAAGGAATTTTTACAAAAAGAAATCAATCCTGATGAAAAAACTCTGGTATTTGTTCCTAATTGCTGGGCCCTACCTCTGGTCTTTACCGTTATCAAAGAGTTGAATTATAACTTGCCACAAGTTGGCTTGATTGGCTTTGACAATACGGAGTGGACTCGCTTTTCTTCTCCAAGTATTTCGACGCTAGTTCAGCCTGCCTTTGAAGAGGGACAACAGGCTACAAAAATCTTGATTGACCAGATTGAAGGTCGCAATCAAGAAGAAAGACAACAGGTCCTGGATTGTAGTGTGAGTTGGAAAGAGTCGACTTTCTAAGATGAAAGGGAAATGACTTGTGATTTCTGTTAAGAATGTAAAGAATCCCACCTAGAACATGCTAGGTGGGATTCTTTGTCTATATAATGAGAAATTAGCGAATCTTGGTCTATTTTTTAACGTTTTCCGATAAAAAGGCGTAGGTCATGGTTCCAAAGATTGCTCCAGCCCCAAGGCTACATACTAGCAAAGGTAGCAATCTTTCAATTTGGAAGAGATTTTCCCAAAAGGTGTCAAGGGGAAGATGTTGAACAAAGAGTTTATGAAAGATTAGTAAGAGGAAGAGACCAAGCTGAATGCTGAGAAATACACCCCAACTACGAACTTTGATTTGACTTTTGCTGTAGCTTTTATGATGAATCTCGGACTGGTCATCCTTGTCCAAATGTAAGTCTCGAACTGCTAATCTCGCCCTGGACGAGAGGATGAAGATGAGTCCAAAATAGAGGTAGGGCATAGCATCTCGAACCAACTCTATGAAGCGTCCAAATAGGAGATAGAACAAGAAGAGTAGGAGGGAGGAGTAAACGATTTGGATCAAGGAACGCGCACAAGCTCTGTAGATTATCTCTTGGCGGCATTCATCAAAGGGGCCTTGTATGTGAAAGAATAATTTGAGTAAGCGAGTGGTGAAATCTTCTTTTTTCATGGGAGTAACCTTCTAAATGAGCGATTTTTGATTGACTTCTTTAAAGAGTTGATAGAGAGTATAGAAGTAAACCAAATTAAAAATGATACAGATTATTAGAAATACCAGGTATCTCCAATCCATAGGATTTGTTAAAAGTTGTGGAAAGGATACGAGGATAAAACAGAGAGATGCGTTTAGAAGACGTATTTTTTTTGATTGGATTTTCTGGGATCTCTGTCCCTTGTTCAATACAGGAAGGAATAAAAGAAAGATAATCAAGAAAGGATGCTCAATATGTCCAGAAAGTAGGAAAAAGGTAACAAAGATACTGATAAAAACATGACTGATCAGTAGTCTAGCTAGTGATTTCATAAGGCACCTCCTAGTCGTCTTCTTGGTCTTTCTTGGCTTTTTGAATGCGAAGAGAGACGATAATTTGTATGGTAAATCCGAAGAAGAGGGTAGCTAGGATAGTTGATACAAAATGCCCTGTATTTAAAAGAGAACCAAGATAATCCTTGCTATCATCGGTTAGGACATTCAGAAGCGGTATTCCAAAGAACATGCCCATGCCATAGATTAGACCAGCTTTTAGACCCGGAAAATGTAGCTGTTTGCATTCTTTCTGACTCAGCATTTCGGGATCAATAGCTGTGATGCCTGTTTTCTTGGTTTGAGAGACCACATAGAGGGCAGCCATCATCGAAATGCCAAATACCACGAGAGGATAGCCGATAGCGACAATTTGTGGGTATTTATAAGCAAGGACAAAGGGGATGAGATTGCCAAATATCATCAGATAAAAGAGGAACATAAAGACCTGATTCCCGATACGATCGGCCTCGCGCCGTTTGTGTTCGTCAAGGGGACCAGAAATGCCGTATGTACGTTTGATCAGTTTTTCAGTGAGGGTTTCTTTTTTCATTTTTCTTCTCCTTTTTAAAAATCATCCTCCCAAAAGAGACTGTTGAGGTCAGTTTGGAGGCTTCGAGCGAGATTGAGACAGAGTTCTAGGGTTGGATTGTACTTGTCGTTTTCAATCATGTTGATGGTCTGTCTCGAGACACCGATATCTTTGGCGAGCTCGAGCTGGGAAATGCCCAGTTCCTTGCGGAATTCTTTCACACGATTCATAGGGTCTCCTTTCTGATATGTCGTATATATTTGACTACATTATATTCTTTTGGGGATAAGATGTCAAGTATATATGACATATTTTTGAGAATTTTTTTCGAAGAAACTTAGCCTTGTCTGACAAGTGCAAGCTGGTCAGATTTGTGGTAAAATAGATAAGATATGACAAAAGAATTTCATCATGTAACGGTCTTGCTTCATGAAACGATTGATATGCTGGACGTGAAACCTGACGGTATCTACGTTGATGCGACCTTGGGTGGAGCAGGCCATAGCGAATATTTATTAAGTAAATTGAGTGAAAAAGGACATCTCTATGCCTTTGACCAGGACCAAAATGCCATTGACAATGCGCAAAAACGGTTGGCACCCTATATCGAAAAGGGGATGGTAACCTTCATCAAGGATAACTTCCGTCATTTGCAGGCACGTTTACAAGAGGCTGGTGTCCAGGAAATTGATGGAATTTGTTATGACTTGGGAGTGTCCAGTCCTCAGCTGGATCAGCGTGAGCGTGGTTTTTCTTATAAAAAGGATGCGCCACTGGATATGCGCATGAATCAGGAAGCTAGTCTGACGGCCTATGAGGTGGTCAATCATTATGACTATCATGACCTGGTTCGGATCTTTTTCAAGTATGGTGAGGATAAGTTTTCTAAACAGATTGCCCGCAAGATTGAGCAAGCGCGTGAGGTGAAACCAATCGAGACGACGACGGAGTTGGCAGAGATTATCAAGTCGGCCAAACCTGCCAAGGAGCTCAAGAAAAAGGGACACCCTGCCAAGCAGATTTTCCAGGCCATTCGGATCGAAGTCAATGATGAGCTGGGTGCGGCAGATGAATCCATCCAGCAGGCCATGGACATGCTGGCTTTGGATGGTAGAATCTCGGTCATTACCTTCCATTCGCTGGAAGACCGCTTGACCAAACAGTTGTTTAAGGAAGCGTCAACAGTGGAAGTTCCCAAAGGCTTGCCCTTCATTCCAGACGATCTTAAGCCTAAGATGGAATTGGTATCCCGTAAGCCAATCTTGCCAAGTGCCGAAGAGCTAGAAGCCAACAACCGTTCGCATTCAGCCAAGTTGCGCGTGGCTAGAAAAATTCACAAGTAAGAGGAAAAACATGGCAGAAAGAATCGAAAAAACAAGTCAGTTATTGCAAACGAAGTTTAAGGGTTTTTCACGTGTGGAAAAGGCCTTCTATGTTTCGATTGCTGCAACAATGATTATTCTGGCAATTAGTGTTGTGTTTATGCAAACCAAGCTATTACAAGTTCAGAATGAATTAACTAAGGTTAATGCTCAAATTGAAGAAAAGAAAACAGAGCTTGACGATGCTAAGCAAGAGGTCAATGAATTGATTCGTTCAGAACGTTTGAAAGAGATTGCAAACTCCAAGGATTTGCAGCTGAATAACGAAAATATCCGAGCAGCGGAGTAAGAAATGAAACAGTGGAAAGAAAAAATCATCCGTTATGCCGTTCGTAATCGCAAATCTCCAGAAGAAAACCGCCGAAGAGTAGGGAAAAGCCTGAGTTTATTGGCTGTCATACTCTTCGCTGTCTTTTTGGTGAACTTTGCGGTTATTATCGGAACGGGTAGTAAATTTGGTAAGGATTTGGTTCAAGAGGCCAAAAAGGTTCACCAAACAACCAAGACGATTCCTGCAAAACGAGGGACTATATACGATCGTAATGGAACGCCTATTGCAGAGGATGCGACTTCTTATAATATATATGCTGTTATTGACAAGAACTACAAGTCAGCAACTGGTAAAATCCTCTATGTAGAGGATTCTCAATTTAATAAGGTAGCTGAAATTTTCCATAAATACCTCGATATGGAGGAGTCTTATGTCAAAGAACAGCTTTCTCAACCAGATCTGAAACAGGTATCTTTTGGAGTCAAGGGAAATGGGATCACCTATGCCAATATGATGGCCATTAAAAATGACCTCAAAACAGCTGGGGTTGAGGGGGTTGACTTTACAACTAGCCCTAACCGCAGTTATCCCAATGGACAGTTTGCTTCTTCCTTTATCGGTTTAGCGCAACTCCATGAAAATGAGGATGGCACCAAAAGGTTGATTGGGACATCTGGATTGGAGAGTTCTTTAAATAGCATTCTCGCAGGTACAGATGGGATCATTACCTATGAGAAGGATCGTCTGGGAAATATTGTTCCGGGTACGGAGCAGGCTTCCCAACACACGGTAGATGGAAAGGATGTGTACACAACCCTTTCTAGTCCCTTGCAATCCTTTATGGAAACTCAGATGGATGCCTTCCAGGAAAAGGTAAAAGGCAAGTATATGACGGCTACCTTGGTCAGCGCTAAGACAGGGGAAATCCTCGCTACGACCCAACGGCCGACCTTCAATGCCGATACCAAGGATGGCATCACAAAAGACTTTGTCTGGCGTGATATCCTCTATCAAAGTAACTACGAGCCAGGATCAACCATGAAGGTGATGATGTTGGCTTCAGCCATTGATAACAATACCTTCCCTGGTGGTGAATACTTTAACAGTAGTGAATTGAAAATAGCAGATGCGACCATTCGAGATTGGGACGTCAATGAAGGTTTGACTAGTGGTGGCACCATGACCTTCTCTCAAGGGTTTGCCCACTCAAGTAATATCGGGATGACCTTGCTTGAGCAAAAGATGGGAGATGCAACCTGGCTGGACTACCTCAACCGTTTCAAATTTGGGGTGCCGACCCGTTTTGGTCTGACAGATGAGTACACAGGTCAATTACCTGCTGATAACATTGTTAATATTGCCATGAGCTCATTTGGACAAGGGATCTCTGTCACCCAGACTCAGATGCTTCGTGCCTTTACAGCCATCGCCAATGATGGAGTTATGTTGGAGCCGAAATTTATCAGCGCCCTCTATGACCCGAATGACCAGTCTGTTCGTAAGTCTCAAAAGGAAATCGTCGGAAATCCTGTATCAAAAGCGGCAGCGTCCTCTACTCGAGACCACATGGTCTTGGTCGGAACAGATCCTGTCTATGGTACCATGTACAACCACAGTACAGGAAAGCCTAATGTCAATGTTCCAGGTCAGAATGTCGCCCTCAAATCAGGGACTGCTCAGATTGCCGATGAGAAGAATGGGGGCTACCTGACAGGTGAAACCAACTATATCTTCTCTGTTGTGTCGATGCATCCTGCAGAAAATCCTGACTTTATCCTCTATGTGACGGTGCAACAGCCAGAGCATTATTCAGGCGTTCAGCTGGGAGAGTTTGCCAACCCAATCCTTGAGCGGGCTTCTGCTATGAAAGAATCCCTCAATCTTCAGTCAACTGCCAAGAGCTTAGATCAGGTCAGCAAGACGACAAGTTATGCCATGCCAGCTACCAAGGACTTTACTCCGGGTGACCTAGCAGAGGAATTGCGTCGTAACCTTGTCCAACCAATCGTTATCGGAACAGGAACCAAGATCAAGGAACTCTCGGTTTCTGAAGGAGATAATTTGGAAGCCAATCAGCAGATCTTGATCCTGTCAGATAAGGTCGAAGAAATGCCTGATATGTACGGCTGGACAGATGAAAATGTGCAAACATTTGCCAAATGGCTGAATATAGAAGTCGAGTGGGAAGGTAGTGGCAAAACGGTCAAGAAACAAAGTGTCCGTGCCAATACAGCCCTCAAAGACATTAAAAAAATGAAAATAACTTTAGGAGATTAAGATGATTAGTTCCATTAGTGCTGGAATTCTGACCTTTCTATTGACCTTGATAGGTATTCCAGCCTTTATCCGATTTTATCGAAAAGCACAGATTACGGGACAGCAGATGCATGAGGATGTCAAGCAACACCAAGCTAAAGCTGGGACTCCAACCATGGGAGGTCTTGTCTTCCTGATTGTTGCAGTTGTTGTGAGCTTCCTTGTCGCTCTCTTTACCCAACAATTGACCAACAATGTAGGCATGATTTTGTTTATCTTGGTTTTGTATGGTTTGGTAGGTTTTTTGGATGATTTTCTCAAGGTCTTTCGTAAGATTAACGAAGGCTTAAATCCCAAGCAAAAACTTGCTCTCCAGCTCCTTGGAGGAGTGATTTTCTACCTCTTTTATGAGCGTGGTGGCGACATGCTTTCAGTCTTTGGCTACCAAGTACATCTGGGTATTTTCTATATCTTCTTTGCCCTTTTCTGGCTAGTTGGCTTTTCAAATGCGGTGAATCTGACGGACGGGATCGACGGCTTAGCAAGTATTTCCGTGGTGATTAGCTTATCGGCCTACGGTGTGATTGCTTATATGCAAAATCAACTGGATATCCTTCTTGTGATTCTTGCCATGATTGGTGGTTTGCTAGGCTTCTTCGTCTTTAATCACAAGCCTGCCAAGGTTTTCATGGGAGATGTGGGAAGTTTGGCTCTAGGTGGGATGCTGGCAGCAATCTCTATGGCCCTCCACCAAGAATGGACGCTTTTACTGATTGGGATTATCTATGTCTTTGAGACAAGCTCTGTTATGATGCAGGTCACCTACTTCAAACTTAGTGGTGGGAAGCGTATTTTCCGTATGACACCTGTCCATCACCATTTTGAACTTGGAGGATTCTCAGGCAAGGGCAATCCTTGGAGCGAGTGGAAGGTTGACTTCTTCTTTTGGGGAGTTGGACTTCTAGCAAGTCTCTTGACCCTAGCTGTTTTATACCTGCTGTAAAACTAACTTTTGATTACAAAATAAAACAGGATGAAGGTGATCTTCATCCTGTTTTTGTGTGCTTAAAGGTTAGTTGGAGTCATCCTTTCTTCCTTTTAACATAAAAGTGGCTGTAAGGGCTAGGCTGAGGCCTGCTAAGAAGAGGAGAGGGTTGGACGCTTCTCCTGTCGCTGGAAGTTCTTCTTTAGGAGAATGATTTCCAGTTTTAGCAAGGCTCGGACTAGCTGAAAGTTGTTCAGCCTCGTGTGCTGAGGTTTCTACATCTGAACCACTTGGTTTTTCCTCTGTGTTAGAGCTTGTTCCAGCAGCTTGATAGACGACAGCATAGGTACTGAAATGATTAGTGATGAATTCTACCTTTCCGTCTCGAACGGTGAAATCAAGGACTTGCAACTCCTTATTTGGAGTGAGGTAGTAAACATTTTCTACGCTAGCTGAAACAGGCAAGCGAACTAAGACAGCGCCTTTTGGCTGTACGCTATGATCTGTTGGATTTTTAAGTTGTAGGTCGTAAGCGTCATAGGTCTTGCCAAAGAGTTCTTGAGCTAGGACACGTCGGCTAGAAACGTGAGAAATTCCTTCTAAGTCGCTGGCTCCACCGATGATTTCTATTCCAGTCTCCTTATCTTTTAAAACTTGAACTGGATAGTCAGGAAGGCTAAGGCTTGGAGCGGCCTGATCTCCGCTAGTTCCGATAGGTTCGGTGTATTCAGGTTTTTCAACAGTAGGAGTTTCCTCTTGCCCTGCTGTTCCGATAGGTTCGGTGTATTCAGGAATGTCAACAGTAGGAGCTGGTTCCTCTCCCTTGCTTGTAGTTGGCTGACTCTCGTCAACCTTTTTCTCATCCTTTTTAGTAAAGACGGCCACGATAGGGCTGCTTGTGGTATTTCCTTGAATGGTATAAGCTTCAATGGCATTTCCAGCTTTGCGATTGGTTTCGTCAGGGATTGGGATTTGAACTTGATTGTCTTGGATTGATAGGATAGTCTGATCCCCACTGGTAACCAGATGCGTTTCATCCACCTTACGCAAAACTAGAGGATCTTTGACACCTGGGAAGGTCACTGCGATGGCTTCCCAATCTCCAGCTGGTAGGCTTAAAGAAATGGTTTTGTCATTTTCCTTAAGAGGCGCAATGCTCGGGCTATCTATACCAACAGCAGGGGCTTTGATGATATCAAAGGAGTCTAGAGAGATTTTCTTGCGACCTTCTGGCGAATCTGGGTCAACTTGTAGTGTCAGGATGTGCGGACCGTCAGTAAGGTTTGTAAATTCGCCAATAAAAGCTCTCTTTTCAGTTGCACCTGAAGTGTAGAAGTCTAGACTTGGCATTTCTTTGCCATCTAGTGTAACACGTGCTCGTCCAAGGGTAAGGCTCTTCAAACCATAGATACGAATACCTGTTCCTGTAAAGGAAATAGTTGCCTGAGCTTCTGAAGCTGCACTAGAGTCGCTGTTGTTAATATCAGCGTACTTTTCCGTGCCTCCGTAGAGTTCAGGGTCGGACCAGTCCTTAAACTGGGAACCATACTGGATGCGCGAATCACGATCATCCATTTTTTCAATCGTATTGCCTGTTCCTGCTAGGATCTTGAAGTAGTCTAATGAAATTTTCGAGCGCTCACTACCACGTCCTTTGTGCTCACGTTTAACACTAAGAGTCAATGTGTGAGGTCCGTCAGACAATCCTGCGAAGCGACCGATGAGACTACCTTTTTCAGTTGCCCCAGCAGTATGGAAGTCAAGTTCGCCGACCTCTTTGCCATCAATTTTAGCAGTGGCAAGACCTAGTTCAGACGATTTCAGTCCATAGATTTCGATACCAACACCAGTGAAAGGAATGGTGGCAGTGAGGTCTTCGTCTGTGTAGTCTCCTTTTGAAAGGTCAGCAAATTTCTCTGTTCCTCCAAATAATTCTGCGTCTGCCCAGTTTCCAAAGGCAGCTCCGTACTGGATACGGCCGTCTCGATCATCCATCAATTCACTAGGGGTTTCTACAGTTGCTTGTTCAGAGACTTGTGTAGAAACTTCGCCCAGCATAGCTTTGACCGTATAGGTATAGGAGAGTTGAGGATTGAGTGATCGGTCAATAAAGTGGGTTTGATTGGTTACAAATTCTTTGGTCGCAGAGGTTTGGCCAGTTTCGTCTTTCACTTGTCTTTGGATGACATAGTGGGTAGCGCCTTCTACTTGGTTAAAGGTGAGTTCGGCAGTGACTCCATTTTGTCGAACGGCTGTCAGACTGGTTACACGACCGGGGAAGTGTTCAAAGGTAATGACGTCACCTTTTTGTGTTGCCAGTTGGATGCGATTGTTTTTGAGAATCGTTACCTTGATTGGTTTGCCATTGACCTTGATTTGGCTGGCTTCGATATTTGGATAATCTACAACCAAGTCTCCACCGACATTTGAAAGGAAGGACAAGCTTTGCAGGTTTTTATCTTTCCACTTCATGCTAACTTCAAAGTTTCCTCGAGCAACCAAGCCAGAAACCTGACCGTCTTTCCAGGCATCTGGAAGAGCTGGTAATGGTGCAATATAGCCTGTATGAGATTGGAGAAGCATTTCTGCCATCCCACTGGTTGCTCCGAAGTTGCCATCGATTTGGAAAGGCGCGTGGGTATCCCAAAGATTTTCTAGAGTTGAGTACTTGAGCTGTTCAGCGAGCAAGCGATGGGCGCGGTTACCGTCCAGCAAACGAGCCCAGAGGTTGATTTTATTAGCCATAGACCAACCAGTACCCCCATCTCCACGGTGGTTGAGGGTAGCACGCGCAGCCTCTAGGTATTTAGCTTGGTCCTTGCTAAAGAGCGTACCTGGGAAGAGACCAACTAGATGGGAAACGTGACGGTGGTTGTTTTCAATCCCTTCATTGGTGAATTGTAGACTGTCCTCCTCGTACCATTCCTTGATGCGTCCCTCTTTGTTGATGTGAAGTGGTTTGAGTTTGTCAAATTTAGCCTTAACCTCTGTAACTAAGTCTTGGTCGACATTCAGATGTCTAGCGACTTCCATGTAGTCGTGGAATAGTTGCCAGACTAGCGATTGGTCAAAGGTATTTCCGATGGTGATGGTCCCGTGTTCTGGTGAGTAGGATGGAGAAGATACCCAACGGTCACTGGCCTGGTCATAGTGCAAGAAGGAATTCCAGAACTTAGCTGTTTCCTTGAGCATTGGATAAATCTTTTCTTTGAGATAGGTCTCATCCTTGGTAAATTTATAATAGTCATAGACATTCTGCATCATCCAAGCGTTGGCTGCTGGAGACCAACCCCAATAGTAATTCCAGCCTGGAGTAGTCCAGCCAAATGGTGTTGCTTGGGTGTGGACCAGCCAACCATTTTCTTGTCCGTCTTTGGATTCGATACCAGCGTATTCCTTGGCAGCGATACGACCATAGTAACGCATGTCGTCAATGTAATTAATCATTGGCTTGGCTGTTTCGGCAAGATTGCTCATGTAGGCAGGCCAATAGTTCATTTGCAAATTGACATTGAGGTGGTAGTCAGCGTTCCAAGGTGGATTATCTACAGCATTCCAGACTCCTTGTAGGTTGGCAGGAAGGGCATCTGTCCGATCACGAGACGAACTGATGAGTAGATATCGGCCGTATTGGAAGAAGAGTTCTTCCAATTTTTGCCCTTTTTCTGGGTTATAGCCTTGAAGGGCCTCTTTTGTCGTTTGAGCAGTCTTGTTTCCACCTAGATTTAGTTTGACGCGGTTAAAGAGACTTTGATAGTCCTTGATATGGGCCTTTTTCAGTGTTTCGTAGTCTTTGGCCTTAGCTGCTTCGACAATCCCTTTAATTGTTTTTTCGAGGTCAATGTCTTTTCGATAGTTGGTTTTTGGATTCTGAGCAAAGTTAGTCTTGGCACTGAGATAGAGAGTTGCATAACTTGCGCCTGTAACGGTCAGAGTTTCCTCCTGAACAGTCACCTTTCCGTCCGTTTTAATTCCTAGATAAGATGCAAATTTGAGGCCGTTATCTTTGACAGTTCCCTTTAGAAGGATTCCGTTTGCATTTGTAGTGACATGACCATTCTTATAGTTGGAATATTCCCAAGAGTAGTTGCCGTTAGCAAGCAAGTCTTCTGTCAAACTGTTCCAAAGAGTAAAGTCAAGTGTCTTGTTTCCTTTTTTGGTCAAGTGGGTCACAGTGACATCATCAGGATAACTGGAGAAAGTTTCGCGTTTGAAGGTGGTCCCATCTTGGGTGTAAGAAGTGGTCGTAGTGGCTTCAGTGATATCCAGATTACGGTGATAATCAGTTACAGTATCTAGTCCTTTCTTCTGGTTATTAAAGACCATGAAGATATCTCCAAAGGCTAGGTAACGTCCATACTGGGCGTTGTTTGGTCCAACTAGATTTTGTTCAGCTAGCTGTTTAGCTTTTTGGCGGTCACCAGCTTCGAGGGCTTTACGTATCTCTGCTAAGACCTTGTAGCGGTCCTTGTAGTTTCCACCGTTATAGTCGGTGCTATCGGGTTGTGGCCCTCCTGACCAGAGGGTCTTTTCGTTGTACTGGATTCTCTCTTCCCCAATGAGACCGAAAACCTTGGCTCCCATCTCTCCATTTCCGACAGGGAGGGCTTGTTTTTCCCATCCATCATAGGAGGGAGCTGTTGGCTGATTGTAGCTGAGTTGATAGTTTTCTTGCTTTGTCACCGGCTGATCTGTTTTTTCAGGTTCCTTATTTTCTTTAGCTTCTACAATGGCTTCTTCACTAGCTTGACTATTTGTCGTCTGAGTCTCCTCAGCTGGCTTGCTTTCGGAAACTACTGGACTCTCGGCTAGAGATGGTTTTGTAGTTTCAGTCGCTTCGTCTGCTTTGGGTTCACTATCAGGCTTAGTGATAGCTTCGACAGAGGTTGGTTCAGTTTGCTTGACCTCAACACTGTCTGCAGCTACAGTATGGTTGACTAGAAAAACAGCCCCTAGTAAAACAGAAGCAGTCCCAACCGTCAGCTTGCGGATGCTATAGCGACAGGATTTCTCCCAAAAGTGTTTTTTCATAAAACCTTCCTTTGTTTATTAGAAATCGCTTACATTTTATAAAGCAGTTTCGTTTAAATTGTTTCTATTTATCTCCTCACCTCCCATTCTAATGGTCGCTTAGCATTTGTCAAGAGCTTTTTAGTAAGATACATATTTGCTGTTGTTTTTTCTTAAGATAGTAGAATAAGTAGCAAGCAGTCCCTCTTTTCCAACTCTCAACTCCTTTATTTACTACTAAAAAACAGTTGAGAGTATCCCCAACTGTAAGTGTTTATTTCGGATGTCTTTTGGCAAAGTCAACAAAGTGAAATTTTTCTAATTTATGGCGACTTTCGGTGAATTGAAACTGGCGCCCGTCTTGGAGATAGACTTTTGACTTGATCGAAACGACATAAGGGTCTTTGCCAATATCCATGAGAATCTTGTCTCGGTCACTGGTGTGGTCAATGGTGATTTCTTTCTGAGCATAATCGATGTTAAGTTTGAGGTCGTCCTCTATATACGAGTAGATAGACTGCTCAGCGATTTGGCGAGTGAGATTTGGGATCAGTTCCATATCTAGATAGTCCGTATCCAGAACCGATACCAGGTCATCCACTACACGCTGGCGGACCACCTTCCACACCATCCGAAACTCTGGAAAGCCAGTTATCAGTGAGGACTTTTTATCGATAATGATCTTGTCCAGACTGACCACGTTGGTTTTAGAGCTCAGCCCCAGTTCCTGGACCAGTTCTTGGTAGCTGGTTAGGTTAGAGACAGGGAAATTGACCGTTTCTTCTTTGACGACTTGAGAACCTTGCCCCCTTATCTTTTTGATCAATCCTTCCTCTTGGAGGAGGGACAGAGCTTTTCGGACGGTGTCACGGCTCACCTGATACTGATTCATGAGTTCGTGTTCACTAGGGAGGAAATCTCCGACAGCGTAAGTCTCGTTTTGAATGGTTTTTTGGATTTGCTTAAATAATTGTTGGTATTTCTTCATATTGCTTCCTTAAATGAGTTTTGAGTCTTATTTCATACATACTTGTATCTATTTTACCATACAAGTGCTAGAAAATATCCAAAAATATCCTCTTTTTATAGCAAACAAGTTGCATACAAGTTTGGTATCGTTTACAATAGAACTATCAAGTCAAGCTTGCTTTGACAAGTATAAGGAGAATCAAATGGGAAAATTTGAACAAGAAGCCAAAGATCTGCTTCAAGCAATCGGAGGCAAGGAGAATGTCACTGCTGTTACCCACTGTGCGACACGGATGCGTTTTGTTCTCGGAGACGAAAAGAAGGCCAATGTCAAGGTCATCGAGTCGATTCCAGCCGTCAAAGGGACCTTTACAAATGCGGGTCAATTTCAGGTGATTATTGGGAATGACGTGCCGATTTTTTATAATGATTTTACAGCTGTTTCAGGCATTGAGGGTGTTTCCAAAGAAGCAGCCAAATCTGCAGCTAAGAGCAATCAAAACGTGCTTCAACGTATCATGACCACTCTAGCAGAAATCTTTACACCAATTATTCCAGCCTTGATAGTTGGAGGGTTGATCCTCGGTTTCCGTAATGTTTTGGAAGGTGTGCATTGGGAATGGTTAGGGCAAAAAATCGTTGATGGAGTTGCTCAGGTAACCCAAGACGGTCAGCCTATCTACAACACGATTACCGACGTGTCCCCATTTTGGTCAGGGGTTAATCACTTCCTCTGGTTGCCTGGTGAAGCAATCTTCCAGTTCTTACCAGTAGGGATTACCTGGTCTGTCTCTCGTAAGATGGGAACCAGTCAAATCTTGGGAATTGTTCTCGGGATCTGTTTGGTTTCACCTCAGTTGCTCAATGCCTATCTAGTAGCTTCTACTTCAACCGAAGAAATCGCAGCCAACTGGGTATGGAATTTTGGCTACTTTACTGTTAATCGTATCGGTTACCAGGCTCAAGTTATCCCAGCCTTGCTTGCAGGCTTGAGTCTGTCTTATCTTGAAATTTTCTGGCGCAAGCATATCCCAGAAGTCATTTCCATGATTTTTGTGCCTTTCTTGTCTTTAATTCCAGCTTTGATTTTGGCTCATACTGTCTTGGGGCCAATCGGTTGGACAATTGGGCAAGGACTTTCAGCAGTTGTCTTGGCAGGTTTGACTGGTCCTGTTAAGTGGCTCTTCGGTGCGATTTTTGGTGCCCTCTACGCTCCATTTGTCATTACCGGTCTGCACCATATGACCAATGCCATCGACACACAATTGATTGCGGATGCTGGCGGAACTGCCCTCTGGCCAATGATTGCACTTTCTAATATTGCTCAAGGTTCTGCTGTATTTGCCTATTATTTCATGCATCGTCATGATGAGCGTGAGGCTCAGATTTCACTTCCTGCAACCATTTCAGCCTATCTCGGTGTTACAGAACCAGCCCTCTTTGGGGTCAATGTCAAATACATCTATCCATTTGTAGCTGGGATGATTGGTTCAGCCCTTGCAGGCATGTTGTCCGTTACTTTCAATGTAACGGCAGCTTCTATTGGTATCGGTGGTTTACCAGGTATCCTCTCTATTCAACCTCAATACATGCTGCCGTTTGCAGGAACCATGCTAGTTGCTATTGTTGTACCAATGCTCTTGACTTTCTTCTTCCGCAAAGTAGGTCTCTTTACAAAGACAGAGGATGATACAGCCTTGCAGGCAGAATTCGTTGCCCAAGAAGAGGCAGAATTTGTCAGTCATGAACCAGTAACCCTTGCTCCAGTAGAAATTGTCAGCCCACTGACTGGTCAAGTGAAAGAATTGAGTCAAGCGACGGATCCTGTTTTTGCATCAGGCGTTATGGGACAAGGCCTAGTCATTGAACCAAGCCAAGGTGAATTGACTTCTCCAGTCAATGGGACAGTGACGGTTCTTTTCCCTACCAAGCATGCCATTGGTATTGTCTCTGATGAGGGGGTAGAATTGCTCATTCACATCGGTATGGATACAGTAGGTCTTGATGGCAAAGGTTTTGAAAGTCTTGTAGCCCAAGGAGACCATGTCACAGTAGGTCAGAAATTGATTCGTTTTGATATGGATGTCATTAAGGCTGCAGGTCTCGTAACAGAAACTCCTGTTATCATTACCAATCAAGATGCTTATACAGCGACTATTACTGGAACTTATCCAACAACTATCCAAGCTGGGGCAGCTCTCATGGTCGCTACACGAATCTAATCGAAATAGTACAAACAGGGAAGGAACACAGTTTCCTCCCTTTTATCAGAAAAGGAGAAACAGATGGCACTTGATAAAAGAAAAGTAGTCTATCAAATCTATCCAAAATCATATAAAGACACCACTGGAAACGGTATTGGGGATTTCCGTGGAATTATCGAAAAAATCCCCTATCTAGCCAAACTGGGCGTGGATATGGTCTGGCTCAATCCATTCTATCCAAGCCCCCAACGGGATAATGGTTACGATATTTCAGATTATATGGCAGTGGATCCTCTTTTTGGTGATATGGCTGATTTTGAAGAGATGGTGCGTGTCGGTAAAGAACACAAGATTGACTTTATGCTGGACATGGTGCTCAATCATTGTTCGACAGAACACGAATGGTTTCAGAAAGCCCTAGCTGGCGACCAGTATTACCAAGACTTTTTCTTCATCCAAGACCAACCGACAGATTGGCAGTCTAAATTTGGTGGCTCTGCCTGGGCACCTTTCGGGGATACGGGAAAATATTACCTCCACCTCTTTGATGAGACTCAGGCTGACCTTAACTGGCGCAATCCCAATGTCCGCAAGGAGCTTTTCAAGGTAGTTAATTTCTGGCGCGACAAGGGAGTCAAAGGTTTCCGATTTGATGTGATCAATTTGATTGGCAAGGATGAGGTCTTAGTGGATTGCCCTGAAAATGAAGGAAAGCCAGCTTACACAGACAAGCCCATCGTTCATGACTATTTGCGCATGATGAACCAAGCCACTTTTGGATCAGACGATAGCTTTATGACAGTTGGGGAAATGTCCTCGACCACCATGGAAAACTGTGTCCTCTATTCGTCACCTGACCGTCAGGAGTTATCCATGACCTTTAATTTCCATCATCTCAAGGTGGACTACAAGGACGGACAGAAGTGGACTTTAGCTCCCTTTGACTTTGAAGAGTTGAAAAGACTTTATCATAGCTGGGGCAAGGAAATGAGTGACAAAAACGGCTGGAGCGCTCTTTTCTGGAACAATCACGACCAACCACGCGCCTTGAATCGTTTTGTCGATATTCAACATTTCCGCAATGAAGGGGCGACTATGCTGGCTGCCAGCATTCACCTGTCACGTGGGACACCTTATATCTACATGGGTGAGGAAATTGGCATGGTTGACCCAGACTATGATTCCATGGCTGATTATGTGGATGTCGAGTCCATCAATGCTTATCAGATGCTCTTAAAAGAAGGGAAAAGTGAGCAAGAAGCCTTTCAGATTATTCAGGCTAAGTCACGAGATAATTCACGCATTCCTATGCAGTGGGATGCTTCAGAAAATGCTGGTTTCTCAACAGGCACTCCATGGCTGAAGGCAGGAAAATCCTACCCTCACATCAACGTAGAAAATGAAATCCAAGGCCCAATTTTCACCTTCTACCAAAACTTGATTCGACTTCGTAAGGAAATGCCGATCATTTCAGAAGGAAGCTACAAACCAGCTTTTGAAGACAGTAAGCAAGTCTATGCCTTTGAACGTCAGTATGAGGATGAAAAATTACTGGTGCTCAATAATTTTTATGCCACAGAAGTGGAAATCGATTTGCCAGAAGTCTACCAAAATGGACAAATTTTGCTTTCTAACTATGAAGCTACAGAAGTGTCTGAAAAAATTATTCTGAAACCGTATCATAGCCTAGCACTATATTTAAAAAGTAAATAAACGATTTTAGCGCAAGGCTCACAAAAAAACAAGCTTCTATATGAAGTTTGTTTTTTATTTTGCAGAAGTATATATTAAATGTTTATAACAGGATAGAGTTAACTGACTCAAATAAAGAGGAATGATTGTCAACTTAAAAAGTAAATAATTAAATAATATACCGTTTTTTAAAACTCGTCTTTAAAATGTAAAAAAAAGTAAAAAGATTGTCAAGAAGAACCATTTATAAAAATGTCCGCCTTGAAAGATTCCCGTTTTTATGAGGATTTTTAGAAAAAAATAAATGACAATTTAATGACAATTTCTTTGATTTTCAAATAAATACGCTATATTTAATACTTGACGTCTTTCTTGATAAAGGTAAACATGATAAAATAATTTAGTCATTTTTCCTAATGATAAAAATTAAAGGAGAATATTTTATGTTTAAAAAAATGCTCAGTGCATTTTCAATAAGTGCAGTTGCTCTTTCGATTTTCTTTACGAAAGGTGTTAAAGCGGATCAAGTGCGTGAAAACTCAACGCCTTCAGGAGAGAAAACGAGTTCTCAAAGAGAAGAAAAACAATCACCTGTTTCTAACGTTACACAAGGTGAAGTAGATGCAGCAAAAGCAGACCTTGATCGTGTAAATCGAGTAGTGTCGGAAGCTCAAAGGGATGTAGAGGAGGCTAGACAATCCACAGCTACAGCCAAAGATGAACTAAAGATAGCTCAGCAGAATGTTGATGTAGCAAAAGAGTCTGTAGAAGCTGCGCCTACTGCATTAAAAGAAGCGCAATCAGACCTAGCGACCAAGTTAGATGAAGAAAAAAAAGCAGATGCCAATCTGCTAAGCAGCAAGACTGAGCTTGAAGAAGCACAGTCACAAGTGGATCATCAAGCTCAATCCTTAGTCGCTGCAAAAGAGAAGGAAAAAGGGGAAGCTGAAAAAGCAACCCAAGCTCAACAAGATGTTGATGTTGCACAGTCAACATTGACAGAGTCAACATCTGACGCGGATAAAAACCTTGAACAAGCAAAAACGAAAGTCGCTGCCAGTCAAATCGCTGTTGATAAAGCTCAACAAGGTGTAGAAAAGGCCAATCAATCAGATGAAGAACGTCAGAAGAAATTAGCTGAAGCCACTGCTAATAAGAGTAAGGCTGATGATGCAGTATTAACAAGTAAGCAAGCATTTGATGATGCTAGTGCAAAAGCAGAAAAGACTCAGTCAGCCCTTGAATCAGCAAAAGCTACATTGAGTGCAGCTAAGTATACAGGTGCTTCAGTTACATCTAATACTAAGAATACGTTCTATATGACTCCAGAATATATTGCTGCTTTAAAACAGTTGGCAGATCCAAATACTCCGCAGTCACAGATTAGTCAGATTGAAGCTACCTTGACAGCTGTAAATGATAAGGCTAAATCTTTTAACAATTATGTAGCAGACCCAAATGATAGTAAAACGCTGATAGATACAAATAATATTCCTTATGATGTCCGTTTGGAAATATCTCAGTTTACAGCAGAATTGATTAACCAAATTCGTTCGCAAATGGGGACGGGCGAGGTAGTTGTTACTCCTTCAGCACTTGAATTTGCGGATAAAGTAGCACGTGAATATAAAAATGATAATTGGTCTTGGGATTTGATGAATCGTTACCATCATGACGCATGGGGTATTAACCGAGTTGCGCGTGAGTATGGACTGGTTACAACTAGTTCTGAACAAGAACAACAAGGGATTCAATATTACGAAAATGCATATATCTGGAAGGCAAACACTTCTCAAATGAGTGTGGCAGATATGAAACGTGATATTTATTTTTCATTAGTTGAATTCATGTATAATGGCTATGAGTGGGTGCATGCTAAATCTATTTCTGGTTTGAATACAGGAAGTCAAAAGAATTATCTAGGCGTTGATTTTTCAATGGAGAACGATATTACGGTATCTCATTTCACGATGGTTTCGGAAGATCAGGTGAAATATGCTAGTAAAAACAATTTTGATGCGACGCCAATTGGTGGAAAATCTGGGGAAGCAAATCAAGAAAAGCTTGAACAAGCTCAGACAGCCTTTGATGTAGCTCAGGCTGCAAATAATCAAGCTCAAGCTGATAAGGAAAATGCAAAAACAGTTTATGAACAAGCTCAGTTAGCAGCCACTCAAGCACAAACAGCCTTTGATGAAGTAACACAAACACCTCTTGGGCTTGAACAAGCTAAACAAGCTTTAGAAGAAGCTAAAAATCAGTTAGAAGCTGATAAAGAGGCCTTGAGGTTAGCTCAAACAATTGCTAATAACGTTGAAAGGGAAAAGGATGATAAAGTGAAGGCTTTATCAAAAGCTAGGGATTCCCTTTCTATTGCACAAAAGAACTTGACTGCTGCACAAGCCGATGTTTCCAAAGAAGAAGCTTTGCTTAAAGATGCTACTAGTACGCTTGCTGATGCTATTGAAAAAAGGGATACTGCTCAGGAACAACTCGCCAAAGCTCAAACAGCAGTGATAGAAGCAAAGAGTAAAGTGTCGAATTTGGTTCAAGCTGAAGAACAACTTTCCAAAGCTGAAGAGGTGCTAGAAGCAGCTAAACAAAAGGTAAAAGCAAAGGAAGCAGCGCAACTTGCGGCAATTGAGCAGTTGAGCAACTTGCAAACGGCACAAGCTGCTACTCAAGTGAACTACAACCGTTTAGTGACTAAACTGAAAATGCAAGAAAAACAGCAGGCGGATGATTACTATAGAGAAATTCTAGATCAGACGGAGATGAATCTTGCTAAACAGGATCAACGACTTCAGACAAATTCTGAGCCACCTACTCCAAAAAGTTCTCAAATTCTTTTAAACACTCCAAAACAAGTGCAAGATATTAAACAGATATCAACAGAGAAGAGCGCGAAGGAGTTATCAATGATTTCTAATGCAGGTCATCTTCCTAGCACTGGTTCAAGAATTTCCTTATGGATTCAGCTGAGTGGAATCGTTCTGATTTACACTAGTTTCAGATTGTTAATCTGGGAAAAGAAAGATAGACAGTAAAGAGACGGTATCTGCTATAACTGTTTCGGATGATAGACAAACACAGCTTTGTGTTTGTCTATTTTTATAAGATGATAGCATTAGCAAATCGCGTAAAATAGAAGCTTTCTTCAAAACACAGGGTGGAAAAATAACGAATATCAACAGGGAATCTAAACTAGTCAGGAAAGCCACTTTGTGGTATAATATAGAAGACTCAAAAAGAAACAGGAGAAAAAGAATGGATTTACTTTTAGCAATTATCTTGATTGTGTTAGCTTTTCTAGGAGGAGCTCTTGGAGGGATGTACTTGGTTCGTAAGCAAATCGAAAAAGAATTTGCGGACAACCCACGTTTGAACGCTGAGGCAGTTCGTGCTCTCTTGAGTGCAAATGGTCAAAAACCAAGCGAAGCCAAGGTACAACAAGTTTACCACCAAATCATCCGTCAACAAAAAGCAGCCCTTGCTAACAATAAAAAGAAATAAATAGGAAAAGTCTGGGATGAAAGTTCCAGACTTCTCACTATGTTCAATAGTTCTCAAGGATAAGACTTTTTCCTTGCATTCTATTGATATTTGATTATGATTAAGAGAGAGGCAGTTGCCATTCTATCAAGCTGTCTATCCGTTCATTTAGGACGAGTAATTATGATGAACTATCAATCAGAAAAAAGACTAGAAAGAAGACTGTATGGATAATCGACCAATTGGTTTTTTGGATTCGGGTGTCGGGGGCTTAACCGTTGTTCGTGAGCTCATGCGCCAGCTTCCCCATGAAGAAATCGTCTATATTGGAGATTCGGCACGGGCACCCTATGGTCCCCGTCCTGCTGAGCAAATCCGTGAATATACTTGGCAGTTGGTCAACTTTCTCTTGACTAAGGATGTCAAGATGATTGTCATTGCTTGTAACACTGCGACTGCGGTCGTCTGGGAAGAAATCAAGGCCCAACTAGATATTCCTGTCCTAGGTGTGATTTTGCCGGGAGCTTCGGCAGCTATCAAGTCCAGTCAAGGTGGGAAAATCGGGGTCATTGGAACGCCCATGACGGTCCAATCAGATATCTACCGTCAGAAAATCCATGATCTGGATCCGGATTTACAGGTGGAGAGTTTGGCCTGTCCCAAGTTTGCTCCCTTGGTGGAGTCTGGTGCCCTGTCAACCAGTGTCACCAAGAAAGTGGTCTATGAAACCCTGCGTCCCTTGGTTGGAAAGGTGGATAGCCTGATTTTGGGTTGTACCCATTACCCACTCCTTCGCCCTATCATCCAAAATGTTATGGGACCAAAGGTTCAGCTCATCGATAGTGGGGCAGAGTGTGTGCGGGATATCTCGGTTTTGCTTAACTATTTTGAAATCAATCGTAGCCGAGATGCGGGACCTCTTCAACATCGTTTTTACACAACAGCCAATAGCCAAAGTTTTGCCCAGATTGGAGCAGAATGGCTGGAAAAAGAGATTCATGTGGAGCATGTAACTTTATGACAAATAAAATTTATGAATACAAGGATGCCCAGGACTGGTATGTCGGTGTCTGGGATGTCTATGGAGGTATCTACAGTCTTATCAAAGATCCGCTTGAGCTTGATTTTATGGATTTCGCGCGGATTTTTCGTGACGAGGAAAACGGCTTTCCGATTACGATAACGGTGATGAGCTGGTCTTCTAACTTCCGTCTGCTCTCCTTTGTCGTTGAGATTTTAAATGCTGAAGCAGGTCGCAATCTAGAAGTCATCCAACGTCAGGGGGCTCTGCTCTTGGTTGAAAATGGGCAACTTTTACACGTAGAATTGCCCCGTGAAGGTGTGGATGTCCAAGCTTTCTTTGAGACAAACAAGGTTAGAGAAACCTTGCTTATCGCGACTCGTAACGAAGGCAAGACCAAGGAATTCCGAGCTATCTTTGACAAGTTAGGCTATGATGTGGAAAATCTCAATGACTATCCAGATCTGCCTGAAGTAGCTGAAACAGGGATGACCTTTGAAGAAAATGCTCGACTTAAAGCAGAAACTATTTCCCAATTAACAGGCAAGATGGTGCTAGCAGATGACTCAGGTCTCAAAGTCGATGTCCTCGGCGGTTTGCCAGGAGTCTGGTCAGCCCGTTTTGCAGGTGTGGGAGCAACCGACCGTGAAAACAATGCCAAACTCTTGCACGAATTGGCCATGGTCTTTGAACTCAAGGACCGTTCGGCTCAATTCCACACAACCCTAGTCGTAGCTAGTCCAAACAAGGAAAGCTTGGTGGTTGAAGCTGACTGGCCAGGTTATATCAACTTTGAACCCAAGGGTGAAAATGGCTTTGGTTATGACCCGCTCTTCCTTGTGGGAGAGGCAGGTAAGTCAGCAGCTGAATTAACCCTTGAAGAAAAAAATAGCCAATCCCACCGTGCCTTAGCCGTTAAGAAACTTTTGGAGGTATTTCCATCATGGCAAAGCAAACCATCATTGTAATGAGTGACTCTCATGGAGATAGCTTGATTGTGGAAGAAATTCGTGATCGTTATCTGGGGAAAGTTGATGCCATTTTTCACGATGGTGACTCAGAACTCCGTCCAGACTCTCCGCTCTGGGAAGGCATCCATGTCGTCAAAGGCAACATGGACTTTTATGCTGGCTACCCAGAACGTTTGGTAACTCAACTTGGTCCCACTAAGATCATCCAGACGCATGGACACTTGTTTGACATCAATTTCAACTTTCAAAAGTTGGACTACTGGGCTCAGGAAGAAGATGCCGATATCTGTCTCTATGGTCACTTGCATGTGCCAAATGCTTGGATGGAAGGCAAGACTCTTTTTCTAAATCCAGGCTCCATCAGCCAACCACGAGGGACTATCAGAGAATGTCTCTATGCTCGAGTGGAGATTGATGACAGCTATTTTAAAGTAGACTTTTTGACACGTGACCATGAGGTTTATCCAGGCTTGTCCAAGGAGTTTGCTCGATGATTGCCAAGGAATTTGAAGCATTTTTATTGGAGCAGGAAGAGACTTTTCTTACCCCTGCTGAGAATCTAGCAGCCTTGATTGATACCCACAATGCCGACCATGCAATTTTGGTGCTGAGCCAAATCACCTATACTCGTATCCCAGTTGTGACCTTTGACAAACGCTTTGTTGGAACCATTGGTCTGAGAGACATTTTGGCATATCAAATGGAGCAAGGTTTGACAGATGAACAGATGGCAACGACAGACATCGTCAATATGACCAAGACGGATGTGGCAGTTGTCGCTCCAGACTATAACATCACAGAGGTCCTCCATAAACTGGTGGATGAACCCTTCTTGCCAGTGGTAGATGATGAAGGGATTTTTCAAGGAATCATCACGCGCAAGTCTATCCTCAAAGCCGTCAATGCTCTTTTGCATGACTTTAGTAAGGAATATGAGATTCGATGCAAATGAGAGATAGGGTTTCAGCCTTTTTAGAGGAAAAACAGGACTTGTCTGCCAATTCCAAGCAGTCTTATAAGTATGATTTGGAGCAATTTTTAGACATGGTAGGGGAACGGATTTCTGAGACTAGTCTTAAGATTTACCAAGCCCAGCTAGCCAATCTAAAAATCAGCGCCCAGAAGCGAAAACTTTCGGCCTGCAACCAATTTCTCTACTTTCTCTATCGAAAAGGAGAAGTGGACAGTTTTTACCGCCTGGAATTAGCTAAACAAGCTGAAAAGAAGATTGAAAAACCAGAAATTCTAGACTTAGACTCTTTTTGGCAGGAAAGTAATTATCCAGAAGGACGCTTGCTAGCGCTCTTAATCCTAGAAATGGGACTCTTGCCAAGCGAGATTTTATCTCTCAAGATTGCAGATATCAATCTGGATTTTCAGGTGTTGCGAATTAACAAGGCTTCCCAACAGAGGATTGTCACCTTTCCTACGCCCTTGATTCCAGAGCTAGAACCCTTGATGGGGCAGACCTATCTCTTTGAAAGGAGTGGGAAAACCTATTCTCGTCAGTGGGCCTTTCGTCAGCTGGAGTCCTTTGTCAAGGAGAAAGGTTTCCCAGAACTATCAGCCCAAGCCTTACGGGAACAGTTCATTCTAAGACAGATAGAAAATAAGGTCGATTTGTACGAAATTTCAAAAAAACTAGGATTAAAAACAGTCCTGACCTTAGAAAAATATAGATAATGGATATTAAATTAAAAGATTTTGAAGGGCCGCTGGACTTACTCTTGCACCTGGTTTCTAAGTACCAGATGGATATTTACGATGTGCCCATTACAGAAGTTATCGAACAGTATCTAGCCTATGTCTCAACTCTGCAGGCCATGCGTCTGGAAGTGACGGGCGAGTATATGGTCATGGCTAGTCAGCTGATGCTGATCAAGAGTCGCAAGCTCTTGCCAAAGGTAGCAGAAGTGACAGACTTAGAGGATGACTTGGAGCAGGACCTTCTCTCCCAAATCGAAGAATACCGCAAGTTCAAACTCCTGGGTGAGCACTTGGAGGCTAAGCACAAAGATCGGGCCCAGTACTATTCCAAAGCGCCGACAGAGTTGATTTACGAAGATGCGGAGCTTGTACATGACAGGACGACCATTGACCTCTTTTTGGCTTTTTCAAATATTCTAGCCAAGAAAAAAGAGGAATTCGCTCAGAACCACACGACCATCCTGCGGGATGAGTATAAGATTGAGGATATGATGGTCATTGTAAAAGAGTCCTTGACAGGACGAGACCAGTTGCGTTTGCAGGATTTGTTCAAGGAAGCCCAGAATGTTCAAGAGGTTATTACCCTCTTTTTGGCGACCCTAGAGTTAATCAAAACTCAGGAACTGATCCTTGTGCAAGAGGAGAGTTTCGGAGATATCTATCTCATGGAAAAGAAGGAAGAAAGTCAAGAGGCACAAAGCTAGACTTGATAGAGAGGAAAGATGAGTACTTTAGCAGAAATAGAAGCGCTCTTGTTTGTAGCAGGTGAAGATGGGATTCGGGTTCGTCAGTTGGCTGAACTCCTCTCACTTCCACCGACAGGCATCCAACAGAGTTTAGAAAAATTAGCCCAGAAGTATGAAAAAGACCCAGATTCGAGCTTGTCCCTGATCGAGACAGGTGGTGCATACAGATTGGTTACCAAGCCTCAATTTGCAGCGATTTTGAAGGAATACTCCAAGGCACCCATCAACCAGAGCTTGTCTCGGGCTGCTCTTGAAACCTTGTCCATCATTGCCTACAAGCAACCGATTACCCGAATTGAGATTGATGCTATTCGTGGGGTTAATTCTAGTGGAGCTCTAGCTAAGCTACAAGCTTTTGAATTGATAAGAGAAGATGGAAAAAAAGAGGTGTTGGGTCGTCCCAATCTCTATGTGACTACGGATTATTTCTTAGATTACATGGGAATCAATCATTTGGAAGAATTGCCAGTGATTGATGAGCTTGAGATTCAAGCTCAAGAAAGCCAATTATTTGGTGAAAGGATAGAAGAAGATGAGAATCAATAAATATATTGCCCACGCAGGTGTGGCCAGTAGGAGAAAAGCAGAAGAGTTGATCAAGCAAGGCTTGGTGACGGTTAACGGCCAAGTGGTGCGTGAACTCGCAACGACCATCAAGTCTGGTGACAAGGTCGAAGTGGAAGGTCAACCTATCTACAACGAAGAAAAGGTCTACTATCTGCTTAACAAACCACGTGGAGTGATTTCCAGTGTGACAGACGACAAGGGCCGCAAGACTGTTGTGGACCTCTTGCCTAATGTCAAAGAACGTATTTACCCTGTGGGACGTTTAGACTGGGACACATCAGGTGTTTTGATTTTGACCAATGATGGGGATTTTACGGATGAGATGATTCACCCTCGTAATGAGATTGACAAGGTTTATGTCGCGCGTGTTAAAGGTGTGGCCAATAAGGACAATCTCCGCCCCTTGACCCGTGGACTTGAGATTGATGGCAAGAAAACCAAGCCGGCTGTCTATGAGATTCTCAAAGTGGACCCAGTTAAAAACCGCTCTGTGGTGCAGTTGACTATCCATGAAGGGCGTAACCACCAGGTTAAAAAGATGTTTGAAGCTGTCGGCCTCCAAGTGGACAAGTTGTCTCGTACACGTTTTGGACATCTAGATTTGACTGGTCTTCGTCCAGGCGAAGCCCGTCGTCTTAATAAAAAAGAAATCAGCCAACTACACACTATGGCTGTAACCAAGAAATAATGAAACGGATCTTAATAGCGCCAGTACGCTTTTACCAACGTTTTATCTCACCGGCCTTTCCACCCTCTTGTCGCTTTGAGCCTACTTGTTCCAACTACATGATTCAGGCTATTGAAAAACATGGCTTCAAGGGTGTTTTGATGGGCTTGGCTCGGATTTTACGTTGTCATCCCTGGTCGAAAACAGGTAAGGATCCCGTCCCAGACCACTTTTCCCTCAAACGAAATCAAGAAGAAAAATAAACCCAACATCAGATGATGTTGGGTTTTCTTGCTTATTTCAACGCTTTTTGTGCGTCTTCAATCATAAGTTTGGTTGATTCGAGTCCGCCTCCGCTTAGATACCAGAGGTCTGGTGTTAGTTGGATGATCTTACCGTTTTTAGCGGCAGGAGTTTCAGCGATGAGGGCATTTTCTAGGACACCGTCGTTGCTTGAGTTGTCCCCACCGATGGCAAGGGTACGGTTGATGACAAAGAGGATGTCAGGATTGATTTCTTTGACACTTTCAAAACTGACTTCTTGTCCGTGGCGAGAGTCTTCAAATTGAGTGTCAGTTGGCTTGAATTTCAAAGTTTGGTACAAGAAAGAAAAACGAGATTGGGCACCAAAGGCAGCCATTTTTCCTTCATCGAGGAGGATAGCAAGGGCTTTTTTGTCAGAACTTTCGTTTTTAGTAGCGACTTCTTGGATGCTCTTGTCTAGATTAGCTAATTCTTCTTTGGCTTTCTGTGTACCAGTTTCACCAAAAGCGCTTGCTAAGGATTCGATGTTAGCCTTGGTAGAAGTCCAGTAGTCGTCCTTGCTTGCTTGGAAGAGAACGGTTGGCGCGATTTCTTTGAACTTGTCTACGAACTTTTGGGTACGTGGAGAGGCAATGATCAAATCCGGTTCAAGAGCAGCAATGGCTTCTAGGTCTGGCTCAACCATGGAACCCACATTGTTGACATTTCCCGCAAGATCTTTTAGGTAAGTCGGAACAGTTTTTGTAGGCATTCCGACGATGTTCTTTTCAAAACCTAAAGCGCGAATAGTATCCGCAGCACCGAGGTCGAAGACAACGATTTTCTCAGGAACTTTTGAAAGAGTGACATCGTCCAGTGAGCTTTTAATGGTCACTTCTGTTGGAGCAGAGCTACTTGTCTCTGTCTGGCTGGTACTTGAGTTTGTACTACATGCACCAAGTAGGAGCAAGAAACTGGCCGCTAGGGCAGTGAGATAAAGTTTAAGGGATGTTTTCATAATTTCTCCTTTTTAAAATATAGTAACGATGTAGGGGTCTCTTAGATAGGCTTGTTAGCTAAGAGGCAGAGGGCTCTCTAACATGAATTCAGAATAGCTAGCTATAGATACAGATTTTTTTGCCATTGATATCAGCTAGCGTGATGGGAATCTCATAGAGTTGACTGAGCAGGTCAGCCTGCATGATTTGAGCAGTCGTTCCCTTGCAAAAGACTTGACCGTCCTTGAAGGCAACAATTTCATCCGCATATTGGCTAGCCATGTTGATATCGTGGAGGACGATGATAATGGTTTTGCCAAGTTCCTCCACCAGTCGCCGAAGGATCTGCATCATGCTGACGCTTTGCTTGATATCGAGGTTGTTGAGCGGTTCGTCTAGCAAGATAAAGTCAGTATCCTGAGCTAGTACCATGGCGATAAAGACACGTTGCAACTGTCCACCAGACAGACTATCGATGTAGCGGTCTTTTAAGCTTGTCAGTTCCAGATAGTCCAGAGTTTCTCGGATTTTTTCCCAGTCCTCTGCTCTCAGTCTACCTCGACTGTAGGGAAAACGTCCAAAGCTGACCAGTTCTTCTACAGTCAATTTGGCTTGGTAATTAATCTTCTGCTTTAGGATGGTGAGCTCTTTGGCCAGTTCTTGCGAATTCCAGCTCTCGATTTCACGGCCTTTGATACTGAGAATTCCCTGATCTTTCTTGGTCAGTCTGCTCATGATGGAGAGGAGAGTCGATTTCCCGGCGCCGTTTGGACCAATAAAGGCTGTCAGTTTCTGAGGACTGACTTCAAGGGAAATGTCTTGCAAAATATCCTGTTTTTGAATGGATTTGTCAATGTTTTCCAGTTTCACCGACGGGCCCTCCTGTAAAGTAAGATAAAGAATAAGAGACCACCCACGCTCTCGATGATCATACTGATGCGAATTTCCAAAGCAAAGACTCGTTCAATGAGGGCTTGCCCCAAGGTCAAACTAATAAATCCGATCAGAATGGCTACGATAAAGAGCAACTTGTGTCGATAATCTTTGACAATCAGGTAAGTGAGATTGGCCAGCATAAAGCCGAAGAAGGCCATAGGCCCTACCAAGGCAGTGGCTGTTGAGGTCAAGAGCACGATGCCCCAGAGGAGTTCTCTCTGTTCTTTTTCAACATCGAGTCCCAGTATCTGAGCCGTTTCTCTTTGCAGGTGCAAGACATCCAGAACGACTGCTTTTCGAAAGAAAAAGATTGTCAAGGCGAGGATGATCAGAGAACCGATGGCTAGGATGGAAGTGTTGAGATGCTGAAAGGAGGCAAAGAGACTGTTCTGCAGTTTATCGTATTCATTTGGATCCATCAGGACTTGGAGGAAGGTACTGATATTTCGAAAGAGACTTCCGAGTGCTAGACAGATCAGCAGGATGAAGACCAGATCTTGCTTCATCAGCTTCTTCAAGTAGCCTTGTAAGGCGAGAAAGAAGAGGGATTGAAGCAGAAGCAAGACTAGAAATTCTAAGATTGGAGACTTTCCAAGCTGTAGAAATTTGCTTTCAAATATCAGTAGCAGGGTCTGTAGCAAGACATAGAAGGATTCGATACCCAAAATACTTGGCGTTAGAAAGCGATTTTCCGTCAGGGTTTGAAAACTAATGGTCGAAATCCCTGTCGCGATGGCTACCAAGAGATAAACGATGATTTTTTGGGAACGCAGCTTCCAGGCAAAGGCAGACAGGTTAGTGATGGGGCAAAAGTAGAGGAAACAAGCTCCGATGGCCAGAATAATGAGAAGCCAGAAGAGCTTGGTATGTTTGCTTTTAAACTGCATCTTTTCGTCCTCCTCTCCAGAGAAGTAGGATAAAGACGAGGCTACCGATGATTCCTAGTAGGAGACTGACAGACAGCTCATAGGGCCGAATCAAGACTCGAGAGAGGATATCGCAGGCCAGAACCAGATTGGCTCCGACCAGAGCGACGATGAGTTTGGTTTGGCTCAGATTATCTCCATAGCGCTTGCGGACAAGATTGGGAACGATGACTCCGAGAAAAGGCAAGGCACCTACAGTAATCATGGTGACACTTGTCGTTAGTGCCACTAGAAAGAGGGCCAGCTTTTCCAGTAGGGAGTAAGAAATCCCCAAACTCTCACTGGTTTCCTTGCCCAGATTCATGATGGTGAAGGTCTTAGACAATTTCCAAACGGCTATCAGGATGATGAGTCCTAAGAAGAGCCACTCATACTGATGGGTCTGAATCATGGAGAAGGAGCCCTGGGTCCAGGCCGTCATACTCTGAACCAGATTGAAACGATAGGCAATAACTTCTGTGATAGAACCGATAATCCCACTATAGATGATCCCGATCAAGGGTAACATCCACCTTTCCTTTACAGAAAAAATAGTCATAAAGGCCAGGAAGAAGAGGGTAAATAAAATGGATGAGCCAAAAGCAAAGAGCATCTTTTGGGTCAGACTCGCAGACGGAAAGACAAAGAGGCTTAACACCATTCCCAGTTTGGCGGCTTCAGTCGTTCCGACTGTACTCGGAGCAGCAAACTGGTTTTGAGTAATGGTCTGCATGAGGAGTCCTGCCATACTCATACTAGAGGCAGTCAGGAGAATGCTAATGGTCCTTGGAAGACGGGACTCTTGAAAGAGAAGCCAGGTCTGCTGCTCGAAAGCAAAGAGTTTTCCCCATGAAAAATCACTGGTTCCAATGCTAATAGAGAGAAAGACTAGGAGTAGAAGTAAGCCAATTAAATAATGAGAAAGTTTCATACCCCGTCCTTTCAAATAGATTTGGTATCGAAAGATACCCGCGGATATTACTGTAACACGATTTCTTTAATCTGTCAATAAATTTTCTGACAATTTAATAAATAAGACAAGGAGAGAGCGCCAAGGCTTTCTCCTTTGTTATCCTATTCCAAAATGTTTTTGCCTTCTTTAACACGCCAACGATAATCTGATAAAATAATATCTTCGAGGGAGTAGCTAGCCTGCCAATCAAGGTATTTTTTAGCTTTTGATGCGTCTGCTAGGACGCTTGCTGGGTCACCAGCACGACGAGCAACAATCTCGTGTGGGATTTTTTGATCCAGTAGTTCTTCAGCAGTTTTAAAGATTTCTTTGACGGTATAGCCTTTTTCAGTTCCTAAGTTAAAGATTTGAGAAGAACTGTTTTCTTGAAATAGGTAGTTCATTCCTTTAACATGAGCCTGTGCAAGGTCCAAGACATGAATGTAATCACGAATACATGAACCGTCACGTGTATCGTAGTCATCTCCAAATATTTTTAGGCTATCATTTTGTCCCAATGCGGTCTTGTTGATATTTGGAATGATATGAGTTGGATTTTTCACGCGCAGACCGTTTGAAGCATCCATTTCAGCCCCAGCAACATTAAAGTAACGGAAAATGACATATTTCCAATCGTAGCGATTGGCCATCCAGTAAATCATTCGTTCGCCCATCAATTTTGTTTCTGCGTAAGGATTGACAGGGTCGAGCAGGGTATCTTCAGTCGCCGGCTTGTCAATACAGTTATTACCATAGAGGGAAGCAGTTGAAGAGAACATGATTTTTTGAATGCCAACTTCAGATAAGACTTTGAGAACTTGGTTCATACCCGCAACATTGGCAGTGAAGTATTTACTTGGATTTTCAATACTTTCGCTCACAACAATCTCACCTGCACAATGGAGAACAGCGTCAATCTTGTTTTCTTCCAAGTAAGTTTTTAAGGCACTAGCATCATAAACATCCAGTTGTTTAAAGCTAGCACGACTATCTACAGCTGAACGATTTCCTGTAGAGAGATTATCTAGAACATGTACCTGATAGCCAGCATTTAAAAGAGCTTTAACGGTATGGGAGCCAATGTAGCCAGCTCCACCTGTAACAAGAATTGTTTTAGTCATGATTTTTTCCTTTTCCTAGTTTTGTACTATTTTAAAGAAATAAGAAGGCAAAGTCAACTATTTTCTGCAAATTTCATGAAAAAACTGAACGAATATAGCATTGAATTGTTTTGTGTTTGGGAATTAAGCTTTGGGTTGGTCTTGGAATAGTTCTTAGATTTCACCTCACATGCAAGAAAATACAAGCTTTTTCTAAGATACAGTAGGACTAAGATACTAATTTAGAAATCCACCTTCCCGCTACCCTTCTCCTATAAAAAGTGGTAAAATGGATGAAAGAAAGAAGGAACTGAAATGACAACATTATTTTCAAAAATCAAAGAAGTAACAGAACTTGCTGCGATCTCAGGTCATGAAGCACCTGTTCGTGCCTATCTTCGTGAAAAATTGACACCGCATGTGGATGAAGTGGTGACAGATGGCTTGGGTGGCATTTTCGGGATTAAACATTCAGAAGCTGCAGATGCACCGCGCGTCTTGGTCGCTTCTCACATGGATGAAGTTGGTTTTATGGTCAGCGAAATCAAGCCAGATGGTACCTTCCGTGTCGTAGAAATCGGTGGCTGGAATCCTATGGTGGTTAGCAGCCAACGTTTCAAACTCTTGACTCGTGACGGTCGTGAAATTCCTGTGATTTCGGGTTCTGTCCCTCCACATTTGACTCGTGGTAAGGGTGGACCAACCATGCCTGCTATTGCAGATATCGTCTTTGATGGTGGGTTTTCGGACAAGGATGAGGCAGAAAGTTTTGGCATCCGTCCAGGTGATACCATCGTACCTGATAGTAGCGCAATCCTTACAGCCAATGAAAAAAATATCATCTCAAAAGCTTGGGACAACCGCTACGGGGTTCTCATGGTGAGCGAGCTAGCTGAAGCTCTTTCAGGCCAAAAACTAGGAAATGAACTCTATCTTGGTTCTAACGTCCAAGAAGAAGTTGGTCTTCGTGGTGCTCATACTTCCACAACTAAGTTTGACCCAGAAGTCTTCTTAGCAGTGGACTGTTCACCAGCAGGTGACGTTTATGGTGGTCAAGGCAAGATTGGGGATGGAACCTTGATTCGTTTCTACGATCCAGGTCACTTGCTTCTCCCAGGGATGAAGGATTTCCTTTTGACAACGGCTGAGGAAGCTGGTATCAAGTACCAATACTACTGTGGTAAAGGCGGAACGGACGCTGGCGCAGCTCATCTGAAAAATGGTGGTGTCCCATCTACAACCATCGGTGTCTGCGCTCGTTATATCCATTCTCACCAAACTCTATACGCTATGGATGACTTCTTAGAAGCGCAAGCTTTCTTACAAGCCTTGGTGAAAAAATTGGATCGTTCAACGGTTGATTTGATTAAAAATTATTAAACATAAGGGGGGGGGCTCGGGATGGCAGAACCAAACCTAGAAAGCCTTATAAAAGATCTCTATAATCATGCCCGTCAGGGCTTGAGTGAAGATTTAGTCGCTGCTCTCCTAGAGACTGCTAAGAAACTGCCTACTACAAATGAGCAGTTACTAGCAGTCCGTCTCTCAGGACTGGTCAATCTTGAATTGTTCAGAAATCCCAAACACCCAGCACCTGAATTGATCAACTTGGCTCGCTTTATCAAAAGAGAAGAAGCTAAGTACAGAGGAACCGCGGTTTCTGCTATTATGTTTGGAGAGCTATTTAAAATGCTTTGATTCCATTGTGAATTAAAGCATTTTTCTATATGACAGAAAAGCAATTCTTGGTTATACTCAATGAAAATCAAAGAGCAAACTAGGAAACTAGCCGCAGGTTGCTCAAAATACCGTTTTGATGTTGTGGATAGAACTGACGAAGTTAGTTCAAAACACTGTTTTGAGGTTGCAGATAGAACTGACGAAGTCAGCTCAAAGCACTGCTTTGAGGTAGCAGATAAGACTGACGAAGTCAGTTACATATACCTACGGCAAGGCGACGTTGACGTGGTTTGAAGAGATTTTCGAAGAGTATTAGGAGAAGAAAAAGCCATCCTGTTCAGGATAGCTTCTTGGATATTAGATTTGTTCAGCGATGACCTTTTCAGCTAGGTTCATAGCGTGGTCAGATACACGAGTATAGTGGGAAATGATGTCGATAAAGTTGACCCCAGCTTGTGTTGAACACTCACCCTTGTTAAGGCGTTTGATGTGGGTCTTTCTGAGAACACGTTCCATATTGTTGATTTCTTTATGGCGTTCAATCAGACTTTGAGCTTTTTCGATATCATTGTTTTCCACGCTATCAAGGGCATCCTTGATAAAGCCAGTAGTTTTTTGATAAATATCAGCCAATTCCTGCAAAGCAGCCTCAGAGAACTCGACATTCTTACGTTGAAGGTAGTCGGTCAGATTGATTAGGGCTTCTGCATGATCTCCAATCCGTTCCAAATCACGGGATGAATCCAGGATGTTGGTGAGCACTTCACTTTCTTTCTGGCTAAGGGCTTCACTTGAAAGAGTAATGAGGTAACGAGTCAATTTTTCATCAATGGTATTGATGGCTTCTTCGGTCTTGTGGCCTTTTTCAGCAACCTTTTCATTAAGGTCAATGATGTAGTTGTATGAAAGGTCAAAGGCTTTAGAAGCATAATTTCCTAAGTGAAGGAGTTCTTTCTTCGCATTTCCGAGAGCGATTGATGGAGCTTGTTTAATCAAATGCTCATCAAGATAAAGCGGCTCGTACTTGACAACTTCATCTTCACCAGGGATGAGCTTGGTTACAAAGTAGGCCAAGGCTCCGATGAATGGAAATTGTACAATGGTGTTACTTACGTTAAAGGCACCGTGAGAGAAGGCGATGGTCATCTCAGGTGAGAGGTGAAGGAGTGCCTGGAAGTACTCGATCATAGCAGTAAAGGGGCCTAATAGGATTAAGCAAAGAATAGTTCCTAAAACGTTAAAGGTAACGTGGGTTGCCGCAACGCGCTTTGCAGAGACATTGGCTCCAGCTGCGGCAATGATAACGGTTAAGGTTGTCCCGATATTATCCCCGAAGAGAACTGGTAGCGAACCTTTAAGGTCAAGGAACCCACCTGCATAGAGGCCTTGCAAAATCCCGATTGTAGCCGAGGAAGCCTGGATGAGGACGGTAATCACTGCACCAGCTACTACTCCTAAAATAGGATTTTGTCCCAAGGTTACCATATATTCCTTGAATTGTGGTAAATCTTTAAGCGGACTCATGCCGGCACTGATGAGATTAAGGGCGTAAAAGATTCCCCCGACACCAAACAGGATGCGCCCGATATTGTTTGCTGTTCTGTTTTTTGTAAAGAAGAGGAACATGGTTCCAAGGAAAATCAAGGGTAAAGCATACTCACCTAGTTTGAAACCGATGATAAAGGAAGTAACGGTGGTTCCGATGTTGGCTCCCATGATAATTCCGATAGCCTGTCTAAGAGTGAGAAGACTAGCGCTGACCAGCCCAACCGTGATAACTGTAACCCCTGTACTTGACTGAATCAGGGCAGTCACGACGATTCCGACTAGAACGCCTAAAAAGGGATTGCTAGTGTACTTGTCAATGTAAAAACGAAGGCGATCTCCAGCAGCTTGTTGCAAACCGTCTCCCATGGTCTTGATACTGTATAAAAACAGTCCTAGACCTCCTAAAAAGTGAAATAAAATTTCCTGCCAATTAATGGACATTTCTTTTTCCTCCGAAAAATAATAACGGAATTTCTCCTATTCTATTTTAAAGGATAAAAGTAAATCTCACAAGTGTTTAGCTGAAATTTTCATAAGAAACAAGAACTTTCTTTTAAAATGAGAGATAGATTCCCTTTAAGATAGATGATTTATAGGATTGTGTCCAAATTTTACTGATTATTATCCTAGTTATAGTTTTTATGTTAAATAGATTGACATCGCTTTCATATAGGATAAAATGAAGATGATCCTGTTCTGGTGGTGTGCACTGAGAACAGTTACTTTTTATCAAAAAGTAAAGCGCTTACTTTATATTTTATTAGGAGGATAAGATGAAAAATCTATTTTTTGAAAAACGTTGCCGTTACAGTATTCGTAAGCTGTCAATCGGGGCTTGTTCCTTGATGATTGGTTCAGCTCTATTTGCGAGTCCAGCTCTTGCCGAACAAGTCGCAGTCCCTGAAACAGCTGCAAATACGAGCGTCCAAGCTACAAGTACTAGTGAGACAACTAATCCAGATACTGCAGCTATCGAAAAACAATTAGAGGAAACTGAAAACAAAGTAGCTGAGCAACCAATTTCAGAAAACACTCCAGCAATAGCTGATTTGGTTAATGAAAAAGAAGAAGCAAAGCCAGCTCCGACAGATAAAACTGAAAAACCTGCTCAACCAACTGACAAAGAAGGAGTCAAGCCTGAGGAAACTCCTCAAGTGGCTGACAATAAAGCTGACAAACCAAGTCTAGCAGACGTTCCTAAAAATGAAGAGAAGAGTCTCCGACCAAAAGAAATCAAGTTTGATACTTGGGATGATTTGTTGAAATGGGAACCAGGTGCGCGTGAGGATGATCCCATCAATCGATCCTCAGTTGAACTCGCCAAGCGCCATAGAGGTCAGTTGGTTAACGAAAAAGCAAGCAGAAGAGCTAAAGTTCAGGCGCTAGCAAATACCAACTCAAAGGCTAAAGACCACGCTTCTGTTGGTGGAGAAGAATTCAAGGCCTACGCCTTCGATTACTGGCAATACTTGGATTCAATGGTCTTCTGGGAAGGCCTAGTCCCTACTCCAGATGTCATTGATGCCGGGCACCGCAACGGAGTTCCCGTTTATGGAACCCTCTTCTTCAACTGGTCAAACAGTATTGCCGACCAAGAGAAGTTTGCTGAGGCTTTGAAGCAAGATGAGGATGGCACCTTCCCTATCGCACGGAAACTTGTCGATCTTGCTAAGTACTATGGCTTTGATGGCTATTTCATTAATCAGGAAACAACGGGGGAATTGGTAGAACCTCTTGGTGAAAAAATGCGCCAATTCATGCTCTATACAAAAGAATACGCAGCTAAAGTCAACCATCCAATCAAGTATGCTTGGTACGATGCCATGACCTACAAATACGGTCGTTACCACGAAGATGGTCTAGGTGATTACAACTACCAGTTCATGCAAAAAGAAGGAGACAAGGTACCTGCAGATCAATTTTTTGCCAATTTCAACTGGAACAAGGAAAAGAATGACCACTCCGTAGAGATGGCCAAATGGCTAGAACGTAGCCAGTATGATGTCTTTGCAGGCTTAGAATTGCAACAAGGTGGATCATATAAGACCAAGGTCAACTGGGATGCTCTCTTAGATGAGAATGGCAAGTTGCGCTTGTCACTTGGACTTTTTGCGCCGGATACGATTACCAGTCTAGGAAAAACAGGTGAAGACTACCACAAGAACGAAGACATCTTCTTTACAGGTTATCAAGGGGATCCAACGGCTCAAAAACCAGGAGATAAAGAGTGGTATGGAATTGCCAATTTAGTTGCGGACCGCACTCCAGCAGTAGGCCGGACTTTCACTACCTCTTTTAATACAGGTCATGGTAGAAAGTGGTTTGTAGATGGCAAAGTTTCTAAGGATTCTGAGTGGAACTACCGTTCTGTTTCAGGTGTCTTGCCAACATGGCGCTGGTGGCAGACTTCAACGGGGGAAAAACTTCGTGCAGAATATGACTTTACAGATGCCTACAATGGCGGAAACTCCCTTAAATTCTCAGGTGATGTAGCTGGTAAGACGAACCAAGATGTGAATTTGTATTCTACTAAACTAGAAGTAACGAAGAAAACCAAACTTCGGGTTGCCCACAAGGGAGGAAAAGGCTCTAAAGTTTATATGGCCTTCTCTACAACACCAGACTACAAATTTGAGGATGCAGCCGCATGGAAAGAGCTAACACTTTCTGATAACTGGACAAATGAAGAATTTGACCTTAGCTCACTAGCAGGTAAAACCATCTATGCAGTTAAACTCTTCTTCGAACATGAAGGTGCTGTAAAAGATTATCAGTTCAACCTAGGACAATTAACGATTACGGACAATCACCAAGCGCCACAAGCACCTACAGGTCTCTCAGTAGTGAAACAGTCTCTTAAGAATGCTCAAGAAGCTGAAGCAGTTGTTCAATTTACGGGTAACCAAGATTCAGATTTCTATGAAGTCTACGAAAAAGACGGTGACAACTGGCGTTTGTTGACAGGTTCATCTGCTTCAACCATCTACTTGCCAAAAGTTAGCCGTTCTGCTAATGCGACTGGTACGACTCAAGAATTGAAAGTCGTTGCAGTTGGTAAAAATGGGCTCCGTTCTGAGGCTGCAACTGCGTCATTCAACTGGGGGATGACTGTTCAGGATACAACTCTCCCAAGACCTTTGGCTGAAAATATTGTTCCAGGGGCAACGGTTATTGGTAGCACTTTCCCAAATACTGAAGGTGGTGAAGGCATCGAAGGTATGTTGAACGGTACCATTACAAGTCTGTCAGACAAGTGGTCTTCAGGACAATTGAGCGGTAGTGTCGATATTCGTTTGACTCAACCACGTCGTGTTGTCAGATGGGTTATGGATCATGCGGGAGCTGGTGGAGAATCCGTAAACGATGGTTTGATGAATACCAAGGACTTTGATCTTTATTATAAAGATACAGATGGCGAGTGGAAACTAGCTAAGGAAGTCCGTGGCAATAAAGCGCACGTGACGGATATCGCTCTTGATAAACCAATCACTGCCCAAGACTGGCGTTTGCATGTCATTACATCTGATAACGGAACACCTTGGAAGGCCATTCGTATCTACAACTGGAAGATGTACGAAACCTTGGACACAGAAAGTCAAAATATTCCAATGGCTAAGGTAGCTGCCCGTTCACTTGGAAACCATCAAGTTCAACTTGGTTTCTCTGATGTTCCAGCTGGTGCAACTATCACCGTTTACGACAAGGCAGATTCACAAACACCAATTGCAACCTTGAAGTCTGAAACTGGAGGCGACTTGGCAACAGCACCATTGGGCTTTGACAAGCAACCAACTCTCCTCTACTATCGTACCCAACTACCTGGCAAAGAAATCAGTAACACCTTGGCTGTAGCGATTCCACAGGATGAAAGAAAAATTGCTGCAGTTAGTCTCGAAAAAGGACCTAAGAAGACGGTTTATAAAGAGGGAGAAAAACTGGACCTAAGAGGCGGAACACTCCGTGTTCAATACGAAGGGGGACAAGCCGATGAGCTGATTAACCTTACTCACTCAGGTGTGACGGTATCTGGATACGATGCTCATCAAAAAGGGGAACAAAACCTAACACTTCAATACCTTGGTTTACCAGTGTCAGGTGATCTGAAAGTCCAAGTGACAGGACAGGATGAAGGAAAACCAAAAGAAGTAGCAGGTTTGTACATTACGAAGAAACCAAAAACAGACTATCTAGTAGGGGACCAACTGGATCTCTCTGAAGGTCGCTTTGGTGTCCTCTATGATGATGAGACGGAAGAAAGTCATGCCTTTACGGATCAAGGTGTTGAAATCACGGGCTATGATGCTCAGAAGACTGGACGACAAACCTTGACCTTGCATTACAAGGGACACACTGCTGAGTTCGATGTCTTGGTTTCTCCAAAAGCAGCTGTCAACGATGAGTACCTCAAACAAGAAATCACTGCTGCCCAAGGTCGTCAGTCAACCCTTGCCTACACCTTCTCAAGTGAGGACAAACAAGCAGCACTAGTAGAGAAGCTCACTGCAGCCAAAACTGTAGCAGAAAACCACAATGCTAGCCAAGAAGAAGTCAACCGGGCTTTGAATGAGTTGAAACAAGCAGGGACAGACTTGGATGGAAATCAACGTTATCAGACTGCTAGAGAAGAATTGGAAGGTTTGCTCGAATCCGTCCGTGAAAAAGATCCTAAAGCTGAGTTAATTGCCCAAGCAGAAGCTTTATTATCTTCACAAACGCCAACTCCTCAAGCTTTTGCGGAAATGAAAGAAAAGCTGAATAAGAAACTAGCTCTTACAGAAGAAAGCCATCATGTTGGAAGTATGGATCCAAATGAAGTGGCTCCAACGGTTGAGGCCCTCCCTGAACTAGTTATTGAAACTGAAACAACAGCCTTTGAACGTCAGGAGCGACCAAACGCCGAGCTTCTCAAAGGACAACGCCGTGTTGTGCAAGCTGGAGTTGAAGGTCAAATTCGTCGTCTAGTAGAAGTAGATGTCCAAGGCAATCGCACCCTTCGTTCAACTGAAGTTCTCAAGGAAGCTGTCCCAGAAATCACAGAAGTTGGAACAAAAGAAGAGCTAGACTCACAAACAACAGACCAAGCGTCTTTAGCAGCATCGGTAAAAGTTGAAAAGGCAACAAATCAACTTCCAAATACTGGTGTAGAAACAGATGCCAGTCTAGTATCACTGGGACTCCTCGGAGCAATGAGTGGCTATGGCTTGATTGCTAGAAAGAAAAAAGAAGACTAATCGATTTAGAATTCTTGGATTTCCTCATAACAACTAAAAACAAGGTTTGGCTGCAAATCAGTCAGGCCTTGTTTTGATTATTTTATCTCTCATTGATTACTTATTTGATAAGGTTTTTCTAGATTTGATTTTAAAAAATCCTAATTTCAGTTGCAAGAAAGAACAAGAAAAGTTTAGGGTTTTTCTATCTCTTTTGCTGATTTTGTGATATAATTAACACGTATAAAAAAAGAAGGAGTCATATCAAATGGCAAAATTAACTGTTAAAGACGTTGACTTGAAAGGGGAAAAAGTTCTCGTTCGTGTTGACTTCAACGTACCTGTTAAAGATGGCGTGATTACCAATGACAACCGTATCACTGCAGCTCTTCCAACTATCAAGTACATCCTTGAACAAGGTGGACGTGCAATCCTCTTCTCTCACCTTGGACGTGTAAAAGAAGAGGCAGACAAAGAAGGTAAATCACTTGCTCCTGTAGCTGCTGACTTGGCTGCTAAATTGGGACAAGAAGTTAAATTTATCCCAGGTGTTACACGTGGTGCTGAATTGGAAGCCGCTGTTAACGCTCTTGAAGATGGACAAGTTCTCTTGGTTGAAAACACTCGTTTCGAAGATGTTGACGGCAAGAAAGAATCTAAAAACGATCCTGAACTTGGTAAATATTGGGCATCACTTGGAGATGGCATCTTTGTAAACGATGCATTCGGTACAGCTCACCGTGCACACGCATCTAACGTTGGTATCTCAGCAAACGTCGAAAAAGCAGTTGCTGGATTCCTTCTTGAAAACGAAATTGCCTACATCCAAGAAGCAGTTGAAGCTCCAGAACGTCCATTCGTAGCAATCCTTGGTGGTTCAAAAGTTTCAGACAAGATCGGTGTTATCGAAAACTTGCTTGAAAAAGCTGATAAAGTCCTTATCGGTGGTGGGATGACTTACACATTCTACAAAGCACAAGGTATCGAAATTGGTAACTCACTTGTAGAAGAAGACAAATTGGATGTTGCAAAAGCTCTTCTTGAAAAAGCAAACGGCAAATTGATCTTGCCAGTTGACTCAAAAGAAGCAAACGCATTTGCAGACTACACTGAAGTGAAAGACACTGAGGGTGAAGCAGTAGACCCAGGTTTCCTTGGTTTGGATATCGGTCCAAAATCAATCGCTAAATTCGACGAAGCTTTGACTGGTGCCAAAACAGTTGTATGGAACGGACCTATGGGTGTATTTGAAAACCCTGACTTCCAAGCTGGTACAATCGGTGTCATGGATGCTATCGTGAAACAACCAGGCGTGAAATCAATCATCGGTGGTGGTGATTCAGCTGCCGCAGCCATCAACCTTGGACGTGCAGACAAGTTCTCATGGATCTCTACTGGTGGTGGAGCTTCAATGGAACTCCTTGAAGGCAAAGTATTGCCAGGATTGGCAGCTTTGACTGAAAAATAAATAGTTTAACTAAAAGAAGATGGTGTGACCATCTTCTTTTTAATTTAATTTATAAATATGTGGAATTTTTCTATAAATAAAAAGAAAAAAGAGTAAATATTTGCATCCTGCCTTGTAAAATGCTAGTATAAGAAGTAACGACTAAATTTAGATAAGGAAAGGGATTAAAATGAAAAATAAAAAAGAAGTCTATGGATTTCGTAAAAGCAAAGTTGCGAAAACGTTGTGTGGTGCTGTTTTAGGAACTGCTTTGATTGCTTTTGCAGACAAAGCAGTATTTGCTGATGAAGTTACAGAGACAACTAGTACAAGTACAGTTGAGGTAGCTACTACAGGAAACCCAGCTACAAATCTACCTGAAGCTCAGGGGGAAATGAGCCAAGTTGCCAAAGAAAGCCAAGCTAAGGCTGGTTCTAAAGACTCAGCTTTGCCAGTAGAAGTATCATCAGCTGATTTGGATAAAGCAGTTGCTGATGCAAAATCTGCAGGAGTTAAGGTAGTTCAAGATGAAACAAAAGACAAAGGAACAGCCACAACTGCTACAGAGAATGCTCAAAAACAAGATGAGATTAAAAGCGACTATGCTAAACAGGCTGAAGAAATAAAGACAACAACTGAAGCATATAAAAAAGATGTTGCAGCTCATCAGGTTGAAACAGATAAAGTCAATGCTGAAAATAAAGCAGCGGATGACAAGTATCAAAAAGATCTAAAAAGTCATCAAGAAGAAGTTGGGAAAATCAACACTGCCAATGCAACAGCTAAAGCAGAGTATGAGGCTAAGCTAGCACAATATCAAAAAGATTTAGCAACTGTCAAAAAAGCAAACGAAGATAGTCAACAGGATTATCAAAATAAACTTTCAGCTTACCAGACAGAATTAGCTCGAGTACAAAAAGCTAATGCTGAAGCTAAAGAGGCTTATGATAAAGCAGTAAAAGAAAATACTGCGAAGAATGCAGCTCTTCAAGCTGAAAATGAAGCGATTAAACAACGTAATGAAACTGCAAAAGCAACTTATGAAGCAGCGAAGAAGCAGTATGAAGCAGATCTTGCAGCTATTAAGAAAGCCAAGGAAGATAATGATGCTGATTATCAAGCTAAATTAGCAGCTTACCAGACAGAATTAGCTCGAGTACAAAAAGCTAATGCGGAAGCTAAAGAAGCTTATGATAAAGCAGTGAAAGAAAATACAGCTAAAAACACAGCAATTCAAGCAGAAAATGAAGCGATTAAACAACGAAACGAAACAGCCAAGGCAACTTATGAGGCTAAAATAGCACAATACGAAAAAGACTTGGCAGCAGTCAAACAAGCGAATGCAGCTAATGAAACAGACTACCAAACTAAGTTAGCGGCTTATCAGACAGAACTAGCTCGCGTTCAAAAAGCAAATGCTGATGCAAAAGCAGCCTATGAAAAGGCTGTTGAAGACAATAAGGCAAAAAATGCTGCGATTAAAGCTGAGAATGAAGAAATCAAGCAACGTAATGCCACGGCTAAAACAGATTATGAAGCTAAAGTTGCGAAATATGAAGCAGACCTTGCCAAGTATAAGAAAGAGTTAGCAGAGTATCCAGCTAAATTAAAGGCATATGAAGATGAGCAGGCCAAAATTAAGGCGGCTCTTGAAGAACTTGAAAAGAATAAAGATAAAGATGGTTACTTGTCTAAGCCATCTGCTCAGAGTTTGGTTTATGATTTAGAATCGAATGCTCAACTGGACCTTAAAACAGAAGGAAAACTTCTTACAGCAGCAGCAGTTGATGAAGCCTTTAAGAAAGACACAGTACAATATGGCAAGAAAAATCTTCAGTTAGACAATCTCAATGTCAAGAACTTGGAGAACGGTGCGACTACTTCTTCAGTGGAATTGTATGGTAATATTGGAGACAAATCAGACTGGACGACCAATGTAGGGAATAAAACAGAAGTTAAATGGGGCTCTGTTCTTCTAGAACGTGGGCAAAGCGTAACTGCAACTTATACCAACCTTCAAAATTCATACTACAACGGTAAAAAGATTTCCAAGATTGTTTACAAATATACTGTAGATCCTTCTTCGCAATTTAAAAATCCTAGTGGAAAAGTTTGGCTGGGAATCTTTAGTGATCCAACTTTGGGAGTCTTTGCTTCTGCTTACACTGGTGATGTTGAAAAAGGTACTTCAATTTTCATTAAAAATGAATTTACCTTCTATGATGAAAATGACCAACCAATTAATTTTGACAATGCCCTTCTTTCTGTAGCATCTCTAAATAGAGAAAATAATTCTATTGAGATGGCCAAGGATTATACTGGTAACTTTATTAAAATTTCCGGTTCATCTGTTGGAGAAAAAGACGGAAAGATTTATGCCACAGAAACTCTTAACTTTAAACAAGGACAGGGTGGAGCTCGCTGGACAATGTATAAAAATAGCCAGCCTAATTCAGGATGGGATTCATCAGATGCTCCAAACTCTTGGTATGGTGCAGGAGCAATCAGCATGTCTGGTTCAACTAACCGTGTTACTGTCGGTGCCATTTCAGCTACTTTAGTAGTTCCTTCTGATCCAGTTATGGCGGTTGATACAGGTAAAAGACCAAACATCTGGTACTCACTCAATGGTAAGATTCGTGCGGTTGACGTTCCGAAAATTACAAAAGAAAAACCAACTCCACCTGTAGAACCAACTGCACCACAAGCTCCTACTTATGAAGTGGAAAAACCATTGGAACCAGCTCCAGTAGCACCAAGCTATGAAAATGAGCCAACTCCACCAGTTAAGACTCCAGATCAACCAGAGCCATCAAAACCAGAAGAGCCAACATATGAGACAGAGAAACCATTGGAGCCTGCTCCAGTAGCACCAAGTTACGAAAATGAGCCAACTCCACCGGTTAAGACTCCAGATCAACCAGAGCCATCAAAACCGGAAGAGCCGAACTATGAGACAGAAAAACCATTGGAACCAGCTCCAGTAGCACCAAGCTACGAAAATGAGCCAACTCCACCAGTTAAGACTCCAGATCAACCAGAACCATCAAAACCGGAAGAGCCAAATTATGATCCATTGCCAACTCCGCCTGTAGCACCAACTCCTAAACAGTTACCAACTCCTCCAGCGGTGCCGACAGTACACTTCCATTATAGTAGCCTGATGGCGCAACCTCAAATTAATAAAGAAATTAAGAATGAGGATGGAGTAGATATTGATCGTACTCTCGTTGCTAAGCAGTCTGTAGTGAAGTTTGAGTTAAAAACAGAAGCTTTAACTGCAGGACGTCCAAAAACAACTTCGTTTGTATTGGTAGATCCACTTCCAACGGGCTATCAGTTTGATTTGGAAGCGACCAAGGTTGCAAGCAAAGGTTTTGAAACAAGCTATGACAAAGCTAGTCACACTGTAACCTTTAAGGCTACTGAGGAGACCTTGGCTGATTTCAATGCAGATTTGACAAAATCCTTTGAGACTCTATATCCAACTGTTGTTGGTCGTGTCTTGAATGATGGAGCGACTTATACGAATAACTTTACATTGACAGTCAACGATGCCTACGGTGTTAAGTCAAACATTGTTCGTGTAACGACTCCAGGTAAACCAAACGATCCTGACAATCCAAATAACAACTACATCAAGCCTTTGAAAGTTAACAAGAACAAGCAAGGTGTGAATATTGATGGCAAAGAAGTTCTAGCTGGTTCAACGAACTACTATGAACTCACATGGGATTTGGACCAATACAAGGGAGATAAATCGTCTAAAGAAGCAATTCAAAACGGTTTCTACTATGTGGATGATTATCCAGAAGAAGCCTTGACCCTTCAACCAGAATTGGTTAAGATTCGTGATCTAGAGGGCAACCTTGTATCAGGTATCAGTGTTCAACAATATGATAGTTTAGAAGCTGCACCTAAGAAGGTTCAAGAGCTGTTGAAGAAAGCCAACATCACTGTTAAAGGTGCTTTCCAACTCTTCTCAGCTGATAATCCAGCTGAATTCTACAAGAACTATGTAACAACAGGAAAATCATTGCTAATCACAGATCCGATGACAGTTAAACCTGAATTTGGTCAAACGGGTGGTAAGTATGAAAACAAAGCCTACCAAATTGATTTTGGAAATGGCTATGCTACAGAAGTAGTTGTCAACAACGTACCAAAAATCACACCGAAAAAAGATGTGACAATCAGTATGGATCCAAGTAGTGACAATATCGATGGTCAAACCATTCCGTTAAACCAGTACTTCAATTATCGTTTGATTGGTGGTTTGATTCCACAAAATCATTCTGAGGACTTGAATGACTATAGTTTTGTAGATGATTATGACCAAAAAGGTGATCAATACACTGGAAATTATAAAGTTCTTGCCAAGGTTGATATCCGATTGAAAGACGGTCGTGTTATCAAGGCAGGGACAGACTTAACAGCTGAAACACAGGTTGAACATGATCAAGATAAGGGAATGATTACAATTCGCTTCAAGGAAGAATTCCTTCAAGAGATTCAGTTGGATTCTCCATTCCAGGCTGAGACTTATATTCAAATGAAACGAATTGCTGTCGGAACCTTTGAAAATACCTATGTAAATACTGTGAACAAAGTTGCTTACGCTTCAAATACAGTTCGCACGACAACGCCAGAACCTAAGAAACCAGAGGAGCCAACAACTCCTAATCCTAATCCAAATCCAAAAGGGAACCCTACTCTACCTCAAACAGGTACAAATGATTCAAGCTACATGCCATATCTTGGTCTAGCAGCTTTAGTAGGAGTTTTAGGACTTGGTCAGTTGAAACGTAAAGAAGACGAAAGCAAGTAAGCTCTAAAAGTTAAATAGAAAAGAGGAACTCTGTTTCCTCTTTTTTATATCCAGAAATTAAAAACGCTTCCTATTGATTTTCACTCATAAAATCAACTAATTTATGTTAAAATGGTAGTAGAAAGTTGAGATTATGAGTTATTTTAAAAAATATAAATTTGATAAGTCACAGTTCAAGCTTGGTATGCGAACTTTCAAAACGGGGATTGCTGTATTTATAGTTCTCTTGATTTTTGGTTTTTTTGGCTGGAAGGGGCTTCAAATCGGAGCATTAACAGCGGTCTTCAGTCTACGAGAGAGCTTTGATAAGAGTGTCCATTTTGGAACTTCGCGTATCTTGGGAAATAGTATTGGCGGTTTTTACGCCCTTGTCTTTTTCCTCTTAAACACTTTATTTCATGGAGCCTTTTGGGTAACCTTACTAGTTGTTCCGATTTGCACCATGTTAACCATTATGACAAATGTAGCCATGAACAACAAGGCAGGAGTTATCGGTGGTGTAGCGGCTATGTTGATCATTACCCTATCAATACCGAGCGGAGAAACATTTTTGTACGTGTTTGCACGTGTATTTGAAACATTTATGGGAGTTTTTGTCGCAATTCTTGTGAATTATGATATTGAGCAACTGAAACTCTTTTGGGAGAAAAAAAGAAAATAATGTTACATTTTATGACATTATTCGTTGACGTTTGTCTTTTTTTAGACTATAATAGACAGGAAGAAGGAAATTGTAAATGAAGGAAAGAGAATTTCGCCGAAATATGGCTGTTTTTCCTATCGGCAGTGTTATGAAATTGACCGATCTCTCGGCGCGTCAGATTCGTTATTATGAAGATCAAGAGTTGATTAAACCTGATCGAAACGAAGGGAACCGTCGCATGTATTCTTTGAATGACATGGATCGTCTACTTGAAATCAAAGATTATATCTCTGAAGGTCATAATATTGCTGCGATTAAGAAAAAATATGCTGAACGTGAGGCGAAATCCAAGAAAGCAGTGAGCCCAACGGAAGTGCGTCGTGCGCTTCATAATGAGCTCCTCCAGCAGGGACGCTTTGCTTCAGCGCAGTCACCTTTTGGTCGCGGTTAGGCAATCGCAAGTAGTCAAAAATTAAGGAGTAAACACATGCCAATCACAGCTGCAGATATTCGTCGTGAAGTCAAGGAAAAAAATGTTACCTTTATTCGTCTCATGTTTTCAGATATCTTGGGGACGATGAAAAACGTCGAAATTCCTGCTACAGATGAACAGTTAGACAAGGTCTTGTCAAACAAAGCAATGTTTGATGGCTCTTCTATTGAAGGTTTTGTACGTATCAATGAATCAGATATGTACTTATACCCAGACTTGGATACATGGACAGTCTTCCCTTGGGGAGATGAAAATGGAAGTGTTGCAGGTTTGATCTGTGATGTCTATACAACAGAAGGCGAACCATTTGCAGGCGACCCACGTGGCAACCTCAAACGTGCTCTTCGCCATATGGAGGAAGTAGGATTCAAATCCTTCAACCTTGGTCCAGAACCAGAATTCTTCCTATTTAAGTTGGATGAAAATGGGGATCCAACACTTGAAGTAAATGACAAGGGTGGCTACTTTGATTTGGCGCCTACTGACCTTGCGGACAATACACGTCGTGAAATTGTGAATGTCTTGACCAAAATGGGATTTGAAGTAGAAGCGAGTCACCACGAGGTTGCGGTTGGACAACATGAAATTGACTTCAAGTATGATGAAGTCCTCCGTGCCTGTGACAAGATTCAAATCTTTAAACTCGTTGTTAAAACCATTGCTCGCAAACACGGTCTTTACGCAACCTTTATGGCGAAACCAAAATTTGGTATCGCTGGATCAGGTATGCACTGTAATATGTCCTTGTTTGATGCAGAAGGAAACAATGCCTTCTTTGATCCAAATGATCCAAAAGGAATGCAGTTGTCTGAAACAGCCTACCATTTCCTTGGTGGTTTGATCAAGCATGCTTACAACTATACTGCTATCATGAACCCAACAGTTAACTCATACAAACGTTTGGTTCCAGGTTATGAAGCACCTGTTTACATTGCTTGGGCTGGTCGTAACCGTTCGCCACTTGTGCGCGTACCGGCTTCACGAGGTATGGGAACTCGTCTTGAGTTGCGTTCAGTGGACCCAATGGCAAACCCATACATCGCTATGGCTGTTCTTTTGGAAGTTGGTTTGCATGGTATTGAAAACAAAATCGAAGCACCAGCTCCTATCGAAGAGAATATCTACATCATGACAGCAGAAGAGCGTAAGGAAGCTGGAATCACTGATCTTCCATCAACGCTTCACAACGCTTTGAAAGCTTTGACTGAGGATGACGTGGTCAAGGCAGCCCTAGGTGAACACATTTACACTAGCTTCCTTGAAGCCAAACGTATCGAGTGGGCTAGCTATGCGACCTTTGTTTCACAATGGGAAGTTGATAATTATCTTGATTTGTATTAAGAACATAAAAAAGATTGTCTAATTGGATAATCTTTTTTATTATTGCAATTTTTTAAATGCATTTTGATACTATTCTTAGTATATATAATATGGTGAATTGAGCAAAAATGGATCATTAGTTGAATTGATTAAAAAGTAATAATATTCTGAAAAAACTCAGAATAATATTCCCGTAATCCTATCTCGAGAATCTCTCTAATGTATGAAATAGTAGGTTTTTAACATTCTAAAAAAAATTTACAATTTGACAACATATTTCTTGAAATACTAATTAGTAAATGATAAAATATCATTTGACATGAATGAGGTTTAGCTCTCGCTTTTATAGATTGATATATTATTTAATTGAAACTTATTCATGATATTTTACTATTATAAGAAAGGAGATTTTGTGTAAAAAAGACAGATGGTGGTTTCTGTTTTAAGAGATGGAGTCATCATAGCTTTAGCGGTGGGTTTAATTTATTTCACTAGACCCACTAAGGATGGAGATATAGGGGCGTCTTCAATTTTGCAATCAACTTCAAGTGATGAGAACAATTCAACTTTGAGTTTAAAA